>JBBKXI010000212.1:0-62718 GCA_037969415.1 Acidimicrobiia bacterium | reverse complement strand
GCGAACGGGTAACTACACAACAACGAAAGCGAAAGGAAACCAAACATGACAATGACCAACGCTCTTAGCGCAACGACCATCACCGGAGACACCGTCAGGAACGCCGAAGGCGATGACCTGGGAAAGATCGAAGAAATCGTGCTCGATCTCGACCGAGGCAGAATCGCATACGCTGTACTCGCTTCCGGAGGACTCTTGGGGATGGGCAACAAATTTTTCGCGATCCCTTGGGACCGTCTTCGTGTCGACATGGACAACAAAGAAGTAGTCCTCAACGTTGACAAGGAGTTGTTAGCGAACGCTCCAGGGTTCGACAAGGACAACTGGCCCGATGCCTCAGACAACGCCTGGGTAGCCGACATCTACCACTATTACGACAGCACGCCCTATTGGGACGAAGCAATCCGTTAGACACCTGGAAAATGCGGAAGGGCCGGTCCACCCGGCCCTTCCGCATTGAGAAGGAGAGGCAACATGCCTGTTCGTCGCCTGGAAGACAACGATGGCCCCTAATACCAATGGGGCAAAAGCGGTAAGAAATACCGTTATACGTCGGGCAACAAGAAGTCTCGGGATGTGGCCAAAGATAGGGCGGCCAAACAAGGCCATGCCGCATATGCCGCCGGCTACAAGGAGTAGCGCTGTTTATACGTTGCCCGAATCGGGTAAAACCCCAGAAGTAGGCAAAGGAGCAGCACATGGAATCAAATTTTGCACCGGCAGGGATTTCTACATCAGACGCAGACACCGTCAATCAGATCCTCCAGGAGAGACTGGCCGACTTGATCGATCTCTCTCTGACACTGAAACATGTTCACTGGAATGTGAGTGGCGCCGGTTTTATCGCAATCCACGAGATGATGGATCAGCAGACCGAAGTGGTTCGCGATTTGGTAGATGGCGTCGCCGAAAGAATCACCACCATGGGCGGCGTTGCCGCTGGACTGGCCGGAGAAGTAACCAAGATGCGATCCCAGAGCAGCGATTACGCTCTGGGCCGCGCTCCTGTAGCTGCGCACCTCGGGGCCCTCGACCAGACGTACGCCCGGGTATGTGCAGAACATCGAGAAGCCGCCGCTGAGATCGGCGAGACCGACCTGGTTTCTCAGGATCTCATCGTTGGGCAAACGGGCAAGCTCGACCTCAACCATTGGTTCATCCGGGCTCATCTTGAAGACACAGGCGGTAACCTCATTACTGGCGACATGGACAATGAGCTGGATGCAGCTGTCGAGGCCGCTCGGATCCAAAGTGGAGTTGAGTTGGTCGAAGATCGATCCGGCGACCCTGTTCCGATCACTTAAGGGACGTCAGATTTCTGTAGAGGGGCATGCCCTCTCCCCAAAACCCCCAGCCCCTCTACAGAATTCGTAAGAATGCGGCCACTGCTTCGGTATCGACAAGGGAGAATCGGGCACTGGTACGGCGCTCCGGGGTCGGAGACACGAGGACACTCACGCCTTCGAGATGATTGACCACAACAAATCCGTCCTCGTCGGTCTCGTCGTCACCAACGAACAGAGGGATCTGGTTATCGAAACCCTGGCACAAATGCTCGATGGCAGACCCTTTGTGCCACTCGGTGCCGGGGCGAAGTTCGACCACCTCCTTGCCGGTTCGGAGGACCAGGCCAGGAAAGCCCTTGGCCAATTCTTCCGTCTTCGCCACCGCCTCGAGGCGCTCGCCTTCGCCGGCGGCCCCGCGGGTGTGAACCGCCAAGCCAAAAGGCTTTCGTTCCAGGTTGATGCTTTCTAGCCGCCCCAGCTGAAGCCGAAGGGCCTGTTCAGCACGATCGAGTTCTTCTCGTGCATGCGAAGAATCCGGATGCACGTATTTAGCTCCATCCGGATATTCAATCTCCTGACCGTGACTTCCGGCGTAGATGATCCCTGGGAGGCCCACCCTTTGTCGGACGTCGGCGGCGGCCCGACCACTGATAATCACAACGGAAAACTGGTCCCTCAGATCCGACAGAGTGGCACGGACCGAGGAATCGATGCCAGCATCGTCGTAGTGGGCAACGATCGGTGACAGAGTTCCGTCAAAGTCGAGGAAAACAACCGGGTTGGGCCCCAATTCGTTTTGGATTGCCTCGATAGACCCGATTGCATCAGGAAGCCCCGCTGACTGATGCCGGTCGCTTCCCACTGTCCTAGTGTGGAGCCGGGTCGAGGTCGGATCCGAGAGCGAGATGCGCCCACAGGTGGACGTCATGCTTCTTCACGACACGGCGCATCGACTCCATCCGCCGATGACCTTCTTCTGGTTCCATGGTTATCGCCTTCATCATCCACGACGCCATCCCATCTATGTCGTACGGATTCACCAAAAGGGCATCACGGAACTCTTGGGCAGCTCCGGCAAATTCGCTGAGGAGCAACACGCCACCGCCGTGGATTCGACTGGCCACGTACTCTTTGGCCACCAGGTTCATTCCGTCTGCAAAAGGTGTCACCACCATGACATCGGCTGCGCTGTAGTAGGCGACCAAATCGGCGGGAGTCAGGGACTCATAGATGTAGTGGACAGGGAGCTTGTGCCTCGATCCGTACATGCTGTTGATCCGACCGGCGATCTGCTCGATCTCCTGTTTCATCGCCGCATAATCTCCAATCGACGTCCGGGATGGGACTCCAATTTGGACGAACTTCAGTCGATCAGCCAGGCCGGGATCACGGTCAAGAAGGGTTTCGAAAGCCCGCAGCCTCACATTGATACCCTTGGTGTAATCAAGCCGATCCGCGCCAAGCAGAATCACCTCCGGATTCCCTAGGTCGTTCCGAATTTGCTGAACCATTGTCTGTGTCGACTCGGAGGCAGCAAGCTTTTCGAACTTGTCGGTTTCGATCGAGATTGGAGTCGCAACCACTTTTGAATCGTGCCCGTTGAGCCTCAGGCCGCGATCGGTTGTTTCAGCGTCGGTGAATGCCAACGCTGCATTCGTAAAGTTCCCCGCTCCTCTTTTGGTCTGGAACCCGACTACGTCGGCGCCCAACATTCCTTCTATTACCTGGGTCCGCCAAGGAAGACGGGCATAAAGCTCTACAGGGGGAAACGGGATATGAAGGAAGAATCGCGATTCGAGTTCGGGCGCCAGTTCACGGACTATGCCGGGAACTAGAAGAAGCTGGTAGTCATGGATCCAAATCAGGTCATCGGGTTTCGTGGCTGACACAATCGCTTCGGCGAACCGACGGTTGACCTCCTTATAGGTCCGCCACCAATGACGGTGATAGTCCGGGGTGCGGATGGCATCGTGGAAGAGCGGCCAAATGGTTTCGTTACTGAACCCGAGGTAGTGATTTTCAATTTCCTCAGGCGACATCGCCACAGGTATATGTTCGATCCCATCGTGACGGAAAGGCTCTAGATCGTCGTCGACCGAACCGCCCCACCCAATCCATACACCGTCCGATTCCTGAAGGATAGGAGTAAGGGCGCTGACCAGGCCTCCGGGACTTCGTTGCCACTCATCCCCAACACGACTGACCGGCAACCGATTGGCGGCGACAATGATCCTCTGGCTGATAGTGCTGAGCCTACGCCGATCCATCTCGATGGCGAAGCTAAGTTCTCGGCGATTCTTGGATGGAGTCTTGGCTGGATCCAGACACCATGTGCAACACCATCTGTGGGAACGGGATATCGATGCCGGTGCGATCAAGCTCTTCCTTCATCCGCCGCGCAAGAAGATCGCGCACTTCCCACTCTGTCGATATCTGTGAGTCGTGCCAGAATCTGACCGCAAAATTGATGCTGTTTTCTCCGAACTCATACACATAAGCCTGAGGGCGGGGCTCGGCCTTGATACCTTCGATTGCCTCCATCGTTTCCAGCAGATTGGCCTAAACCGCGTCGAGGTCGGAGTCATAACCCACACCCATCTCAATGGTCGTCCGTCGGGCGCCAAGTGTCGTATGGTTCTCGATCGGCTCCTCCCACACGGTCGAGTTGGGTACAAACACCTGAACCCCGTCGAAGGTACGGATGGTGGTGCTACGAAGGCTAACTTCTTCGACCGTTCCGTCGTACCCGGCAGTTCTGATTTCATCGCCGATCCGAAAAGGTCGTTGCAGCGACAGCATGATGCCGGCGATGAAATTGCCGAGAACCTCCTGAAATGCCAGTGCGAAGGCAAGACCGAGGAGACCGAGCAGGCCAAGTAGCGGACCTATCGAAACGCCCACGAAATTGAGGGCGTAGACAAAGCCAATGGCCAGCAGAAGGGCAAAAACCAGCCGGGAGACCAATTGGGCGACCAGCGGGCCACTGCGCTCAGTCAACAGTCTCGATGTAACTGTTCGAAGGATTAGCCCGAACGCCACCGCGCCAACGATGATCGAAGCAGCGACGATCCAGTCGGCCGCCGACAGTCGACCTAGTTGACCGATGGTGTCGTCCGCGGCCGGGTCGGTCTGGGCGAACACAAGGACAGGAAGCGGGATCATCAAGGGCTAACTACCCAGATTCCATACCGGGCAAACCGGTACTGGTACCTCGCAGAACTGCAAGGCCGCGCTTCGGCCGGCTGCGCGGTCCACTAACTTGGCGGAGAGGGAGGGATTTGAACCCTCGAAGAGATTTATAACCCCTTACTCGCTTAGCAGGCGAGCGCCTTCGACCACTCGGCCACCTCTCCGAACAACAGCATCGCTGTATCGGTACAAGTTACCGCCCTCACACCAAATAGCCCGAACCCGGCCCTTGTACTTTGCCTGTTCTCACCGTTTAAACAGACGCTCAATCGGGTATGTCCTAGTTAGAACGTGACGACGAAAGGATCGCTCATGCAAGATGCAACACAGACGAAATGGGAAGGTCGCTGGGACCAACTCAAGGGCAAGGCTAAGCAGGCGTGGGGCAACCTCACGGATGATGACCTTGACGTCGCCGAAGGAAACTACGACGAGATGATCGGCAAGATCAAAGAGAAGACCGGCGAGACTCAGGAAGAAATCGAGAAGCGTCTCAACGCTTAACGAGATCTAGCTCAAAAGGGAAAAGACCCCGCACCTGCGGGGTCTTTTTCTTATCCGGAATCCAAGCCGTACTCGATTGCGGCGGATTTCATTCGCCCAGAGTTTGAGCCTGCTCAAACTTCATTGTGTCGGATTCCATCCGACACACGCGGAGGGGGTGGGATTTGAACCCACGAGACCCTTAACAGAGCCCAACGGTTTTCAAGACCGTCTCCTTCGACCGCTCGGACACCCCTCCCGATGCGTAATACCGGACTTTCTTATGAAGGTCCATCCACGCTGACGGTGCGTTAACGCTCAGAACGGTACAACACACCGGGTGGCAATCGAGTCAGAGTTCTTTCCTGGAGCGTGAAACCAGAAGTTCCGTCGGCACAAACTATTGGAACTTTTTACCGAGGATCTATGGGAATCGCACCTGACGTGTATCTGATCGCCAGCGGAGACGTTCACCAGGTCTGTTCAATACATTCGGAATGGCTTTCGGGCTCGACCTGAAGGGTTGCATGAGCGATTCCAAACGTTTCCCGTAGCCGGGCACCCGCACTATCCAGGACATCATGCGATGCCACACCGTCGGCGATCACGATGTGGGCGGTGGCGACATCCATATCAGAAGTCAGAGTCCACACGTGAAGGTCGTGCACGTCTACGACACCTTCAATCGAGCTGAGACTCAACGTCATCGCTTCTAGGTCAATGTGATCGGGTGCGGATTCGACGAGCACGGAGAGTGCCTTGCGTCCGAGGCGTATCGCTCGAGGAACGATCCACAGACCAATGGCTATAGCAACAATCGGGTCGGCGTAGGCAAATTCGGTGGTGAGATAAATGATGGCCACGGCGATCACTCCGACCGAACCGGCGAGGTCGGCTAGGACCTCGTTGTAGGCGCCTTCGACATTGAGACTCTCCTTGGCGCCGGACCGAAGCAACCAAACACTCACCAGGTTGACGATCAGACCCCCGATCGCAACAAAGAGAACGGGAAGAGCGATGAGGGCGACAGGTTCGGAGAGCCGAATAATTCCTTCGTAGATCGCAAAGGCCGCAATCCCGAGTAGAAGTACCGAATTTGCCAGCGCGGCGAGTATCTCCAGTCGGTACCAACCGAACGTTCGATTGTCCTTGCGCTGGGCGCGGCTAGCTGTCGCAATGGCAGCAAGTGCCATGGCAAGCCCTAGCGAGTCGGTGCCCATGTGCCCAGCGTCCGACAGAAGCGATAGTGAATTGGTGGCCAGGGCGACGACCAGCTGTACGACTGCGTAAGTGACCACAAGCAGGAGTGCCACAGTCAGACGTCTCCTGTGGCGTGCGCCAGCGCGTTCGATCTCAGTGGTCATTCAGTTGATTTCATCAGGACTGTCATTGCCGCGCAATTCCAAAGCAACTCGATCTGATCCCCAACTGATCGTCAACACCAACAACGCTAAAACAAGATTGCCAATTGCATTGGCAACGAGTTCCCACAAGGAAACTCCTTGAGCTCTGCTCGATTGCCGCGGATTTCATTCGCCCACAGTTTTGAGTCCGCTCAAACTCCAAGGTGTTGGCCAGGAGAATGCGGAGCATTCTCCCAGGCAATCGAGCTCCGCTCGATTGCCGCGGAGGGGGTGGGATTCGAACCCACGAAGAGGCGAAAACCCCTTACAGCATTTCGAGTGCTGCGCACTAGACCGGCCTATGCGACCCCTCCAAGTTATTCAATTGTCGGAGCGGAGGGAGGGGGATTTGAACCCCCGAAGAGGCGAAAACCCCTTACGGCATTTCCAATGCCGCGCACTAGGCCGGACTATGCGATCCCTCCAGAAGTGAACTCTCATACCGTTCTGTGTCGATTTCGCGAGCCTATACCGCGCTAAATCGACACAGAATGGTATTGACTTCGGATTTGCCCGGGTTGGCCCGAGCCCAACTAGACAGGATAATGCGAACACGTGATTGAGCCCATTTCGACATCGTCCTTCGAATCTGCGATGGAACACGCACTCGCCCAGGCCGAACTCGCGGCGGAGAGTGGGGACGTACCCGTCGGCGCGGTTCTTCTCGACCCGTTGGGCAAAGTCGTCGCAGCCGATCACAACCGACGGGAGCAGCTCAACGATCCCACTGCTCACGCCGAGATCCTCGTGTTGTCAGCGCGGTCACGGGAGATCGGCAGCTGGCGCTTGTCAGGACATACGCTCGTGGTAACCCTTGAGCCGTGCGCGATGTGTGCAGGAGCGTCCGTATTGGCTCGCGTCGATCGGATTGTCTATGGGGCTGCGGATCTCAAGGCCGGGGCAGCCTGGTCCCTGTTCAACATCCCCCAGGACCGCCGTCTCAACCACCGTATCGAACTTGTTGACGGTGTCCTCAAGGAGCGTTGTTCAAACATCCTCGCTGAATACTTCGCCGAAAAGCGCGACTAGCCAACCAGTGCTTCTGCGGCAACCATCCGCTTGTCCCAAACCGCGTAAACCGCTCCGCCAAAAATCAGGAAGATTCCTACCACGGTGAAGGCCAGCGTATAGGAGAACTGGTCTACCAACGTCCCGAAAAGTGGTGCGCTCAGTAGCAGAGCCACATCGAAAATGGATGTGAAGATCGACATCGCTGATCCGCGCTCGGACAAACGGGCCCGGTAAACCACCGAGCTGGAGAGAACGGGGAATACTGCACCATGGGCGCTCCCGGCTACAGCGGCGGCCAGGACGAAGGGCACCAAACTCTCCGCCCGACCAAGAACCAGCAATGCCACGCCGTAGGCAGCGATCGCCACGACGACGATAGAACGAGCCGGGATACGGTCGTATGTCCTTCCGCCGGCGATCCGGGTCGCGGCAGCGCTGAGCCCGTACACGGCAAAGAAGATCCCGGTCGAACCCACTCCCCGATCGGACACGAAGGTGCGGGTAAAGGTGAACACCGTCTCCATTCCAACCGTGAAGCTCAACGTAATCCACCAGATGGGTAAGAGGTTGCGCTGCAGGAAGGCATGAAAGAATCCGCGCCGAGGGCTGCGGACCATGAGAGGCAAGGTAGGAAGCTTGCGGACCAGGAGGAAAGATCCCAACATCGCCAACGACGACACCACGAACAACCCATCAAAACCGACCGTGGATATGACGAAGTCGCCGAGCACTCCTGCCAGAGCGAGTGGTAACAAACCGGACAATCCATAAATCGCCAGCCCTTGAGTGCGCTTCTCTTCGGGAATTGCGTCGGCCGCATAGGTCAAGATGGCCGTGAACAGACCGATCTGGACCACACGGTGGGTGAGGAAAACGGCCCAGAGTGACGGCCCCCACATATTGGTGAAAGTCAGCGACATCACCAGCAAGGCATTGACCGCCCCGCCATAGAGGAGAATGGTGCGACGGTGAGTGAGATCGAGAAGCTTTCCAAATGCTGGCCGGAGGGCAAGTGCAATAATTGCAGAGGCCGCATATAGGACCCCGAAGATAGCTTCGCTGATCCCCAATCCCTCCAGATAGCCAGGAAAGTGGACCATCATCGCGAAGGACAGCTCCTGCAGAACCGCAGCAGCGAACAACCTGGGAAAGATGGGACCGAACGAGGAAAACATCAGGCCGAGAGAGTAACTGATAATGGGCAAAATCGGAAACGCCCATTACGGCACAATCTTGGTCCGAGCCGGTTAGTCCTGACGGCAGCGCCCTCGGTTGCACAGTGCACCAAGACGCTAAAACGCGCCAATCTACACAGTGCAAAGATGGAAATGTGATCGTGCACCCCGTCTTCGAAGTTTGCGACCACCGTTGATACCGGGCGCCAACTCAGATCGGGTGACCCTGCGGCACCCGGAACGATCCACTTATGGCTGCTTCCTTCCGGACCTGACCAGATTCGTGGGATTCCGCCGCGCAGGACCCGTTCGTCAACATCGCTCTCCCGATATCAGGGCAAAAGCCCCGGCACCGCTTGCTCCTCAGACGGGGAACTCGGCTCCGCATAAAGAGGTTTTCGGATATAGGGCACCCCTAGCACCCCGCCTAGCACGATTGGGACAAGGCTACCTGCCCAGTTCTACTAGCGAACTCGGGAATCAGGCTTCGGGAATCTGAGGTTCGCCTCCGAGAGGAAAGACGTTGATAAACACATTTGTTTTCGCGTCAAGACCTCGAAAATCCCAGTCTGACTCCTCCGCCAGAGCCTGGTCAAAGAACGCACCAATAAGACCCCTGCTGACGTCAACAACGTCACCGGCGGCGGCCATCGGATTCAAAGCGGAAGCAAGTAATGCCTCGTCCGTGAAGTCTCCATGGCCTGCGGACGGAAGTACCGCGCGGAAGGCTCCAGAGCCCGCCTCTTCGAAACGCGTCACGAGGTCAGGATGAATCAGCGTTTCTTTCGTGATGAACATGACGGGTTGTATGGGAGCTCGATCGTCGAAAAGGACGCCAAATGGTCCACCGGCGCCTTGACCATCGATGTTCAGGCAGGCTCTGACAATCTCATTCGATCGGCAGGTCTCCATCGCCGCAAGTCCTCCCAACGAATGCCCGAGCACACCTATCTGGTTGGGGTCGATGGCCGCGATGAGTGAGTCGCCTGGGGCAGCGAGGATCTGGCCCAAAACGAAGTCGATGTCCTTGACCCTCTCTTCAACTTTGGCGACAGCTCCTCTTCAGAGAAGCCATCAGACGCCGAGTCATAACCGGCCACAGATCCGTCGGGGAGCGATACAGCTGCTACCTGATATGGATGATCGATACCAACGACAACGTACCCTTGCGATGCTAGATCTTCAGCTAGGGCCGAATAGAACACAACATTGGTTTGGTTCCCTGGGGATAGAATCAGTAGCGGAAGCCCGTCGGAAAGAATCGGTTTCGCTTCCGCACGGGAAGCCGTGCGCACCAGTGAGAGACCCCAAACCACTGCCGGACTAAGTTCCCCTTTGTCAATTAGTTGCTCCCGTATCAAACCCAGATCATCGATATAGGCAGATGAAGTACCGGTCCCCTCCTCGGCTGGATACCAAACTTCGACGGGCACGCTTCGATTTGCCGCTCCGCTAGGAAGGTGAGTTTCGCTTCGATTCACATCTGTCCACACGGCTCGATATCTGCCCACGCCATATGAACCTGTCGGTTCAGGAAGCTGGAGCCGCGCCCACCCCACAAGGCTCGCTGCAAGCAAAGCGCCGAATAGAACAATGACTGAAGTGCGCAGCCTGGGGAGGCGCGGCCTAAACCGAAAGGCCGATGCCCGGGACACATGAATCGTTGCATGCGAGATCATCCAAATCTATGCATGAACCTCGTAGACCGTGTCGGGGCCTTGGTTCGACGCTCCGATAGCGTCAGCTATTAACGCTCAGACCCTCGATACCTGTGATTTCCTGAGGGTCCACTGTCACGAGATCGCCGGATTGATCAGCGAAGACTTCGGAGTCTTTCAATCGACCCATAATCCGGTCTCGAAGACCGACCAGGTAGTCACGAACCCGACTGCGATGTTGTTTACCTGTTGTCGAGTTGAAGAAATACCAACCGCCGGCCGCGGCAGCACCGATGGCGGCCACCCCGGCAGCCTTATTGGCCTTAGACGATTTGGGAGGCTCGACCACGCCCATATCCTCGGCTAAATCAGCAAGCCACTTTCCAAAATCATCGATGCGGTCACGTGCGGCCTCGACAGTCTTACGCGAAGTGTCGCTGACCGCTTCTCGAACATCTTCCATGTCCGGAGCCTGATCAAGACGATCACCAAACCACCCGGAAGCTCGGTCGGCCTGGTGCTTCATATTCTTCACAAATGATGTGGTATTGGAATTATTCATTCTTCTTCCTTGTTAGAACTCCTCCATCATTACCCGTCTGGCTCAAGCTTGAAACCCTTCCTTGCGGAGTCGTGCTCCGTAGACAAACCCGAAGATTCCCATCCGCCAGACTTCCTCGACGACGAGTCCCCCGCCTTCAAAGAGCTCCTCGGGTGGGGGAAGCGAATCGAGCGACTTGTGCAGGTACCAATATTCACGTGGAGATCTGGCGAACACTAAACCCACTAGTGGCAGAACAACCGCTGTACTCACGCGATGGAGAGTCCTCAATAAGCGGTTCCTGGGCCGGGTCAAATCCACCACCACAGCGGCGCTGCCCGGTTTCAAGATGCGGGCGACTTCGTCGAGCGTTGCCCCGACCGATGTCAGATTGCGGAACACAAAACCGCTGAACACTCCGTCCACACAGGAGTTGGCCAGGGGTAAGTCCTCCCCCACTGCCACTACCCGGGCCGGGACCGGGCTCAGTGCGAGCATCTCGATCACAGGGTCGAGTCCGATGACTTGCCGATTGCCAAAATCAGTATCACCCGTACCCGCCCCGAGGTCGAGCACCAACCCGGGTGAAAGCATGTTGACACCCCGGGTCCGCCACTTCTTCTCCTGACCAAATGAAAGGATTCGATTGATCAGGTCGTAGCGGGCGGCGATCCGGGCGAAGATCGGGTCGGATACCTCGCTCACGGTCCGATTGCGTCGAAACCGGTGTACCGCCGCAAGGCCTCAGGAATCATTACGGACCCGTCCGGCTGCTGGTGGTTCTCCAAAATCGCCAGGATCGTACGCCCCATCGCGCAAGCGGTCCCGTTCAGGGTGTGAAGGATCTCGTTGCCGGAGTCACCGCGCATCCGAATTCTGAGACGTCTCGCTTGGTAATCGGTGGTGTTAGAACAAGAAGTGATCTCGCGGTAGCTCTGCTCACCCGGGAACCAGGCCTCGATGTCGTACTTCTTCACCGCCGATGCCCCGAGATCGCCAGCGGCGACATTCACGACCCGGTAAGGCAACTCGAGGTCAGCCACAAGTTTCTCCTCGACTGCGAGCAAACGCTCATGCTCGCTTTCCGATTCGGCGGGGTCGATAAACACAAACATTTCCACCTTGTCGAACTGATGGACCCGAAATATCCCTGCGGTGTCCTTGCCGTATGTACCGGCCTCTCGGCGAAAGCACGTGGAGAATCCGGCGTAGCGAATCGGCAGTTCGTCAGAATCAAATATCTCATCTCCGTGGTAGGCGGCGAGCGGAACCTCGGCCGTTCCCACCAGGAATAATTCGTCTTTGGGAATCTCATAAACCTGCTCCCGGGCCTCGGGGAAAAAACCGGTGCCTTCAAGGGCGTGCTCTCTGACCAAGACCGGTGGGACCATGGGCGTAAATCCGGCTTCGACGAGGTTGTCCATCGCCCAGCGCACCAGGCTGAACTCGAGGAGGGCACCTTTCCCTTTCAGGTAGCCGAAACGACTGCCCGATACTTTGGCACCACGTTCGGTGTCGATGATTCCCAAAGCTTCGCCCAGCCGAGCGTGATCCGTCCCTTCCGTTGCTGGGTCACCCACCCGCTTCAGCTCGACGTTGTCGGCGTCAGAGAAACCATCGGCGGCATCGGCGGCTACCAGATTGGGCACCGCGACAAGACGCTGATCTAACTGGGCTGACAGCTCATCGACGTCCGTTGTTTTTGCTTTGACCAAGGCAGCGAGGTCGGCCACGGCATCAATAGCCTGCTGCTTGTCATCCCCGCTGAGGGTGGCGATCTTCTTCCCTGCCTCTTTCTGGTTCGCGCGGAGTGACTCGGCCTCCTGTCGGCGATTTCGAAGCTCTTGATCCATAGCGATTAGATCATCGAGCGCGATCGAAGAACCGCGTCGTCTGAGCGACTCCCGGATCTGATCGGGATCATCTCGCAGTAGTTTCGGGTCGATCATGGCTGTACGATGGTAACGATCAGAAGGTCATTCGATGTTGACCCGGAACATCACCTGGCGGATATTGTCTTCGAAGTCCGTGTCGACTCCCACCACCTGGAGCTCAGCAGTCACCGCATAGAGCTCGCCAGGAGTAAGGGGAAGGGGTTCAAAGATGATCGTGGTCTGAGCGCCCGGCGCCAGAGGCGGAATTGTAGAGGTCAACTCGACGGGATCGCCGGGACCGGCCAAAGTGAGAGCAATCGGTCCTTCTTCAGAAATCAGGTTGCCAACATTGGAAACAACCACCGAGAACACAACCGATTCGGTGGCCGGCATCACCACCTGGTTTTCCGGATCGAGCTGCCATTCGGGATCAGCCACGATCATCGAAGCGGCCAATCCAGGACGGAGGGCAATGCCGTTGTTGGGGCTCCTCGCCGCCTCGGTGTAAGCCAACGAGAGGGCTATGGCCTCACCAGACGCCGGAGACAGCACCACGACCCGCAGGGGATTGATCGGGTCGGCCACATCGGGACGATCGATCTCCAAACGGACCTGCACAAACAGTTCGTCGCCAGAACGAAGCGCCACTAGCGAATTGGCAATCGTATCTGTCGGGGTTGTGGATTCGGGCTCATCGGCTGCGGCCAAAATTCCCGCTCCGAAACCAGCCACGCCTACGTCCCACTGCTCCAGCGCTAGCCGATATAAGGCTCTAACCGCAAGGAGATCAGCAGACGGGGGCTCCTGTTCGACAAACTCCAGGCCATTGGCAATGTCGGTTTCCAGATTTTCGATGACCGTTTCCAATTCCGGACGATCAATCCGTGAGAGTCGAGAGACGACGTCGCGCAACGCATCGCCGCCCACCGCCAGCTCGGTTACTTGAGCGGAAAGGTCGTTCAGATAATCGATCTCCTCGCGGGCATCGCTGCCTGCCCCCTGGGCCGCAAGCCCGATCAAGGCGGCAACGACGAGAGCCACAGGAAGGAGCCAGCGGAGTAGACGCCTTTTCTGGCGGGGAGGATCGAACACCATGTCCGGGATGAGGGTAAACCTGACCGATTCCCTCGGGTAACCCGACAGGGGCTAACTATCCCAAAACACCCCGCACCAGGAGCCCGATCGCGGCGACGGCGGCGATCACCAGGACGCTCGCACGGACTCTGTTTTGAGGTAGTTTTTCCTTGAGCCGGGTCGACGCAAACCACCCCAGAAAGACTCCCGGAAGCAGGACCGCCGAGACCCGGAGATCTGATTCAGCCACATTCCCGGTGACAACTCTCACCGCGATGGTAAATATCACGCCAATAGTGAATACCGCTGCCAAAGTCGAGCGAATCGTCGCCGCTCTTTCACCCGAGTACAGCAAGGCTGTTGGCGGCCCACCGATTGACGCCACCAAGCTCGTGGCACCGGAGGCAACGCCGGCTCCAAACTGAGACAAGGGGCTGATCCTCACAGTTAGACCTCGGGCCAGGACCACCACGGCGAGCAACACCACGACGCCGATAAATAGGTCGAGGAACCGCTGGGTGGCAATGGCCAACAAACTCACACCGATAACTGCTCCGGGAATCCGGCCACCAAGGAGCCAGCCGACACCCCGGAAGTCAATGTCCGAACCCTCACCCCACGCCATCAACACGGTCAGAGGAATCACGGTGAGCAACTGCGGGACCGGCACCAACGCAGGGCTGATCAGGGCGAGAACGGGAACAGCAACCATCCCGTAACCGACACCAACTAGACCCTGGATCGAGGCGGCCCCTGCTGTGACCGCCAATACCAGAATCCAGAGAAATGGGGAGAGGTCGGGCACAGGAAGAACACGCTACCGCTCAAAGTACTGACTACGACAATTTTCGCAGGGGCGACGGTGGGTGGCGTTCAGGCATATATCGGCTGAATCGATTATTGACGACACATGCCGACCGCAGGTTGGGTGATTGGAGAGATCACCGACATCGGATCCGGACAGGGCGAGCCGGGGGGACACTTTGAGCCAGTCCTAATATGGTCTGGACCCCTCATCTAGACCAAGAGGCAAACATCAGCCATCAAACCGAAGCCGCTCTCCCGTCATGGAACGACGGGCCTACCCGACAGGCGATCCTTGACTTCATCGACGCCGCCGACGGGCTGCCCGTCGAGCAGCGAGTTGCGGTCTTCGACAACGACGGCACTCTCTGGTGCGAGAAGCCTGCCTACGCCCAGTTACTTTTCATGCTGAGAGAATTGGGCAAAGCCGTGGAAAAAGACTCCTCGCTTAGCGATCGCGCCGAGTACAAGGCACTGCTTGAGAACGACCAAGCTGCACAAGTCGAGCTCGGTTTGCCGGCGATCGCCTTTGCTCTTGTCGAGTTGTGTGCAGGGATCGAACCCGGTGAGTTCGACCGCCGTGTCCGGGAGTTCATGCAGGGAGCACTGCACCCGGACCACGGTGTACCGCTGAAGCAGATGCGCTATCAACCCATGCTCGAGCTCATTGAAGAACTGAAGGACCACGACTTCTCAGTCTTCATTGTCACCGGTGGCGGCACCGAGTTTGTCCGAGGCATCAGCCGCGACTACTACGGCATCGATCCCGAACGTGTGGTGGGGTCGCTCATCAAGTACGAGGTAGAACGCGATGCCAACAACCGTCCAACCTTGATCCGAACCAACGAGCTACACGGGGAAGTCGATGAGGGAGCCCCAAAAGTTTCCAATATGCAGATGGGATTAGGCCGGCGCCCGATATTTGCTGCCGGCAATTCACCAGGTGATACGGAGATGTTGGAGTACGCGATGGCTTCCGGCGCGCCGAGTCTGGCAATCCTCATCAACCACGATGACGCCGAACGGGAATACGCCTACGAGGGTGAGGCAGGCAGTTTCGAGAGTGAACGCTCATTCACCGACATCGGTCGCGATTTAGGTTGGACCATCGTCAGCATGCGCGACGACTGGAACCAGGTTTTCGCTCCGCGAGGGACCTGACAGCCAACCCCAAGCCAGACGGCGCCTATCAACATTTTGACATTTCTGAACTCTCAGAGTATTGTGAATGTTTGTGAAACCAGACAAATATCAATCAGAGTTTGTGGAGAGGGTGGGCCGGTTCTGGGAATCCATCTCGGGAACAAGGACAGCCGGCCGGATCCTGGGCTGGTTGATGATATGCGAACCCGACCATCAATCTTCGAGCGAAATAGTCGAAGCTCTCGATGTCAGCACCGGCTCGGTGTCCATCCAGATCAGACAGCTTGAACAAGCTGGAGTGGTGGAGCGAGTGACGTTCCGTGGAGATCGAGCGAGCTATTACCGGCTCCCCAACCGTGTTTGGTCCCAGGTTCTCCACGGGGAACTGGATCGGATCGTCGAGATGCGCAAGCTCTCGGAGGCGGCGGCGGGGTTCCTTCCTACCGTCAGACCTGAACGCGTTACGGAGCTGGGGGCAGTCGCCGAGTTCTTTGGGAACGAATGGGCGGCTCTGATGGAACGTTTGTCGGAACATTTGAAGAAAGAAGAGATGAATTGAGCGATTTAGCGATCAAAACGGAGGGTCTCACCAAGCACTACGGCGAGGTCGAGGCTCTGACCGATTTGAACCTTGAAGTAAAGATGGGCGAAGTATTCGGCTTTCTCGGGCCCAATGGTGCCGGGAAGACCACCGCAATCCGCACGATGTTGGACCTGATCCGGCCTACATCGGGAAGAGCCACCGTCGCCGGCCTCGACTCTCATGCCGCCGCCGTCGAGATCAGAAATCACATCGGCTACTTGCCATCTGACCTCTCCATGTACAACAACCTCACCGGTCAGGACATGATCACCTACTTTTCCAACCTCCGCGGCGGGGTGGACAAGGGATTTGTCGACGCGCTATCCCAGAGGTTGCAGGCGGATCTATCAAAGAAGATTGGCGACTACTCGTCGGGTAACAAGCAAAAAGTCGGTCTGATACTGGCGTTTATGAGCAAGCCTGAAGTGATCATCATGGACGAGCCCAGTTCGGGCCTCGATCCCCTGGTGCAGCGCGAGTTTCAAGCGATGATGCGAGAGGCGGCCGCCGATGGCCGCTGCGTGTTCCTGTCCAGCCATACATTGTCTGAAGTGCAGAGGGTCGCCGATCGAGTCGGGATCATCCGAAATGGACATCTCGTCGATGTCGAGTTCGTCGACGACCTTCGTTCCAAGGCGGTGCGAAGGGTTGAACTCCAGTTCACCGGACCGGTCGAGGCAGCGACCTTCGAGGCCGTGCCCGGCGTCCGCGAGGTCGAGGTGGCGAGCCATCACGCCGTCATGTCTTTCGACGGGAGCATGGACGCTCTTCTCGGAGCAGCCACCGACCGATACACCTTGGTCGACATCACCACGCAGGAATCCGACCTTGAAGAGATTTTCCTGCAGTACTACCGGGCCGACAAGGAGTCACCCGTCTGATGATGCTCGCCAATGTGTTCACCAAGAACATCCGGGACCGAATTCCGGCCGGTTTGCTTGGCGCTGTCACCGTCGGAGCACTTCTCTTCTTCTCAATGTGGGTTTATGCGGGAGTAGATACTTCGTTCTACTACGAACTACCAGCCGCCGTACTCGAACTGGTCGGAATAAATCCCGAGGGAAGCGGCGCAGGCGGCATTGCGTTCGGGGCGATCTACAACCTCATGGGCGCGTTGGTGCTCGGCGGTCTCGCGATCAGCTTCGGGGCCTCCGCCATCGCCGGTGAGGAGCAGGAAGGAACCTTTGGCTTCTTATTGGGGAACCCGATAAGTCGCAGGCAAGTTTTGATCTCTAAAGCATCCTCGATGTCTTTGGTTATCGGGGTCATGACACTATTGCTGTGGGGAGCGGGAGTCGGGTCCGCCGCCGTCCTCGATGTGCCGACCGACGGCCTATTCATCGGTTCAATCACACTCGCGTTGTTCCTGAATAGTCTGTTTTACGGACTTCTAGCTCTGGCTATCGGTTCCTGGAGCGGAAATCGGGGCGCGGCGTCGGGTGCTTCGGCAGGATTGATGATCGTCGGCTATCTGGCTGCAACGTTGCTGCCTCTGGCCGACCTCGAGTGGTTGGCGCGGATCTTTCCCTGGTATTACTACAGCTCTAGCTCACCGATCAACAACGGTCTGGACTGGAGCGATATTGCGGTTCTAGCCGGACTGTCGATAGTGGCATTTGGATTTGCCTACGTGGGAATTGCACGACGGGACCTCAAGGACAAGGGCACCAATGTGACGCTTCTCGACCGTCTTCGGGCGAACCCGATGACCAGCAAGGTGATGGAGAGAATCGCTGGTTCGACCCGGGTGTCCCAGATCTCGGTCAAGACCTTCTCCGAGTATCAGGGACTGTTCACGATTACCGCAGCGATCATGTTCTATATGGGAGTGCTGATTCCACCTCTCTACAACTTCATACCCGAAGACTTCATCAACATCTTTGCTTCGTTCCCCGACGCACTTGTCGCGATGATCGGTGGTGTCGACATGGGTACCCCGACAGGATTTCTCACCGGCGAAGTGTTCTCGCTGGTCGGCCCGATCGCCATCATTGTCCTTGCTACCACCATAGGATCGAGGGCGCTGGCAGGCGAGGAAGAGAATCACACGATGGATCTCCTCATGTCCAACCCAATCAGCCGATCCAGCTTGATCTTGGAGAAGGTGCAGGCCATGGTCGCCTGGGCAGTGCTCTTCGGTGTCGTGACCTTCTCAGCGACTTGGATCGGGGTCCGGATTGGCGGACTGGATGAAGTCGGTGTCGAAGGAATCGCCTCCATATCGCTGCTTCTAACTCTCTTCGGGTTGGTTTATGGGGGAATCGCACTGCTATTCGGCGCCGCCACCGGCAAGCGAGGAGTGGCCACAATGGTGACGACAGGCATTGCCCTCGTTACCTGGTTCATGTTCTCCTTCTTTCCGCTTTCGGAGACGTTCGAGCCGATCGCCAGCCTCTCACCGTTCCACTGGTATCTGGGGAGCGATCCGCTACTAAACGGGATGGACTGGACCGGCGCCGCTCTATTGGCAGGGTCTTTTGTGATCCTGGTGATCGCTTCGATCCCACTGTTCCAGAAACGAGACCTCCGTGTCGGTAAATCCTGACCGGCCCCTGTGGAGATACGATACGAAACGAACTGGCGAGCGCGATCAGCAGGTCCATGAAAATGACTGTCGATGACTATTTGGATTCATCCCCCGAGCCACAAAAGACGACACTTAGAGCCGTACGAACGATGTTGTTAAAGATTTTGCCTGAGGGCGAGGAGGGCATCGCTTACGGTGTTCCGGCCGTCTTAGTCGGGGGGAAGGCCGTGGCTGGATATTCCTACGCCAAAAACCACTGCAGCTACTTACCCCATTCCGGGTCTGTTCTGAGCGAGATCGATCCAGACAAACTGGCCAATTACGACTGGTCCAAGGGGACTCTGCGTTTTCCCGTCGATCAGCCATTGGATGAGAACCTGGTACGCGAACTGGTGAAGGTGCGACTCGCAAGCCTCGGCAGCTAAAGCGAGCCACGTTCGTAGAACGCAAACGCCTCAGCCAGCCCCGGTGGGCGAAGGGGGACTTGAACCCCCACGATCTTGCGATCACAGGAACCTGAATCCTGCGCGTCTGCCAATTCCGCCACTCGCCCGTGGTGAGAATTGAAGATTACCGTCGGCAAACCCGTTGCGGTAGTTGACGTTGTATGCGCAAAGAGCCGTAACCTGACGACGATGAATGTGGCCCGCGGGCTGGAGAGAAGACTGGAGCGCCTCCTGGAAGGTGTCTTCGGCCGTGTCTTTTCGGGGAGGCTCCATCCTTCCGAGATCGCCACCCGCGTGTCCCGCGAAGCCGACCTCGCCCGGTTTGACCATGCCTCGGGGCCGGCGACTGCGAACTACATCACACTTACTTTCCACCCGAAAGACCTGAGCGACGCGACACCGGAACTGGCGACCTCGTTGACCGACAGCTTCGCTGATTACATCGTCGAAACGGGACTCCGTCTGGTGGGGCCGCCGCATGTCACCATCAAGATCGACGAAACCGTCGTCCCCGGCCAATTTCTTTGTCATCTGGAGATAGTGCCCGGCGAGGAGAGGCCCTGGGCGAGGCTCACCGGGACTGACGGCACTTACCAAATCCGACCCAATCGGGCAGTTATCGGTCGGACCACCGAGGCAGACGTCGTGCTCCCTTTCGACGACGTCAGCCGGGACCATGCACTGATATGGCGATCCGAAGGCTCGACCTGGGTCAAAGACCTGGGCTCCTCCAACGGCACCTCAGTTGATGGCATTCCCTTGGGATCAGAACCCCGGGCTATTAATTCAGGTAGCAGCATTCAGTTGAGCGAGCACCAGTTTCGCTTTACGGAGATTGTCGATGCCTGACATCATCCTTGCTCTCCTCCGGATCATTTTTCTCGGATTGGTCTACCTGTTCGTATGGCAGGTGGCCCGTGCAATTGGTAGCCACCTCGGGATATCATTGAAACGAGAAAGAAAGCAAGGGTCGAGCTTGTTGATGGTCAGATCCGAGACCCAGCAGGGCATGGAGGTCGAGGTCAACGACTCACTCGTAATGGGACGATCAAAGGATGCGGACGTATTGCTCGACGACCCCTACGCTTCTGAATTCCATATGCGCTTAGTTGCCCAAGACACCGGCCTGGTGCTCCATGACCTGGGGAGCACCAACGGTACATACGTAAACGGGAGGAGAGTCACGGCTCCAACCACGCTTCGCCGCGGCGACTCAGTTCAGGTGGGCAAGACCGTTATGGAAGTTCGATGAAATTCATCTGGGCTACGGCCACGCACAAGGGAATGGTGCGCGATATCAACGAGGATTCGCTTTTCCCAACCGATGACGGGCAAACATCTAGCACGGTCACTCTGATGGTGGCCGACGGTATGGGCGGCCACGTCGCCGGTGAGGTTGCCTCGCGATTAGCCGTCAATGCTGCTGCCAGCTCAGAACTGGATCCGGCAGACCGGGTGGCCGCTGGCAATCGGGCCATTCGGGAAGAAGTCGGGCGCCAACCCGAACTAGAAGGCATGGGCACCACGATGACCATGGTCAAGTTGACAGGTCCTGACGGGATAGCCCACTTTGCACATGTCGGCGATAGCCGCGCTTATCTGCTCCGCGGTGGAGAATTGAGCCAGGTGACCCAAGATCACACGGTCATGGCGGAGTACGTGGCCTCAGGAAAGCTGTCAGTTGAAGAGGCGATGAATCACCCGCAGCGACACATGATCACACGTTGCCTCGGTCTGACCCGATTCGTCAACGTCGACGAGATGATTATCGACCTCGAACCGGGCGATCGAATTCTGATTTGTTCCGACGGACTCAACTCGATGATTGACGACGAGAAGATTCGAGATGCCCTTGGAGAAGGGACCGCCGGCGATGCCGCCTGGAAGTTGGTCGAAGAAGCGAATGAGGCCGGCGGCCAGGACAACATCACGGTGATTGTCGCCGATGCCCTCGACGGATAGTCGATGACCCGACAGACCGAGGGAGCGACGATCATCGCCGCCTCGGTACTTGCGGCTTTCGGAGTGACGTTGGTCAACCTGGCCAATTCAGGCACCCTTGATGCCCAGAGCGGGCTGACTTTTCTTATTTTCGCCATCGCATTTGGCGGCATCTATCTGGCAGCGCGGGCCTGGGCTCCGCGTTCGAGTTCGTTGCTCATTGCCCCGGTGGCCGCTCTCGCAGCCATTGGATTCCTCGAGATCTATCGGCTCGACCCGGCTCGGGCAAGCTTGCAGCGTTGGTGGCTTCTGATCGGTGCCGCGGCAGCAGCAATCGTGCTCTGGTTGCTAAGCAAGGGGACTACTGAAGTCCTCCGTCGCTACCGCTACACAATTCTGTTGGTCTCGATGATCCTTCTCCTCCTTCCCAACCTCCCCCAGGACTGGGCGTTTCCGCTCCGTGGCCTGGAAGTAAACGGGTCACGGCTTTGGATCGTCCTGGATATCGAAATCACTTCACTTCAATTCCAGCCAGCCGAATTGGCCAAGCTCGGCTTGGTTATCTTCGTGGCTGCGTATCTCGCCGACCACCAACATGCCCTCCGCCAAGCCCACCGCCGGGTCGGGCCATTTCAGTTCCCCGAACCACGCCAACTGGTCCCCCTTCTGATTACCTGGGCACTCAGCGTCTTGATACTGATCTCCCAACGCGACCTCGGGGCTTCGCTGCTCCTTTTTGCCAGCTTCGTTCTACTGCTCTACGCCACCACGGGTGCCACTGGTTACCTGGTCACCGGAGGGTTTCTGACCCTGCTTGCCGGAGTCGCCGGCTACTACGCCTTTGACCATGTGCAGCGCAGGGTCGCCGGTTGGCTGCAACCGTTCGAGCACTTCGAAGACGCCGGCTATCAAATTTCTCAGGGCCTGTTTGCTCTCGGGAGTGGCTCGCTGACCGGCGCCGGGCCTGGTCTGGGGCGTCCAGACCTCATGCCCAACGCAGAAACAGACTTCATCTTCGCCGCTGTGGGGGAGGAATTGGGGTTCGCCGGGACCATCGCCGTACTCGCTCTCTACGCCCTTGTCATCGCGGTCGGACTTGGAATCGCATTCAGAAGCAGGGATACGTTCCGCAAGCTGCTCGCCGCGGGGCTCAGCTTTGTCCTTGGAGTCCAGACATTTCTAATTATCGGCGGAGTTCTCCGCCTGGTTCCCCTCACCGGAATCACCCTGCCGTTTATGTCTTACGGCGGGTCGGCGCTGGTAGGAAATCTCGTGTTGGTCGCCCTCCTGCTTCGTATCAGCCACGAGGAAGCGAAATGAACGGCCCCATCCGTCGTTTGGCGTTCGGAATGTTTACCGCGATATTCGCTTTGCTCGGTGCCGTCACCTGGTATCAGGTTGTCCGGGCCGACGACCTCAAGAACGACCCGAGAAACGCCAGGCCAGCCCTCAGCGAACGAGGCAAGGAGCGTGGCCTGATTGTCACCGCCGAGGGCGACATTCTCGCCGAGTCGGTGGCGGATCCCGACGATCCCCGCAATTTTATCCGTACCTATCCCGGGGGGCAGCTGTTCGCCCATACAGTCGGATACTCTTCTTTCATTCTGGGAAACACCAATCTGGAGGCGGCCTTCAGCGACGACCTCCGTTCCCGGCGCGACCTCACCATTAGCGATCTCGTCGCCGTCATCCTGGGACGCGATCTTCGCCCCCGAAGCATTGAAGTCACCCTCGATGCCGACCTTCAGGCGGCCGCCTATGCAGCACTCGCCGGTAGGCGTGGGGCGGTGGTCGCTCTCGACCCCCGAACTGGAGCGATCCTGACTTCGGTCTCATCACCCTCGTACAACCCCGAACCGCTGACCGGGGATGATGCCGACGCAGTGTGGAACGAACTCCTAGTCGACCCCCTATCGCCGCTGAGCGACCGGGCGACCCGTGAACTGTTCGCACCCGGCTCGACGTTCAAAACCGTGGTCTCCGCCGCCGCGATTGACACCGGAACGGCTGGCCCCGAAACCGAGTTTCCCGACCCTGTTGAGTTCGAGCTTCCCGGATCTACGGCAACGATCTCCAACTTCAGCGGTGGAGATTGCAATGACGGTGTCTCCATCACTTTGCTACGGGCATTTGTAGTTTCCTGCAACACCACCTTTGCCGACCTTGCAATACAGGTTGGTGCCATCGACCTGGGAATTACCGCCGATGCCCTCGGATTCAACACCGATCTCAACTTCTATTGGACAATCCCACAGGCGATTTTCCCAACAAACGCACTGGAAAACGACCCGGCAGCCCTTGGCCAGAGCGGAATCGGGGAACGAGATGTACGTGCCACGCCGTTACATATGGCGATGGTCGCAGCAGCAGTCGCCAACGGCGGCGAAGTTTTCTCCCCCTATCTGGTATCCCGGATCTTCGACGCCGATGGCATCACCATCGAGTCGTTCCAACCCTTGTCGTTGGGCGCTGCAATGACGTCTACAACGGCGTCGATCGTCGGGCAGATGATGGAGAGAGTGGTAACGGAAGGGACGGGCCGTAGCGCCGCAGTCCCCGGAATCAGAGTCGCCGGGAAAACGGGCACATCTCAAGATGCTGGCGAATTCCCCAATCCGTGGTTCATCGGGTTTGCGCCAGTGGAAAACCCGACCATTGCACTCGCCGTGTTCCTCGAGGGCAGCCCTGAGTTGGGTGAATCGGCCACCGGAGGAGGACTGGCGGCACCCATCGCCGCCGACCTTTTCCAACTCTGGCTTCAGGGTGAACAATGAATTGGCCCCAGTCGTTCCTAGACTTCGGGATTCGCTAATGGATACGCCCAAAGCACTAACCGAGAGATACCACGTCACGTCCCACCTCGCCAGGGGTGGAATGGCCGACGTGTATGAGGGCCAGGACACTCTCCTCAACCGCCGCGTTGCCATCAAAGTGCTCCACTCACAGTTCTCCGCAGACGAAGCTTTTGTCAAACGGTTCCGCCGAGAAGCTCAGGCCGCTGCCAATCTGAGTCATCCCAACATCGTCGGAATCTACGACTGGGGCCAGGCCGAAGGCACCTATTTCATTGTTATGGAATTGATCGACGGAAGGTCACTGCGGGATGTCCTGAAGTCCGAAGGCGCACTGCTCCCGCGCCGGGCGAACGAGATTGCAGCCGAGACGGCAGCCGCCCTATCTGTGGCACACCAGGCTGGTCTGGTCCATCGCGACGTGAAACCTGGAAACATCCTCCTCGCCAAAGATGGCACGGTGAAAGTCACTGACTTTGGAATTGCCCGGGCATGGGATGACAGCCAGGAACTCACCCGGACGGGCGCCGTTATCGGTACGGCAACCTACTTCAGCCCGGAGCAGGCTCAGGGCCACCCGGCCGATGCCCGCTCGGACATCTACTCGCTGGGCGTCGTGCTGTACGAAATGCTCACCGGACGTCCCCCGTTCACCGGAGATTCTCCGATGTCGGTAGCGTTCCAACACGTGTCCACGGAGGCGCCACTCGCTGCGTCGCTCAACTCGGATATCGGCGAATCCCTGAGCAACGTAGTCACCAAGGCGATGCGCAAAGACCCGGCAGGGCGTTATCAGACAGCCGACGAAATGCGGTCCGATCTTCTCAGTGTTCTCCGCGGGGAAGCGGTTGGCGCCGCCATCGTTCCGGTCGCCGCCGGTGCCGCGGTCGCCGCAGGTAGCGACGCTACGAGGGTGATGACCGCAGCCCCTCCGGCAACAGTGCCGCCTGATGAGGTCTACCGGCAGATTGAGGAGGAGCCTCGATCACAGTTGCCGTTCATTCTCACCGCTTTCGGCCTCCTGATCACCCTCGTCGTGCTGTTCTTCATTCTCTTTCAGAGCGCCAATGGCAACAACGGCGAGGGCGAGTTGATCGAAATCCCCAATGTCATCGGACAGACACAACAGGAGGCTCTCGATCGGCTCCAGCTAGATGGATTCAGAGTGAACGTGATCCCGGAGCCATCCGCTGAAGTCGAAGTGGGTCTTGTTATTCGGACCAACCCTCTCCCCGGGTTCGAGGCCGAGGAGGGTTCGCTCGTCGACGTGATTGTCTCCACGGGGTTAGAGGAAGTGCAGGTACCTCCGCTGGTCGGCCAAACCCTGGAGAACGCCAGGATTCTCATCGAGTCGGCCAATTTGGAAGTGGGAACCATCACAGAACAGCCTGACGCTGAACGTGCCGCCGGTGTCGTCATTGAGCAAAACCCTGGCCAGGGAGTCGCGGTGGGCGCGGGAACACCAATCAACCTGGTGGTATCTACCGGCCCGGAGATCGTGATCATCCCTGACGTCGTCGATATGTCCGAACGCGACGCCACCGCGGCGTTGCGCGACCTGGGGCTTTTGGTCACTGTCAATGATGAGTTCTCGAGCGAAGTTCCCAACGGCTTCGTGATCAGTTCCGATCCAGCGGCTGGTACTGAGGCCGAGACCGGAGAGACAGTTCTCATCGTCGTCTCCCAGGGCCCGCGGCCGGTGCAGGTGCCCAATCTCACCGGGCTGACCTCCGCTCAGGCGAAGTCTGCCTTGGAGCAACTCGGCCTGGTCATGGCAACGTCGAGTGCGACACAACCTGTTGTCGACCCGGCCCAGGACGGCAAGGTAGTTTCCCAATTCCCCACCCAGGGGACGACACTATTCCCCGGAGACGTAGTCACAGTGACCCTAGGCAAGTTCGAACCCCCACCAACCACAGCGCCGCCAACCACGGCGCCGCCAACCACACCGCCCACGACGACGCCGGGGGGTTAGGCGTCGGAGCGAGCAGAGCTTCAACCCGTTCTTTCCAAGTTTGGTGCCACTATTGGCTGGCTGTTCCGTCGGAAGGCGGTTTTAGCGGTAGTTGGTGGTCATTAGGAAGCCGGCGGCTATGGCGCCTAGACCGACCAACAACAACGCCTGGTCTTTTTCGAATATAAACCGGATCAGAACCAGGACCACTCCGATGACCATCAGACCGGTCATGGTGGCGACATACCAGGTGGGGCTGGGCTCCTTTGCCCTGGCTGCTTCGACGGCTTGCTCCGACTTCGGCGGGTTCTTTGGTTTACGGCGTTTCGACTCGGGCATTCGTTGTCGGATCGTAGTCGGAGAAAATGAAGCGCGACCCGGTCAGGTGGTGAATTGAGCCTCTTTGCTCGAGAACCGAAACCACAGGACCGAGATCGTGCCCCAAATAATGGGAATCGTGGCCAGCTTCATGAGGATTCCGGCAATCTGTTGATCCTCGATGGCCGTCATCGAGCCGATTCGGGGAGCAAGTTCGTAGGTTGCATAGAGCGGCGTCGTACCAAAAGTGAGGAAGCTCGCCGGGATTACTGCCACGACGGCAGTAACGAGGAACAAGTAGATCATCTTTGCCCACACCGACTCGACCCGGCCCTCGGGCAGCGGTGACAAGACCGGGAGCCACAGCAACAATCCGGAAAGCACCCACAGGATGTCCATGGCGAACGATCCAAATTGGTTGATCCTCAAGGCGTCAACCGTGGCTGGAGCGTGTGTGGAGAGAAGAATCATGTTGTAGAGAATTCCGCATGTCACCGCAGACTTGCCAAGCCAAACCGCCGACCGATAGATCCTGAGCTTGCCGGCAATCTTGCGCGCCATCCACTCTGGGATTCCGAGGAGAAGCAATGGTGCGGCGATCAGCGTGTAGAGGAGGAATTGAGCCATGTGTGCCGAGGCGAGATAACCCGCTCCGAGGGTTCCCAAAGGCCAGTCGGTAGCCAACCAATACACGAGCATTCCAGCAACGAACTGAACGGCCCTCTTGCGATCGATCTCGCCGGGGTGACGACGGATGGCACGGATATAGAAGAAGGTGGGCAGAATTGCCGAAAGCCAAATCCCCGGGTAGGGAATCCACTGCCACTCCCAGGGTTCAAAAAGTGCGGTGCACCACCAAACAATCAACCGTCGCTGCCCGTCTCGTCCATGGTCTCGGCCGGATCGACCACCTCAGCCTCGATCGTCTCAGCGCCTGCCTTCTCCCAAGTGAGCATCAGCTTCACCGTCGAACCGATCTCCAGCTCATCGACATCGATCAACATGACGTGATAGCCGCCAGGCTCGAGAACCAGATCCCCTGAAGCCGGCATAGGAATCGCCGACAGGGGCTCCATAGACATGGTTCCCCCATCGCCCATCACCGTTTGGTGCAGCTGCGCACTTGGCGCGACGTGGGTTTCCACCGAAATAAGGGCGTCGTCTACTCCGTACCCGGTCGCGGTGAAGTAGAGGGCAGCGTTCGGCCCGGTGGGTTGGCCAATCCGTGCGTCGGATATTGCCGGCATCGTCCCGTCAGATCCACACGCCGAGACGAGCAAAGCCATCAGTGCGAGACCAACGGTGATAGTGCGTTTCATTATTCATTCTCCTTGAAGTTCAACAGCGCCCGCAGGTCGTTGGTCCATTCCGTCTGGCGGGTGCCGAAGGGATAGATCGTGTGGTTGAGCCCATCGGGGGCATAAGCAATAACCCATCCTGCGTGGTCTACCACGTAGTCCTCGCCATCGCCTGTGATCTGCGCCGGGGGCACTCCAACGGCTTCTTGGGCAGTTACCAATTCTTCTGGACTGCCGGTGAGACCAACGAAGTTTGAATCGAAATTGTCCAGAAAATCCCTGATCACATTGGGAGTATCCCTGGTGGGGTCGACCGAGACAAATACAACCTCAGACTCCCTGGCCACCTCCGGATGTTGGCTGAACACCTCGGCGATCTGGGCGAGATGGACCGGGCAGATATCCGGACAGTTGACGTAACCGAAATACAAAAGGGTCAGCTTGCCCTCAGTTTCCCTGGAGAAGTCAAACGCCTGCCCGTCGGTGTCGGTCAGTACGAAGTCTCCCTTCGGAAGAGGATTCTCGATGACGACGCCTTGAAGTTGATCGGAAGCAACATCGGTGCCACATGCAGTCAACACCATCGCGATGGAGAAGACGGCCAGCATGGGCACTCGAAGATTCATCACACTCAATTGTGGGACGGGTATTCAGCTATGCGACATCATCCCGGACGCCAAACCGGAACCATGTCCTCCCGACAGTGTCGCGGTGCCGCATCGTCTTGAATATTGATCGCCTTCATCGTCAACTCGGCCCCGCAAACAGTGCACTTGTAGTCCTGGTCGACCGCTTCGATGTCTTCCGGGTCTATTTCCGGAGGTGGCGTTGACATCATCCGTATCGTCACTATCGAGATCTTCCAGATCACCAGGCCGATCGCAACTGCCAGCACGATGTCTACAAAAGTGTTCCCGGTCATTCTTCAGTCCGCAAAGGTCGCCGAGCTGTGCCGGGTTCTGTCGACGGTCACTCCGATGACATCGGGTCGGAAGTAATGCCCGGCGGGATCGAAGCTCGCTCTCTCGCCCCTAACCCGGCTCAAATCGATCTCAGCGGTGACGAGTGCTTCTTCGTCGTAAAGAGGTTTCACCAACCACCCACCATCGGGTCCGGCGATTGCCGAACCACCCGGATAGACGAACCCGGACTTGCCGCCGAGCGCGACGTCTTTTAGTGGAGTGTCATCTGGAACAGAACCTGGCGAGAGCAGTTGCCCGGCGGATAACACATAGCAGCGGCCCTCCATTGCAATGAACCGGGTGATGTCGTCGGTGAGCCCTCGCGACCCTGGCCAACCCGCAACGTGTAGCTGGGTTCCCTGGGCGTATAGGGCGTGTCGAATCCCGGGTACCCAATTCTCCCAACAATTGAGGCCAGAAACCTTGAAGTCGCCCACCTGATGGACCCGCAATCCGTGCCCGTCACCGGAACCCCAAACCAACCGCTCGTCATAGGTGGGGGTCAGTTTCCGGTGAGAACTGACAATTCCCCGGGCGGGATCGATCCCGAGAAAAGATGCGTATACGGTTCCCTCGCTGTCGGCGCGCTCGGTTATACCGAGATAGACGAAAACGCCAGCCCGACCAACGGCCTCGACAATCGTGCTGATTTCGGGACCGTCAAGCCGGACCGCGGCTGCGAGATAGTGGGCGAAGGCAGGCTTCTGGTCGGCATCATTCCATTTGGTGGCCGGAGTCATTCCGACCCAGAAGGGATACCCGGATAGGAATGTCTCCCCGAACGCCAGGAGGTCGACTCTCTCGTCTGCAGCCCTCCCAATCCAATCGACCACGACCTTTGTGGTTGCGGCCGGGTCTCCCCAGACATTTGCGGTCTGTGCCGCGGCAATTTTCATCCTTTGAATTTAGACGTTCCGGCCCGATCAGTTGTAGTGCCGGATATCTTCCCAATCGTCAGCAAGCTGTCGCACGGGCTCCAAACAGAGATAAAGGGGTAGGCCGAGTTCTTCGTTCTCCACGTTGCTCTCGTTGCCAATCGTTCCCACCTGGTGATACCCCGGGCAAACAATGTCGAGCGCCTCGCTAACGCCTCCCACCCCGATGATCGGGCCATGCGCTCCTGGTGGGCCCCAGAGGTAATAGTTGTTATGCCCGCTGAAAGCCCGCGGAAGGCCGCCAGCTGGGCCCAGAACATCGATCGCTCCCGCCTCTCCATAGGAACCGGCCAGGATCACGGTCGCAGGGCGAATGTCGACAGGAATCGACTGGTATATGGCCTCAACATCGGCCACCAGTTCGGGCCAACCAACGGTTTCTCCTAATTCACCGGTTGCGTCGACCGTGGACACAGCAGTTTCGGGTACCAAAGGAAGAGCTATCACCATGCCGATGGCAAGACCGATAGCCGTTACTCCCGACATCCATCGAGTTGCGCCTTTGCCCAGGTCGGCAAACCACAGAGAACCCGCCGCAAGGAGCACCGAGTACATCGGAGCCACGTAGTAGGCCTTGCCACCAGTGGCAGCGAAGGCAACGAAGAGCACCCCGTATGCGATTGCCAGGGACCGCCAGGATTCGAGTGCTTCCGACCTGGCAAGGCGCCACCATCCGATCGCCGCCGGAACCGCGAGAACAATCGAAAGTAGAAGAGGTTGAAACAAGATGAAGGCAAGAGAACCGTCACTTCGCGCCCGCAGGGCCTCCGCCATCTCCAACTGGGGAAACCCGTTGTTCCATTGCCAGATGATGTTTGGGAGGGCGATCACGACGGCAACCGCCGCGCCAAACCATGGCCAAGGAGACGCCAGAATTCTCCTCCGACGGGTGGCCAGCAGACCGAGGAGCACCGCCACCGCAAGAAAGCCGATGGTGTGTTTGTTCTGCAGCCCGACGCCCACCAACAAACCGACCAGTAACCACAGCCGCGCTGACGCGCCACCGAGGATATGGACCAGCACCAGGAGCACGGCCGTCCAGAACATAAAGTCGAATATGGCGGTGCTGAGTAGATGTCCCTCACCGAGGACCACGCCCGCCAAGCCGGTGGAGATGGCAGCGAACGTCTGGGCCTTGACACTCCCACCAAAACGCTTTGCGATCAATGAGGTCATCAGTGCGATCGCACCAACGGCAAAGGCGGGAAGCACCCGGAGAGCGAGAGGCGAGGTCCCTCCGATGAGCTCTGAGATCCTGGCGATCAAAGGTATGAGAGGAGGCTGGTCTACATAGCCCCAATCGAGATTCCGCCCACCGATAACGAAATAGAGCTCGTCGCGATGAAAACCGTACCGTGGCGCAGTAATCAGCAGCAGCAATATCGAACCAAGAGCCGTCCAGATCGCCCCTTTTGCCGGTCGTAGGGTTTGAGACTCCATGGCCCCCATTGTGCCAGCCCGAAATCGGATTTGGGTCGCAGGTCGGTCGGCCACCAAATCCCCGAACCAACGAGCGAGCTACACCGGCGGGGGCAAAGGTTCCCCTCCCTTCGATCTCTCTAGATCAGCTCTGCGATTTTCGCGGCAGCTCGTTTAGCGCCATCGGCCTCAACAGGTGCGTAGTCGACCGGTCGACCGGCCTCGGCGACGATCGACTCAGCGATCTGGTCGGGGTCGGTCGTCGCGTACTCCATGTACTTTCCTGCCCCGTACCGGTCGAGCCGATGACGAACATGGAAGTTCTGCTCGAAGTGGTCTTGCAATGGGAAGTAGAGAAAGGGTCTCCGGGCCGCGGTCAGTTCCATCGTTGACGTGAGGCCGCCTTGCACCACGGCGAGATCGCATGCCGATAGATGGCGATATAGCTGCGGAACGTATCCAACGACTTCCAACCCCGGATGCGCCGGGAGTGAATCCGGGTCAATCCTCGGACCGGCCACGACCATCATCCGCAGCTCGGGCAGACGCTTCTTGGCCATCGGGTATGCGGCGATGATCTTCTCGAGTAGAGCACGCCCTACTCCAGACCCGCCAACCGTGACGACTACGACCTTCTCGCCGTCACCAAACCCGAGCTCATGCCGCAGCCCGGGAATTTCAGCTTCATCTGGCGGCGTGAATCCTGTTATGTATCCCGGAAACTCAAAGTGCTCTTCAGTCCAATCCCGAATCTTGGGGAGGTCCATCCCAAATGTCTCGGGAACGATGTCATCGGGAGTACCTACGAACAGGGCTTGGTCTCTGACACGGGGGAAGCGGGCGATGTGCTCGATCATCTCCGCGTTGTAGTCGGCAGCGACAAACGCCTCCCTGTCTCCTCCTGAAGGCATCGGCAGGTAGCCAACGAAATCGGTAAACCAGACATGTGCGCCTCTCTTCAGCTCGGGGTTCTCGTGCCAGAAATGGTCGATCTCCCACGCTTCATCTCCGATGATGAGGTCATAAAGACCTTCCTCAACAACTTCCTGGAACACCATGAAGTTGTTGACCATGATCTCGTCCATCTCCCGTAAGGCCTGGAAGGCATGGAGGTTGTGCTCAGTGGTCTTCTCAACAAAGTGGGACGACTCGTTTGCCAGCCACTCACTGGCGGGATGGATCGCCTCCCCTTCCGCCTCAAGCACCCGCGTCACCGGATCCTGCGCCAGCCAGTCGACCTGAAGGTCCGGGTGGAGTTTCTTCAGTTCTTTGGCCACTGACACATCCCGGCGTGCGTGCCCTAACCCGATCGGCGAAGAAATGTATAGGGCTTTCTTGGGACGATTGAGAGCCCTGGTCCAAGTTTGGGTATTCATGAGTTCTTCCTTGTTCTTGCTAATGAATTCTTTGATCGCCCGGTTCACCTTGACCGGCTCACGGGCCATGGTGAGGTGTCCGGCGCCTTCGACCAGCACCAGCTCAGCCCCCGTAATCTCGGCGAACGCCTTCCCCTTGTCGACGGATGGACAGACATCCTCAGTGCCGTGGATTACCAACACCGGCATATCGAGGCCCCGACATATCGCTTCGACCCCTTCTTTCGGGGGCATACCAACGTCCTGTCCTTCTTCGCCGGCAACGAGCACATCGCCGGTCGATTCGAGCGCCCAACCAACGGCATCTTCGAACTGCTTAGTCGAATGCGGTTCGACCAGTTGGGAACCAAAAAAGAATTCAACCCATCGACGGTGTTGGTTTGTTATCACCTGTCGATTGAACAGTTGCCATCCCACTGGATCTTCGAGTTCGTCGTCGAAAGTCGCGGAAACATCCCGCCAGTGTTGATGCCCGACTCCCAAATAGGGGATCCAAGGATCAATCGCCACCAAAGCGTCGACTCGCTCGGGATGTTCTCCCGCAAATGAGACTGACCACCAGTTAGCGTGACAATGAGCGACCAAGACTGCGCTCTCAGTTCCGCTGGCGTCCATTACTGTAAGCAAATCTGCACGATTCTCGGCGCCTGAGTGCTCGCCGGGAGTGTTGGGGCGACCCGATTTGCCATTGCCCCGGGCATCAAAGGTCACTACCCGGGAATGACGAGCGAGGAAAGGAATCTGGGCTTTGAAGATCCTGGAGTGGGTGATCGGTGCTGGCGGAATGAGCAGGATCGTGTCTTCTCCTTCACCATAAACCTCGAAGTAGATATCGACACCGTCGCGATCGACGGTCCCTATCGAACCGGGCAGAGCAGCTCTCATACCGTCACACCCTCGATGAAGTCCCTGAGAGCAAAGTTGAAAGCGACCGGGTCGCGCACGTTGGGAAGATGCCCCGACCCCTCAAGGGACATTAACCAGCCATGCCCGAGGCGAGCAGCTACCGATCCCGTGTTATGGGGATGAATCAAATCGTCAGTCCCGTGGATCACCAGCAACGGACAATGGAGTTGACCCAGCATTTCCTCGGCAAACCCGGGGTTCCAAGGACGTGCGTTCCCTTCAGCATCGAGCGCCTCCGGTCCGCCCTCCAACGCCCAGCCGACCGAATCGTCGATTGCTTTCGTTGAGTGAGGCTCGTTGAAGCACTGTTCGAAGAAGAACTCGGCGAAATCCTGATAATTGTCGTACCAATAGGCGACGTTGTACTTTCCCCACCCCTGCACGTCATCCGGGTAAGGCTTCAGATATGTCTCGGCGATGGCTGCCCTTTCCGGAGCCGGGGGGGTGAACGGAAGGGCCGGTCCGATGAAAACCAGGCCGGCGACACGATCTGGATGCAATGCAGCCAGCCTCAATCCATACGGCGCGCCGAGCGAGAGTCCGACCACTATTGCCCGATCCACCCCGCACTCGTCGAGAACGGATCTGGCATCGGCTGCATAAGCATCCGCCGTGTACCGCTCAGAGTCAGTAGAACGATCGGATCGACCGTTCCCGGGACCGTCGTAGGTGATCACCCGGTAATACCGAGAGAGATATGGCACCTGGAACTTCCAAAACCGAGAGTTGATGATGGTCCACGTCGGCATGAGCAAAATGGTTGGGTCCCCTGTGCCGAAGACCTCGTATCCGATTCGTAGCCCGTCCCTGGTCACGAAGCCGGCGGCATCGGGATTACGTGCTCTCATTCCCAGCCGCCTCCTCCATCAGCCTGATTACGTGCCCGACCTTCCTCAAAGCAGTTCTTGCCGGCAATTCCTTCTCAGGTACTCCGAGAAGTAGGTAGGCCTCCGCTCCGATAAATGGAAACCCTGCCAGAGCGGCGATCTCCTTGGGTGTGAAAGGACCGAGGCCTCCGAAGCGGGTCTCGGCACGACGGGCGACCGATTCCAACAAGTCGTGCCAACCTCGCAACTGGCGCCACACCACATCGGCAATAACAGGGTCGGACCAGCCAGCAGCGATCATTTCATGGAGCACCCTCACATATCCCGACTCGAGATCGGACTCGAGGAAATCGCAAGCCATCTCCCATTGCTGCCACACCGGGAGTTCGGATTCGAACATCTCCACCTGACGATCAAGGAGCCGCTGGTTTTCACGATCCAATACGGCGAGAACAAGATTCTGTTTTGACCCGAAGTGGTAATGAATCTGACTCAATGGGACTCCTGCCTCCTCGGCAATTCCCCTCGTCGAAAGGCCGGAGTAACCCTGGGCCACCAGAGCCGACTTGGCCGCATTCAGTATTGCTTTCGCCGTCTCGTGTTGCGTTGCAGAAGTTGTCATGTTCAGGTTTACCTTTTCTCGGTCGTTCGACCGAACGAATATACGTCAACGCTACCGTCTTGTCAACCCTCCGTTGAATTTGTTGGTCCCATCCGTATGATGACCGGGTTTGGTAACACGGCCCCGGAGCCCAGCTTGAAGAGAACAGTCCTTGTGATCGAAGAAGAAGGCGTCTTCGACATCGCTTCGTTCGTCGGAATGCTCTGATAATGGCCGAAGTGATGGTTCCCATCTTTCGCGTATCCGACGCATTCGAATCGGCTAGTTGGTACAAACGGCTCGGATTCGATGTTGTTGGCGAGCACCGATTTGCTCCCGGCCTTCCACTGTTTCTGTTTTTGAAGCGTGGGAATGTCGAGCTCTATCTCTCTGAGCACAAGGGAGACGCGCCAAAACGCTCCCTTGCCTACTTTTGGGTGGATGACATCGACGAGATAGCCATGGAATTCGGTGAGGCCATTCATGCTGAGCCGTGGGGCAGAGAGGTAACACTGGTTGACCCCGACGGAAATCGAATCAGGGCCGCAACCGCACCGGAGCCAGACGCCTAGACCCCTTCGACCGTTGCCTCGAATCCGAAAATTGGCTCCGTCGTCGCCGTAATGGAAATTCCTAAAGTCCGAGTCGACTTCCGTGGGGCTGTGAATTCCCCATTCAATTTCCCGAACATGGGGACGGCTCAATCGCTCATTAGTAGGGACAGATCGCCACTGGTGAGATGCCGAAATTCCAGGGCATATGGAACTAGATCCGTTCGATGATGGTTCCGTTGGCCATGCCGCCACCCTCGCACATTGTCTGAAGACCGTACCGGCCGCCGATACGCTCCAATTCCCACACCAGCGTCGTGAGAAGTCGGGCTCCGGAGGCACCGAGGGGATGGCCCAATGCGATGGCACCACCGTTGACGTTGGTCCGATCCCAAAGAGCCATCGGATCGGAGCCGCCGTGCTCCATGCGCCACGCGACCGTCACCGAGGCGAAGGCCTCGTTGACCTCGAAGAGGTCGATGTCGTCGATACCAAGGCTCGCCCGATCGAGAACCTTCTCTGTTGCCGGAATTGGTCCGGTAAGCATCGTCACTGGATCGACTCCCACCATCGAGAAGTTGACAAATCGTGCCTTAGGGGTGAGGCCAAGCTCGCTCGCCTTATCCTCGGACATGACCAAAACCGCCGCTGCACCGTCGGAAATCTGCGATGAGTTGCCGGCTGTCACGACACCGTCGACTTTGAAGGCCGGTTGAAGGTTGGCCAGCTTCTCCAACGAAGTAGCGGCCCGGATGCCCTCGTCCCTCGATATCAGTTCGACATCCCCGTTGTCCCGGGTGATTTCGACCGGGATGATTTGTCCTTCGAATCTTCCCTCAGTACTTGCCTGGTCAGCACGGCGATGAGATTCAAGGCTCAGGGTGTCAAGTTCTTCGCGGCTGATCCCCCACTTGTCAGCGATCATCTCGGCGGAAATCCCCTGCGGAACGAGACCCTGTGCGTAGCGCTCCAACATGAGAGGCCCGAACGGGAGGCCAGGACCTTGCTCCGCGGTGATACCCATCGGAACCCGTGTCATGTGCTCGACGCCGGCAGCAATGACGATGTCCTGGGCGCCAGCCATGATCGCCTGAGCTGCGAAATGGGCCGATTGCTGCGACGATCCACATTGGCGATCAATGGTGACTCCGGGGACTTCTTCCGGGAAACCGGCAGCAAGCGCCGCGTTACGACCGATGTTGTAGGCCTGCTCTCCGGTCTGGGATACGTTGCCCATGATCACATCATCAATCAACATCGGATCGAGATTGTTCCGTTCGACCAATGCGCGCAGAGGTATCGCGGCCAGGTCAACGGCGTGGATATTCTTGTACACCCCGTTGCGACGTCCGGTGGGGGTTCGTACTGCGTCGACAATCACGGCATTGGGCATGGTTACTCCTTCGCTATGAACACATCAACGCAACGTCGATGGCGCTTCTTCCCAAAGTGGAGACGATGGGATTTGAACCCACGACCCCCGGCTTGCAAAGCCGGTGCTCTGCCAACTGAGCTACGTCCCCTGGCACAACCAGTTTACGCAATAGCGGCGGCGGCGAGAATTCGACGCTGTGCTTGGGCGGGGCCGGGTGGCGTCGGCTCAGGCCGCCGCAGCGGCAGATGAGCTCTTTTTCCCCACTTCGGCGGCAAGTGGCAACAGGACAGCTCCCATCAATACGGCGCCAACCATCACCAGGACCAAAACCTCGGGTTTCCCGGCGAAACTGGTTGTTGCGATGAGAAGCGCAGCGGAAACGTTGCGCTGAGTGGTCCCGAATGCGCTGACCCATCGCTGGCCCCGGTCATTCCCGCTCAGCAACCAACCGGCGGCGAAGCAGATCGCCATAAAGAGCAACACTGCGACAAAGGCACCCGTGCCGAAGGCGTCGATCAGTTGGGGTAAACCCAGAATCAACGCGATCACCAACGCGAGAGCCAACGACACCGTTGAAATCTGGTTGAGATGGGGTGCGAATCTTGCCGACTCTTCATAGCGGGCGCGCACGGCCAACGCTATCGCCAGGGGCAAGAGCATTCCGAACACCAGCGGCTTAGCGATGTCCCATGCCGATACCGTCACGCCGTCGAGCAATGGAACCAACACCACAGGGATATACACGACTGTTACCACCATAAGCATGACCATCAGCCCCACCGAATACGCAACGTCTCCATGGGCAAGTTGGGCAAGTTTGGGCAGGAACGGGGCACCCGCAGCCGTTCCAAGGAGGAGCAAACCAAGGGTGAGATTTTCGTCCAGACCCATAAGTTCGGCCACTCCCCAGGCCGCGGCAGGGGCGATCACGAAATTTGCGACCAGTCCCATGACCACCAGCCGGACATTGGTCAACGGCTCGACTATCTGCTTCATAGTCAACGACAGCCCGAGCGACACCATGGACGCTAGGACAAAGGCGATAATGGCGACGTTGGCAAGTGCGGCAAGAGTGTCGGACATCAAAAAAGGCTAACAGTCATAGGCCCACCTTGTAACGCACCGGTACGATCATTCGGCGGTCGGGGACAGTCTGATTCCGGCCGATGATTTCCCCGGTGACAATCCGGGGCAAGCGTGGCGTCAATGGCAGGAACGGTATGTAGTGGCGACGATGGAAAATGACCCGGGCGACAGTCGGTCTGACCCGGGGACATCGACGGGATCCACCGAGCGATATTCCAGGATCATCCTGCATTCAATCGGTCTCGGCGCATTCACCGGGTTGTTCGGAGTTGCATATCTGCTCGGCGTCGAACTTCTCACCGAAGTCCTTTGGGGAGACGATTGGGCTACCGGAGGCTGGTTCAGCGGCACCTATCTGAACATTCTGATTCCGGTGGTCGGCGGGCTGGTGGTTGGCCTGGTCTATCAGGTGTTCAACCTGCCCTTACGCTATCCCGGCTTCATCGAAGATCTCCAAAACGGGGAGGTCGAACCCAAGACGACACCCGGTGCAATCGGCATCGCAATTATCTCGCTCATCTCCGGTCCATCGCTCGGGCCTGAGGCTCCTCTGGGGGCTGCCGGCGGGGCGGCCGGGACCTGGCTGGCACGCCGGACCAAAGGTGATCAGGAAAGTGTTCGACGGATGACCTTTATTGGAATGAGCGGTGCTTTCGGGGGCCTGCTATCGACTCCCATCGGTGGACCTCTGCTTGCGTTCGAACTCGAGCACGACCAGACCCATAACTACTACTACACCAACCTCGTTCCAGGTGTCATCGCCGGATCGGTCTCCTTCGGCATCATGTGGCCGATAGTCGGAGCACCTTTCGCCGGTTTGTTGACTATCCCGCAGGCCGATTTCGCCTCCTGGATGCTCCTGGCGGCGGTGGGCTTGGGGGTGCTTGGCGCTCTCGCCGCCTCGGTCATCGGCAAGATAACCGTTGGGCTTGTTGGCGTGATGAAGCCGTTGGACAACACACCAGTTCGCCGCGGGCTAATCGGCGGTCTCGCCGTAGGCCTCATCGCCTATGCCTTGCCCCTAACCCTCTTTTCCGGACAGACTGCGCTACCCGTCATTCTCGATAACTTCGAGCGCTTCGGGGTTGTGATGTTGGTTGTTCTGGCCATCTTCAAAGCGGCCGCGCTTGGGTTCAGCTTGGGAGGTGGCTTCTTTGGGGGTCCGATCTTTCCCACCTTCTTCATCGGATCGGTGTTGGGAATCGCGGTCCACCTTCTGATTCCCGGAATCCCATTGGCTCTGGCCATTGGAGCAATGATGTCATCGTTGGGGGCCGCGATGGCACTGCTCCCGTTGTCGATGGCAGTGTTGACGGCGATCATGATCCAGTCCGGACTCGAGGTGTTTGGGGCGATTGCTTTGGCATCGATCACCGCATTTGCCATCCGGGTTGCTCTCACCAGGGCGGCGGCCCAAGGCGACCTCCAGAAAGCTGCGAGTGGCCGGCGCGAATGACAACATCGAACTGCTGGGCAACCGGCCGGCTCCCGGGCACCGCTGTCCGAATCGGGCCCCATCGGCGTGGATTATCCTCGACCTATGGACCTCTCATGTTTCGAATGCGGATCAGAGATATCGGCAGCCGAGCTTGCTCAACTCGCAGACGCGTTCGTCGCTCATGCCCGAACTGCCCACGACTGGCCCTATCCAGATCAGGCGATCCGCAACTACGCCGAGGCCACGCAAAGATTGACCGGCCCCGCCGAACGCCTTGATGAGGTAGGTCCGATAGCAGTCAAGGAGGTAACGACCGATCTCATCGATGACTGGCTCAGCTTTTTCGACCACGATGCTTTTGTTGGTACACCGGAGTGGGCGGCTTGCTATTGCCTCGAACCACATGTCCGCGATCCCGACGGCCCTCTTCACGACGATGCAACTTCCTGGACTGAGAATCGAATGGATATGGTCTCGCTACTGAAGGATGGAGTCGCCTTCGGATATCTCGCTTACCAGGGCGATCGCCCCATCGGGTGGGTTAACGCATCCAAGCGAAGTAGCTACGCGTTATATGGCAGCGTCGACCCTTCGGGCCCGGCTGCAGACTCCGTGGTCGGGATCTCATGTTTCATCGTCGCCCCGCCGTATCGACGGCACAGTGTCGCGGCCACCCTTCTCGATAGGGTTGTCGACGATGCTCGTGACCGCGATGCGAAGTGGGTAGAGGCGTACCCGTTCAATGAGGCGCCAGATGTCGACAGCGGCAACTTTCGAGGGCCTATGACCATGTTCCTGGAGCGCGGATTCGAAGTAATTGAAATCCGAGAACGCGACACGGTGGTCCGCAAAGCCGTCGCCAGTTGACGACGCTAGCTTGTTCTCCCGGCGGGGATCGATGCGATTCGTCTCGGCCTGAGGCTCTTGACGGTGAGCACGACGAAGAACAGCACGATCGGCACAAGGGCCATAGTCGCCGAACCCGATGTATCGGCGTGATAACTGATCACGAGCCCGACAACCACCGAAAGCACGCCGATGATGGCGGCGGTGATCATTATCACCGGCAGTCGGCGGGCCAGGAGGACAGCTGTGGCCGGTGGCCCGACCAGCAACCCAAATACCAGCAGGGTGCCCACCGTTTGGAATGACGACACGATGGCCAACGTGATCATTGCCAGCATCATGAAGTGAGCGGCGCGGGGTCGAAATCCTAACAGCTGAGCCTTCAACTCATTGAAGGAAAGGACGAGAAAGGAACGATAGAAAACCAATGTGACCGTCAGAGTCAGGCCGAGCACAATCATCAAGGTGACAATGTCACCCGTGGTGATGCCGAGGGCGTCTCCGAACAGAATCCCGGTAAGGCTCCCCTGATAGGACGCCGTGGTCGAGATGATGATCACTCCCAGGGCGAGCATTCCGACGAAGAGCAGGCCGATTCCGGTGTCTTCTGAAAAGGTGGTCTGTCGGTGGACCAAATTGATCCCGACGATCATCACACCGGCGGCCAGACCAGCACCCAGCAAGACATTGAAATCGAAAAGGATCGCCAGAGCGATGCCAGGAATCACACCGTGGACGAGGGCGTCACCGAGAAACGTCATGCCCCGGATGACAACCCATGTCCCCACCAGGGCAAGTGCCACCGCCGCCAACGAGCTTCCGATAAAAGCCCTTTGCTGAAAAGCAAGTGCAAATGGGTCGACGAGCCAGTCCATATCGTCAGGTTAGGAAAGAGATCCGGCGACCAGCTGGGCGTTGGCTCGAAGCATCCCGATGTAGGTGTCAGCGTCGGAATCGGAAACACCGAGTGATTCTGTATAGAGGTCAACGACTTTCACCTCTTCACCCAACTCGCCGGCCACCGCGCGAGCGAGCGTGTCCGGTCGCGTTGTTTCGCCAAAGATCACTTTCGTGTTGGTTTCGCGCATTACGGCGACGAGTTGCGCCAGCTCAGCTGAACTGGGGTCATCAAGGGTCGACCCACCCGGGATGACAGTTCCGATCACCTCGAAGTCGTAGCGGTCTGCAAAGTAGGCAAACGAGTTGTGATTGGTGACCATCACCCGCTGAGTGCTCGGCACCACCTCGAGGATCTTCACGATCTCGCTATCCAGCTCCTGAATTTCGGCTGCATACGATTCCGCTCCTGCCGTCCAGTCCTGGTCGGGAGCGATTCTCGACAGTTCCATGGCGATCAGCTTCGTTCCTTCTGCCATTCGTAAGGGGTCCATCCAGACGTGTGGGTCCGAACTTTGCGAACCGACTTCTCGAAAAGGAAGCGGATCCAGAAGTGGTGCGATCTCGAAAACTTCGATCCCGTCGGCGACGAGCCCTTCCACGAGGTCACTCATCCCCTCCTCCAGTCCTAAACCGTTGAGTATCACCAGGTCGGCCCGGTGTAGTGCGGCCACCTGGGCAGACGAAGCCGAATAGTCATGGGAGTCGGATCCGACAGGTATCAAAACCTCCACACTCGCCTTTTCGTCCACGATGTTCTCGACAACATCACCGAGGATGCTGGTACTCACGACAATCGACAACTGGTCCGGGTTGACCGGTTGGCTGTCGCCGCAGGCCGAAACAAGCAACGACAAGGTTGCGACCGCCACCAGCGGATAGAGACCGGTACGAGGCAAGCGTTTCATTTGCTGTCTCTCACCAAGTTGTTGATAATGAGAATAGTTATTATAATAATGAGAACCATAATCATTTAGGCAGGAAATGGTCAAGTCAAGTCTGGACAAACAGGTGTCGAGCCGACTCGGCGAGGACGACGTTCGATATACGGCCGGCCGCCGGGAAGTCGTTCGAGCACTGAGCGACGCAGATGGCCCTCGCTCTGCCACCGAATTGAGCGACCAATTGGGGCCGCTAGTTCCGCTTTCCTCTCTGTACCGGACCCTTGCTGTGCTGGAGGTGGCAGAAATCGTCACACCACACTTCTCGTCTCCGGGCGTTACGCGCTACGAGTTGGCCGAATGGCTGGGTGGACATCACCACCACCTGGTGTGTGTGGCGTGTGGGCAAGTCGAAGATGTCGAGACCACCGATGAGGTCGAGATGCGTCTTCAGGCAATAGTTACCGAGATCACCGGAAGGTCGTCGTTCATCGAAAGCAACCATGCCCTCGAGATCGAGGGGAAATGTCAGAAATGTCAATAAAATCACAGGCAATTGTGGGCAAAGACGTCGTTGTCGGATACCAGGACCACATTGCGATCCGGCGTTCGAATTTCACGATTCCTCCAGCTGGCATCACAGCCATCATCGGGCCCAATGGGTCGGGGAAGTCGACCCTATTGAGCGCGATTGCCGGGCTCATCGAACCCGACTCGGGGACCATTCTCTTTCCCGCGGCCGGCGAGAACAAGCCTCAGATCTCCTATGTCCTTCAAAGCACCAAGGTCAACGACGTGCTCCCGGTAACGGTTCGCGAGGTGGTCGCGATGGGGCGCTACGCAGATGTGGCCCGATTCCGGCGTCTCGGTGCCGAGGATCTGGAGGCCGTGGAGAAGGCTATGAAGCGAACCAATATTGAGAGTATCTCCAGCCACCACCTCCAACAGCTTTCTGGAGGACAACGACAGCGGGTGATGGTGTCACAGGGTCTCGCCCAGGACCACGACATCCTGCTGCTTGACGAACCCCTTTCTGGTATCGACATTGTCGCCGCGCAAGCGATAGATGAAGTTATCCACGACGAGATCGCCGACGGCTGTTCTGTGGTCCTGACCACCCACGACCTGTCGGAGGCATCCGTGGCCGATCACGTGATCCTGTTGAACGGTGTCGTGGTCGCGGAAGGAAGCCCCGACCTTGTGCTCACCCCGGAGAATCTTGCGGCGGCGTACGGGTCTTCGATGTTGCATCTCGACGGAGGAGAGGCCCTGGTTGATGATCACGCCCACGCCCCGGTCCCGGGCCGTCACATCCATCGCGAGCGTTCCGGGCACCCCGAATCGAGCCCCCACGATCTCCACGGGGAAAACCCATTTACGGAACGCTGAATCGTCATCGGATTAGAATTCATGGAATCGGGGTAGGTGGCCGATATCTAATCGGAGGGCTTCGATGTATGTACTGCTAGGCATTTTCAAGGATCGCGACGACCCCGACACGGTCATCGACCAATTACGCGCCGCGGGAATCGCTGAGGGAGCAATCGGCCTGGTTTGGCGAGAGAAGATCGTCCATTCCGAAGAGGAGATCGAGGTTGTGACTTATGTCGACCACTTCGACGGCCCGGCTGCGGAGGCGCGGAAGGGCGCATGGGGTGGTTTGATCGGTGGCGCGGCCACCGGTGTTGCCAGTGCCATCCTCGCGTCGGCCGGGATCATTCTCGCACCCGGTGTTGCAGTAATACTTGGAACCGGAACGGCAGTAGCCGTTGCTGCGGCAGCCGCGGCAGGAGCTGCTGGAGGCAGCCTCACCGGAGGTGCTCTGGGAGCGCTCCTCGGAGCCACCGACCACGACGCCACGAAAATGACGACCCACGAGGTCAAAACACACGATGCAACGGAGAGCGACGGATTCGTGATCACGGTTGAAGCCGAAGAGGAGCACATTTCTTCTATGGCGGAGTTATTAACCAAAAGCGGCGCCGGTGACATCACCGTTCTAGGTGGCGACGACAACCGATTACGCGTCCACCTCGACTGAGGGGGGATCGACGACAGAGGGATGCTGATTAGCGTTCCCTGCCCTCTGTCGAAGACCCGGTAAGCCCGAAAGCTTCTGTAGGACATTCGGCATTGTTCCGACGATGGCGGTGAGACTCCGCCGGTTCCGGTTCGGGCTACGTAGGTTCTATGCCTTAACTAGCGATGGTGTGCCAGAAGTGTCGACCGAATTGCTTTGTCCGCGATTGATGGAATCCCGACAGTGGCCCGATAGTCACAGAGTGGGAATAGTGTTCAGCCTGCAGATGTTTTCTAAGTCTGTACGACTCAGATCTTGATTGGAACCTCGAAATGGCCGAAAAAACTTCGCAACTGACATTGCCTTTGCTACCTCTGAACAATGGCGTGGTCTTTCCCCACATGGTGGTCACTCTCCGCATGGAGACCGAGGAGGGACAACTTGCCCTCGCCGCGGCAAGAATCAACGACAACCAACTCATCCTCGTGCCCCGCCTCGATGGTCGCTATGCCACGGTGGGAACAATCGCAAAGATCCAGGATACCGATGACGAAGGCAACGTGGTCGTCTCCGGCGTCTCTCGGGCCCGTGTCGGAACCGGTTCCACCGATGACAATGGGGCGCTCTGGGTTGAGGCTGAGCCGATCTCGGAAGCCGACGTCATCAACGACCCGGCCCTCGACGATCTGGTCGCCGAGTATCGCGCTGTGGTCACTGAAGTCCTCGACCTGCGCGGCGTGGGCCGGGTAGCTGAGCGGATTCTCGCAGTCGACAACCCATCCCAACTCGCCGACCTCGCCGTCTACTCCCCCGACCTGTCGCTGGAGCAAAAGGTGGAAGTGCTCGAGACCCTCGATTTGAGGGCACGACTCGGACGCCTCCTCGACTGGATGGGGGAGGTGCTCGCCGATCTCAATCTGCGCCGGAAGGTGCGCGAAGACGCCACCGAACGGATTGACAAGGGTCAACGCGACTACATCCTCCGCCAGCAGATGGACGCCATCCGCAAGGAGCTTGGCGACGACGACGATGTCGCTGGCGACTACAGAAATCGTCTTGCCGACCTCGATCTGCCGGAAAAGATCACTGAGGCGATCAACCGCGAGATCGACCGTTTGGAACGAATGAGTGAGCAGTCGCCCGAACACTCTTGGATCCGGACCTGGCTCGACACCATGTTCGAGGTGCCCTGGGGATCCGAAACAGAAGACCAACTCGACCTCGATGAGGCATGGACGGTGCTCGACGCCGACCACACCGGCCTCCACGACGTTAAAGAACGAATCGTCGAACATCTCGCGGTCAGGAAACTACGAAAGACTCGGGGCATCGAGGGCGAAGAGGACCGGCGCGCCGGGGCCATCTTGCTTCTCGTCGGGCCACCCGGGGTGGGTAAGACGTCGTTGGGCGAGTCGGTTGCACGTGCCCTCGGGCGCAAATTCGTTCGCGTCGCGTTGGGTGGAGTTAGGGATGAGGCCGAAATCAGAGGGCACCGACGTACCTACGTGGGTGCTCGTCCCGGTCGGATCGTGAGGGCTCTGATCGAGTCCGAATCGATGAATCCGGTCTTCCTCCTCGATGAGATGGACAAGGTTGGAAACGATTGGCGAGGAGACCCTTCATCTGCCCTTCTCGAAGTACTCGATCCTGCCCAAAACCACACCTTCCGTGACCACTATCTGGAGACCGACCTCGACCTGTCCAACGTTCTCTTCATCGCCACGGCGAACGTGTTGGAGACGATTCCAGCGCCCCTGCTTGACCGGACAGAAGTGATATCGATCGACGGCTACACCGATGCGGAGAAAGTCGACATCGCCAGGGACCATTTGCTTCCCCGACAGCTCCGTGGTGCCGGACTCGAACCTGAGGAGTTGGAGGTCACCGAAGATGCCCTGGCAATCGTGGTCGACCGCTACACCCGGGAAGCCGGAGTGCGAAACCTGGAACGACAACTCGGCAAGCTTGCCCGCAAAGTTGCAACTGAAGTTGCCCGCAGCGCAGAAGAAACCCACATCGTGGTCGACGATGAATCCGTTTCTGAGTACCTGGGTAAGCCAAAGGTTTGGAAAGATGAGGCCAAGGACCGGACCGACGTTCCCGGCGTTGCAACCGGACTCGCCGTCACCGGGGCGGGTGGTGACGTCCTGTTTATCGAAGCGACTTCCAAACAAGGCAAGCGCGACCTCGTTCTCACCGGCCAACTTGGAGACGTGATGAAAGAATCGGCTCGGATTGCCTTGAGCTATCTGGAGTCCCGCGCTGACGAACTCGGTATCGACGACGACCAGATCGATCGCAGTTTCCATGTGCACGTTCCTGCGGGTGCCGTTCCGAAGGATGGTCCATCAGCCGGAATCACGATGACGACTGCCCTTGCTTCGTTGATGACAGGTCGCAAGGTACGGGGCGAAATAGGCATGACCGGCGAAGTGACCCTCCAGGGGAAGGTACTGCCGATCGGCGGTCTCAAGCAGAAAGTCCTAGCGGCACATCGTGCCGGTCTCACCGAAGTGATCATCCCTCGACGCAATGAGGCCGACATCGATGACGTACCTGAGGCTATTCGCGAGGTGATGACCTTCCATATCGCCGACAACATGGGCCAGGTCCTCGATTGGGCGCTCGTCTAGCATCTCCTCACTTCCGACGGAACAGCACGCCAATAGTGGCGCCAACCTCGGGGAGAATGCGCAAGCTGAACGATTCGACTTCAGGTCAGCCGGGGTGCGGCGATATAATCTCGCATCCCGACCTTTGGTCGATGGGCCCATAGCTCAGCCCGGTTAGAGCGCATCCCTGATAAGGATGAGGTCGGAAGTTCAAGTCTTCCTGGGCCCACGGCAACCCTTCGAGTTGCATCGGGTTCGCAGCTGCGTCGGGGGCATTAGATACGCGGCGATCGCCTTCTCATCTATCGTTTGTCCACAGACGCCCCAATGTCCACCAAACGCCAGGTGGATAAATGTGAGGATCAATGACTGATCATGACCGCTTTCGACCAGCGCGCGCCGATGAGTCCGATCTGTTGAACGAAATGACTCTCGCAGGAGTTCGACACTGGGGACACGATGTGAACCATCCCGAGGTTTACCAGGGGCTGGTTACCGCCCTATCTGAAGACGAAAGCTTTGGCGACGCCACAATCAATGTCATCGAGGAGAATGGTGATGTCATCGCCTTCTATGACCTACGCGATCGCGGAGTACACACCTCGAACTTATTCGGATGTTCCAAAGAGTCGACCTGATCGGGCATGGCTACGGGCGAAGGATGTGGGAACACTGTGTCACAGCGGCTTCGGCCCAAGCCGATCGAATGCTAACTATGTCCGATCCGGGTGCCATCGGTTTCTACGAGGCCATGGGGGCCAAACTAGAAAAGATGCAGGAGGTGGCTCCCGGCTTCTCCCTCGGCGTCTACTGGCTCGAACTTATTTGACGTCGATCGCCACAGCCCCTAGTTCAGCAACGGGTTGACCGGCTGATCGGGAAACGAGAGAAGACCCGGTCCGCAGTGCAAAACCCCATTAATACGGCCTCACTACTCGGCGGGGAGCCACAAGATGGTGTCACCAGCACTAGCCCGGTTGGCAATTGGGCCGCCACCGTCGGCCTCGACTAGTAGCCGGTCCGGTTTGATGACAAAAAGAACCTGTCCACCATCACCAAGGGCCTCCTTGAAGTTTTCGCCGGTGAAGGCTTTGCCCAGGCTGGTGCGCCGCACTCTCTCCCCACTGCGGAATCGACGGTCCAACTCGCCGTAAGTGAGATCGTCATTGAACAGACGACGCCCGCCAATGTCGGCCACAGTGCGGCCGATGCCGGGACCCAGCGACTGCGGAGCAAGCTGATAAGTCTCCCCAGAGCCGAAGAGCTCGGTGAACCGACGAGCCGAAAGTGTGTTGACCTCGTCGTTGGGAGTCAAGGCGAACAGCCGCCCGATTCCGGAAAGGTCGAGATCGTTTGGTATTTCCTTTTCCACAAGATTGCCGTAGTACGTTCGGTATCCCTGCATCCTCAATCCCGACTCGTCCCGCCGGTTGGTCGATGCGAAGACCACCGGAACATCCGCTTCGCCGAGGGCGCGACCAATTTCACGCTCCACCGGGCCTGCTCCGACAATGAGGACACCCTGGTTCGATTTGTCGGCTAATCCGAGGCGACGCGCCAGGGGACCGGCCCCGAATCCGTAGATGAGCACGGTTGCCACGATGACCGCGAACGCAAGTGGCGTTAGCAGTTCGGCACCCTCGACCCCGGCCTCCTCGAGATCGAGGGCAAATACGGAGGCCACTGCGGCCGCCACTATTCCTCGGGGTGCGACCCCGGCGAGAAGTATCCTTTCGGAACGGGGCATTTTCGTCCCCCAGGTTGAAACAGCTACTCCGAGCGGACGGGCGACCAAACCCAGCACGAGAATGACTCCTACGACGCCCAGTGATATCGATCCCAGTTGCTCCCGCGTGAGCCGGGCGCTGAGAAGCACAAAGAGAACCCCGACTAAAAGGACTTGGATGACTTCGGAGAACTCGACTATTGGCTCCGTCCGGAGGCGGGGATTGTTGGCTAGCGAAAGCCCGAGAACCGTGGTGGCTAACAGTCCCGACTCAGAGATGATGGCGTCAGCACCGGCAAAGGCAACCATCGCTGCCCCCAGGCCAACCAGAGGCACCAGTCGCTCCGGGATCAGATGACGCCGAATCGCGAATGTTGTCGGAACCGCGACCAGCAAGCCGACCAGAATTCCTGCTCCTGCGAAGGTTGCTACCTGAGAAAAAATCCCGATCTGAGATTCGTCCGAAGCCAAAATGAACTCCGCGACCAGGACCGCCAGGCCTGCCCCGATTGGGTCAATGACAATGCTCTCCCATTTCAGAACTGAACTAACTCCCCCCGACGGACGGACGGTGCGGAGAATCGGTCCTATGACTGTCGGCCCGGAAACTACGAGAATGGCGCCGAGCAAAACCGCGATCGGTCGGGGAACGCCCACAAAGACCTCAAATGAGATGGCGCCCAGAACCCACGTGATCACCACGCCCACCGATACCAGGAGCCATACGATTCGATGATTGCCCTTGATGTCGCGGAACCGAAGGCTGAGCCCACCTTCGAAGAGAATCAGCCCGACCGCCATTGACACAAATGGCGATAGCAATCGCCCGAAAGTGGCATCGGGGTCGAGGATGCCCAGGCCAGCGCCAACGATTACTCCTACGGTTAGCAAGAGGACGATCGACGGAATCCGCAGACGCGAGGCGGCCCAGCTTGCACCAACCGCAATGGCAACAACCGCCGTAACTTGGAATATGGCTCCATCCACACGCGCACACTAATGAGGTCCGCTCCCCGCCTACGTGCAGTTCCGCGACAATCTGGGTTGTGACCCGAACATCTTCCAGAGGATTTCAGAATCGGAGCGAGGCAGGAGCCCAGCTCGCAGGGGATCTATGGTTCCGCTTTTCCCACCTTGTAGATGTCGTGGTTCTCGGACTCCCACGAGGCGGCGTTCCTGTTGCCGCCAGGGTGGCCGAACGGTTCGGCGCGCCCCTCGATGTCATGGTGGTTCGGAAGATCGGTTTCCCAGGCCAGCAACAGCTAGCAATGGGAGCGATGGCTTCAGGTGGCGTTGTAATCCGCAACCTGTCTGTCGTGGAAGAAGGGGTGGTTGACGATTTGTCCTTCACCAGCGGTGTTGAGCGGGCAAGGGCAGAGTTGCAAGCCCTGGAAGCAGAGTTTCGCGGCGATCGCCCGATGGTCACGATCGCCGACAGCAATGTTGTGCTGGTCGACGATGGGTTGGCTACTGGATCGACGATGAAGGCGGCCATCGAAGCAGTACGAATGCTGAAGCCCGCTTCGGTGATTGCGGCGGTGCCGGTAGCGCCCCGGGACACCCTCGCTGAGATTGGGCGAATTGCCGACGAGGTCGCCTGCCTTCTCGTCCCCGAGCGATTTGTGGCAGTTGGCGTCTGGTACCGAAGTTTCCCGCAGGTGTCGACCCTCGAGGTCAGACGGCTTCTCCAACGGTTTCATCGGGATTAGCTCGACATCGTTCCACGTCCCAACGGTGAGGGAGTGGTGTGACCTTGACTTCAACTGCAGTTGAGGTTCTACGGTTGACTTATGCCACTCACTCCGCCGGACCTCGACCGAATTGCTTCAATCCGTACGGTTGACATCACAACGATCGGGCGGAAGTCGGGGATGCCGCGTCGGCTCGAGATCTGGTGGTTCCGTGTTGACGGGAGATTCATAATCAGCGGCACACCGGGGAGGCGCGACTGGCTGGCGAATCTGAAAGCTGATCCAACCCTGATCGTCCACGTTGACGGCAGGGATTTAGCCGCAACGGCCGATGAGATAACCGATCCCGGCTTCCGTCGTCAATTCTTCACCGGCCCTTCGGCAATCTGGTACGCCACACAGGCCCAATTGGAACGACTCGTTGAGAAAGCCCCGATGATCGAAATCGTATTCAGCTGATCAACACCCGGTTATCTCAGATGGGAAGTCGAAGTTGAATGTGACGTCCAGAGTGGTCCCATCTTCCTCAGGCCAGTCCTTGGTAATCACCATTGCGCCGCTGATACTGTCGCCATCACGGACAAACGGTGGACCACCGAGCATCACCCCTTCTTCGGTACCACCAGATATGCCGCTGAACGGGAGATACCAGACATTGTCGATGTCATGAGAAGCGGTCGCGACAAATTGTTCCTGGCCATCATCGCCGAATCGGTTGATCCGCAGCTCGTGGTACTGCTGCTCGTAATTGTCTTGGCCGCCGGCGGTGTACCCAGTGGAGTTGGAGATTACAAGACTTAAGTACACGCCTTCTGCGGTACCGGCAACAACATCCAGATCGTTGGGGTTGTTCTCGTCGTAGAAGTCAAACGGCTCACAACGACGCACCTCGTTGATTTGGAATGTCTCACCGTCGACCGTCACTTCGCCAGAGCCCGAAGGGCCCGATGGGGTTTCGGCCGGTTCCTCGGGTGAGGGTTCTTCCGTCGGCGGATTTTCGGTTTCTGAATCCGGTGAAGTGACGGTGGTGGCCGCCCCTTCGTCAGCAGGTTCAGCACCATCGCCCCCTCCGCAAGCTGCGGCAACGAGCGCTAGAACTCCCAGTAAGACCATCGCTTTCAAACGCATTTCAATCCCTCTCTCGATCAGGTAGCACGCCGACGGGTTTGCCCCAGTCCAGATACCCGAAGGTCAAACGTAACCGGGGCCGCTAAACACACGCTCAACGCCAGCGACGGTCACTGTCTCTGGTGTTTTACGGTTCGACATGGAGCTCGCGGGATTGTGTCGTCGAGGAGTTCATAGACCGGCCCCGCAATAGTCGGATATGTTCGACGAGGCTTCCGCCATCTCGTCAGTGCCTAACTCCTCGAGGACGCCGTCAGGGATGCTGAAGAGGTCGTAGCCGTTCTCGGCGAAGACGCCTTCAGTGGCAACCATCAGCTGGAAAACGACTTCAAAGTCTGCGGCAATCGCATTGGGAACTTTCGATCGAAATTCTCCTGCCTCGGCCAGATTTCGGGTCATCGACTCTTCCGTGGCGACAGGATCGGAGAAGTCGGTGTCGTCGTCAACATTGCCCAGTATCCATTCACAGAATTCCGTGCCTTCGCCTTCCCCTTCGTGCTGTCCGGTTGACGGCTGGGTGCTGTCGGTCTCTGTTGGGGCCGTCGTCTCAGATTCGGGGTTGGTGGCAATTGTGGATGTCGGCTCGTCGGCTGTTGATGAAGTTCCAGATCCGTCGCCGCCGCATCCCGACACAACGAGAAAAAGAAGCGACGCCGAAACAAGGCGTCGGGCCCACTTGATCTGTTCGAAAAGCCGTGCCTTTGAACCAACTATTTCACTCATCGGAACAACGTACAAGTTGATGCTCAACATCCACTCAACGCGTCATCGTGGGCGGAATTCGGGACTGTCCGATGAAAAGTGAAGTCCGTGGTGACATAGGAACAGCCGGACCCGAAGGTCCGGCTTTCCGTGCGCTAGCAGTTGGTCCTAGAGGATCACTGCCGTCCGCCTGATGTGAAGGAAGACGTACCCGGTGAATACCAGGGTTAGGCCAACCACAAAGGCGAAGGCTGCAAGGGCGTATGCCATGACACCGAGGTTCAGAACTGTGGTCAGTGCCGTAGCGTTGATCCAGCTTGCTCTCGCCTCATTCGGAACCATGACTGCCTCGCCGTTCTCGTCGAGAACCACGCTGCCGCTGTCATCGATCTGGGGGACTACCCGATCCATCTGGGAAAAATACAAACCCTCGGTGGCGTCGAGTTGGTGGTGGGTAATGATGTCTGATTGCGCCCACATCGTGAACGGGCCGCGTACCGGGGTTTCAGGGATTACCGCGTCATCCGGCGTGACAATATCCTGCGCCGCCGCTTGGTCCCATGTGTACCAGGCGCCAACGGCGCCACCAGCCATCGAACCAAACCCAACAACCATTGCAAGAATCCCGGCAATCAGAAGAATTGAACTTCTCTTGAAAACGGGGGCTTCTGTTGTAGAAATCGTTTCTCTATCGACTATGGCGGTCATCTTTTGCTCCTATCGGTGGAAAACTTCTTTTATAGGGCCAATCCTGCCTGATCGAAATGGCGAATTCGAGAGCCAAAGGTCCCATCGACGGGGGCGCTTGGTCACTCTCTCGCAGCCGGCGTAACCTTCGATCATGCGAGGTATCGAGCTCCCAGCACCGACCGAAGATTTCACCGCCGACCCTGTCGAGCTCTTCTTCGACCTCGCCTATGTTTTCGCCTTCTCGCAACTGGTGTCGATATTGGTCACTGATCCGACATGGAACGGTGTGGGCAGGGCAGCGCTGCTCTTCGGACTCCTTTGGTTGCCCTGGCAACAGCTCACATGGGCTGCAAACGCCGTTTCCGGTAATGGCCGACAGATCCGGGTCATTTTCTTGGTTGCGACAGTGCTCAGCATTCCGATGGCGGCAGCAACATCCACGGCGTTGGAAGGCGGCGGTCTCGTTTTCGCGCTCGCGCTCAGCGGAATCGTGATTCTGGGATTCTTTATCCAAGGCCTCGGCTCGTCACGAGGAACCGCTATGAGATCTGCAGTAGTTCGCTGGGTCACACCCAACGTATTATCCGTCGCAGTATTGATCGCGGGTGGACTCGTCGAAGGGACCGCCCGCCTCGCCCTTTGGGGCCTCACTCTCGCCCTGGTGTTTGCGGCCATGGTCTGGGCCGGGAGAAGTGAGTGGCTCATACGTATCGGCCACATGTCGGAACGACACGCACTACTGGTGATCATCGCTCTGGGGGAAGTGATTGTGGCAATTGGCATCCCCGTCGCCGGTGCCCTTCGAGAGAATGGAAGTCTTCCTGTTGCGACGGTAAGCGCCTTGGTCGCGGCTGGCGTATTCGCATGCCTTCTCTGGTGGAGCTATTTCGATCTACCCGGTCCGGGTTTGGAACATCGCGGCTCGAAGTTGGAGGAGGCACGAGATCGGGGCCGCTACGTCCGCGACGTCTACTCCTGGGCACACGCTCCCATAGTCGGCGGAATAATGCTGTCGGCCGCAGCACTCGAAGTCATCGCGTTTCATCCGCTCGACCGGTTAGGACTAAATTTCCGAGCGATGCTTGCCGGCGGTCTTCTTCTCGTCGCGAGTGGCATTTCCCTGGCGGTGTGGCGTGCTTTCGGGGTGATAGCCGTCGAACGGATTGTGGGGACCCTCGCCATTGCGGGCTTTGTCCTTGCCGCGGCTTCGATCAGCGGTCTGGTGTTGCTTATCTTGGTGGTCGCCGTGATGTTGTTCGGTCTGACTATTGAATCCATCCGGATCGAAAAAACAAAGCCACCCTCGCGCGTTCCAGACCCCGTCTAGGCAAGGACACCAGGGCGGACATCAGTGCGCGATCCGCACCGCAGCACGGGGCGATCCGAGATCGCGAAAATTGTTTCTCTTTTTTGTTGCACCGATCCAAAGTGTCGCGTATAAATACTGCTGTCTGGCCGGAGGGCTCCTCGTGAGTCAATCGGCCAGACATTATTGTGGCCTGATTCCGACGATCGCTCGCTTTCCGTGGGATTCGGACAACCGGTCAGCCGAGATCGAACCTCGTCACATCATTGGGGAAATCGAACCAGGCCAACGCCTTCGATGGGACAAAACAACACAGCCCTCCCGCCTCGGGCCCTTCCCATGCGTCCGGTTCAGGGCTATATCCTTTTGGGCCGTACTTGCCTCCCATTGCAGAGGCGATCCGGGTTCCCAACTCGACACCGGGGCTTTCCGTTGGTCCGGATTCACCATCAACGATGACGGCTTGCCAACCGTCTTCGAGATGGAGGGTGCACGCCGGATTTCGCTTCAGGTTTCTGAGGTGGAAGGTCTCCGGAGAACCGTCATAAAAGAGCTTCCCGTCGATCCAAACTCCCCATCGAGGCACTACGTGGGGACGTCCGTCTTCACGAGTGGTTGCCATCCAATACTGCTCCGATGCCACCAGCCTGGCTTCGACTTCATCCCAAGAGAGAAGCCCCTTGCTGGTTTCGGGTACGCCGTATCCGTCTGGCATCTGCGGTCGATCACGATTCTCAGTCATCGGGGAAATACTATGCGTGGCGTCTCCGCATAGAGTGGGTGAACGAGAGAAAGGACCCTTCTACGGGTGGAATCCCCGACAACCTGCATTCAGTTACCCCGTCGATCACGGTCACCCCCTGCGCCGAAGAGACGAGTGCCAGGATGACAGGCCCCAATGGTGTGGTCGCCCACGCCGAAATTCGGATCGGCGACTCCGTGATCATGCTGGGCGATGAGTGGCCGGACGGACCAACAGTTTCACCAAGAACGTTAAAGGGCACCACTTCGTCGTTGTTTATCTACTCCGATGACGTCGATTCGCTTTGGAGCAAAGCAATCGAGGCTGGTTGTGCGGTTGTCTACCCGCTCGAAATGCAATTCTACGGAGACAAGGGCGGTCGGGTGCGGGACCCGTTCGGACACACCTGGGGTCTCGGCCAGCACGTTGAAGATGTCAGCGAGGAAGAGATGGCCAGGCGGGTGGAAGCCTTCTACACCGAGTAGGACCGCACATCGACAAGGGTGCTGATCAAGGGATCACCCGACGACCGTTCGAGCTACCGGCGGTAGTAGTACCGGGATGGCGAACATAACCCGCAAAGCTCAGGGATACTCGACCCGGAGTCTTCTTCGTCGCAATCGGGGTTGTCGTCGAGGTCGATGATATCGAGCTGAAACGTCGACCCGGCGTCCACCGCAGTCACTACGAGCATGTACTCGCCCTCGAGGACGACAGGCGGTTCCTCGCTCCATGTGCCCGGAGTCCCCGGTTCTCCAACCCGCCACGGCGAGCGCTGAAAACCGCTTTGGCTGGTTTCGAAACATGCATACAGGCCATCCGGGACGATGACGTGGAGTCGCCGCAGCCCGAATTGAGGGATCGCCATACCGACGTCGGATGGCCCGGCGACTGTCAATTCCTAGGTGGCCGGAGAGTATGGAACGGCTCCCGGGCCGAGGTCGTTGATATTTGCGTCGGTGAGTCCCCGCTCAAAATCGTGAAAAAGCTCTTGCATCCCGGGCAAGTCTCAAACATGAGGACGATCGAATAGGTTTGACTCCAAGTCGCCGGGATCGTGGGAACCTGCCGACCCCCTCAATACGTCGAATATACGGAGAATCCGTTCCTCCCTATCGACCATGAAATTCAAACCAAATCCTGCCCCGTTCCGCAGCCAAGTTCCGGAGATAACCTGATGCGTGTCCTCGTCGTCGAGGACGAGGCCGACCTCGCCTCTGCCATGGCCGACAGCCTCCGCCGTGACGGATATGCAACCGACATCGCCTCTGACGCATCCAGCGCTGTAGATCTGGCATCGGTCAACGCCTACGACCTGGTCTGTCTCGATCTCAACCTCCCCGACCGCGACGGTCTCGATGTCTGCCGCCAATTGGGTATGGGCCCGGTTCATTCCTTCGACCCCGGACCGCCACCCAAGGTCATAATGGTTACCGCACGAGGGAGTGTTGAAGATCGGATCCGGGGTCTCGACGAGGGTGCCGACGACTACCTGGTCAAACCGTTCTCTCTGGGAGAGCTCAACGCCAGGGTGAGAGCCGTGCTCCGGCGTGATATCACCGCCGCCAGTTCGCTGGTGGCCTACGCCAACATCGAGATGGATACTGCTCGCCATGTGGTCACCTACTGCGGAAGGGCGGTGAAGCTGAGTGTCAAGGAGTTTGCGCTCCTCCGCTGGTTCCTGCTCCATCCCGAAGAAGTTCATAGCGCCGAACGTCTGCTTGAACACGTCTGGGACGAGCATGCTGATCCGTTCACCAACACAGTGCGACAGACCTTGTCCAACCTTCGTCGCAAACTCGCCGATGTGGGGGCGCCGCAACAGATCGTTACCGTTCCGGGCCGGGGCTACGCCCTCCGGGATCCCGGATGAGAGTTCAGGACATGGAAGGCGGGCAGTGGAGCAGGACCCAGCTTGCGTTGTTACTGGCTTCGCCGGTTGCTCTTCTCGCCATAGCGGTGGTCACCGCGTCACTGATTACCCTTGCCAATCTCGACCCCTTGCCAGGTAACACAGCTGACGCCGGCCTTGCTCGAATCGGAAACTCCCTGACGCTGGTGATCCTCGCCGAGCGAGGGCCCGACATCGCTGCCGTCAGAGCACTGGTCTTCAATTGGGGGATCATCGCACCTGTCCTGGTTCTCATCACCGGTTCTCTGGTCGCATGGTGGCTCTCCGGGCGGGTTAGCGGTGCCATCGTCACCGTCCGAACGTCCATCCAGACGGCGGCCGACGAACGGGACCGTCGGATGCAGGAAGTGGTGCACGAACTTCGAACTCCCCTGGCGGTAATGGGGACCAACCTGGAACTCGCTAGCTACGAGGCGGAATCTGCCAGTAGCGCAGCCAGGTATATCGACGTGGCGCGCCGGGCCGTCAGTCGGATGTCGAGGACGGTGGCCGACCTTGAAGGCCACGGTCAACTTGCAGTCGAGAGAAATAAAGAACCGACGGACCTCCTGCAGGTCGCTACCGCTCTCGTGGAAGAAAATGCGGGGCCGGGTATATCCCGCGGAGTGGTGGTACGACTGGCGACGGGACGGGAAGAGGTCGTGATTGGCGGAACCGACCCTGCGGCTCTGCGTACAGCCGCAGGGAATTTCATGAGTAACGCGTTGCGAATGGCACCGCGCGGTTCGGAGATCGTCGTGGACTGGGGTCTATATCGAGGTTGGGCCTGGTTGGCCGTAACTGATCAAGGTCCGGGTATTCCCCCGCAGCATCACGCAAGGTCATTTGAACGAGGGTGGCAAGGAACTCGCGATCGGGCCCGGCAGGAAGGATCCGGTCTCGGCCTTACTATCGCCCGCCAGATGACCGAAGCCCAGAGCGGTGTTGTCACACTCGAATCTGAGGAAGGCGGAGGCGCGACCTTCGCCCTTTGGCTGCCCGTCGATCTCGAAGCAGAACCCGAATCGATTCTGGCGGTCGACCACATCCACGCCATCGTGAGTCCATGGAGGGCCAAGGCAGCGACTATCTGAACCGCCGCAGCATGAAACCTGGGCGATCTATTGGCACCCGCTCTCGGACATGGCGTTAGATTGTCCCGGTAGCCATGCCAACAAAGGGGAAGATATGATCCGTCGCATCACCACACTCGCCACAGCTTTGGCGGCGTTGATGGTTATGGCCGGGCCGGGCGCCCTCGCTACGCCCGACCAAGCAGACCGGGCCCGAGCCGAGCACGAGAGAGTCGTCGAATTCTGGACGCCGGCGCGGATTGACCAGGCGATACCACGCGACTTCGTGAAAGATGGACGGGGTTTCACCCAGCTTCGGGAACGCCCGGGCGGCGGTGGCGGCGGTGGCCGGGGAGTTGTTGGCAAACCCTGGACAAGTGGTGGCCCGGTTGTGGAGACAACTGGCAAGATCCTTTTTGCGATGGGTGGCCTCTACTACGTCTGTTCGGGAAGCGTTGCCACTGAATCGGTGAGCGGACGCTCCGTGGTGGTTTCGGCGGGCCACTGCGTTTTCGACGAGGCGAATGGCCAGTTCGCGACCAACTGGATGTTCATCCCTAACTATGACGCCGCCCCGGCTGCGATCGACACCAACGGATCATTCTGCGCTCAGACCAAATGGGGCTGTTGGACCGCAACATCCCTGGTCGTCCACAACGGGTATGCCAGTGCGGGTGGATTCAATGACCAAGCAGTGCGATATGACTGGGGCTTCGCCGTTCTGGGGACTGGCGGGAAAACCAATAGTCAATTGGATGCCACCGTCGGATCGCACGCCGTTTCATTCTCATCAGTGAGTCTCGGGACGACGGTGTCGGCCTTTGGCTACCCCGCTGCCGGAAAGTACAAAGGCAACGATCTGATCTATTGCCAGGGGCCGGTAGGAAGCGACGCCGGAACTAACGGTTTGACGTACGGCGTCTCATGCAACATGACCGGTGGTTCGTCGGGAGGACCTTGGTTTGCACCGTTCAACAATGCGGCCGGAACTCAGGTTTCCGTCAACTCCTACGGGTACACGGGGGTCATGACAATGTTCGGGCCGATGTTCAACTCGAACACGGCAGCCACCTGGAGTGCGGCGCTATCCGCGGGGAGCAACACAATCGTTCCATAGGTAGGGACAACCCGGGCAGGCCGCAACCGGATGGCCAGGTAATTGGTGTTGCCGGGACCTTGACAGACTTTTTAAACCGGTCCAGATACGTTTTGGCTTCTGACGTATTGAACCGGAGGTTTCCCCTTGACCCAACTAGATTCGCGGCCGTCCCAGAGGCGGCCCAAGCGAGGTTCCTGGCGCGATCTGCCAGCATCGCCGCCGGTCGGGGAAATCCCCGACGTGGTCGCCAGTACTCAAATTCTCGAACCGGTGGCTCGTCCCGAGACCGCACCTGTTCCCAGCGAACCCAACCGGTCCCGCGGCAAATCGAGATGGGTTGCCGCCGGCGTGGTGGCGGTCTTGATAATCGCCGGTGCATCTGGCATATGGCTCGGAAACAATGACGGAAGCACGACTCCGACCGTCGCCGCAACCGAGGCAGAAGCGGGGAGCCCTACGGCAGTCGCCGCAGCCCTCGGCCCGGCCGTAGTCCATATCGAGATACTCGGTGGACTCGATGCAGGTGGAGGAGTTGGATCCGGGGTTATTTACGATGAATCCGGTCTAGTCCTCACTGCCCACCACGTGGTCTCATTCTCCGACGACGTGACGGTCAAACTCGCCGACGGGCGCAGCCTCAACGGCCGTGTGGTTGGCCGGGCCCCGGAACGGGATCTGGCCATCGTTGCCCTCGATGACCCCACCGACCTGGTGGCGGCCACGATTTCTGAGCCCGGGACTGTGGAGGTTGGTGAAATCGCCATCGCTCTGGGCAGTCCCTTCGGATTCCAACAGTCGGTTACGGCTGGCATCATCTCAGGGCTTGATCGGGAAATCGACACGCCAGTTGGTGTATTAACCGGCCTGATTCAGACCGATGCGCCGATTAATCCCGGAAACTCGGGAGGGCCACTTGCCGATGCAGAAGCCAGAGTCATCGGGATCAATACCGCTATCGCATCGATGTCGGGCGGCAACGACGGAGTCGGGTTTGCCGTACCGGTCGAGGACTTCGCCGACCTGATCCAACAGGTCGATGATGCCGGTGGCGTTGATGCTCCGACAATTCCGGCGCCCGAAAACGGTCCCAGCTCGTTGGTTCCAGGTCTCGACGACCTTCTTCCTGGCCTTGACGATCTTCTCGACCCCAACGGTCCGGGCTTTGGCGAGCTCCCGGGATTGCAAGAAATGCTCGAAGAAATGTTCGGTTTGAACGACTTGCCACCCGAACTCCAGCAGCTATTTGAAGACTTACTCGGCGTGCCCGGAGGAGGACAAGGATCATGAATCCGCCAGACACAACCATTTTCAGCTCACCTGGTGTACACGGAGCGCAACTCCGTGAGGTGGCTGCCGAACTGCAGCGAGTGATCGTTGGCCAGGAACGAGTTCTCGAACGAGTCCTCGTCGCTCTCCTCGCCGGTGGGCACTGCCTTCTCGAGGGCGTGCCCGGTCTCGGTAAGACACTGACTGTTTCCACTCTCGCAGGAACCCTCGGCGGGACCTTCACCAGGATCCAGTTCACCCCCGATCTGTTGCCTTCCGACATCGTGGGCACCCGAATCTATCGCCCGTCTCAGGAAAGTTTCGACGTCGAGCTCGGCCCGGTTTTCGCCAACTTCGTTCTCGCCGACGAGATCAACCGTGCCCCCGCCAAAGTGCAATCTGCGCTGCTCGAGGTGATGGCAGAGCGTCAGGTCTCCCTGGGAGGTAAGACTCACAAGCTTCCCGCCCCGTTCCTGGTCTTAGCCACACAGAACCCGATCGAATCCGAAGGCGTCTATCCGTTACCCGAAGCTCAGCGGGATCGCTTCTTGATGCGGATTCCCGTCGACTACCCGACAGCCAGGGATGAGCACGAGATCGTGGAAAGATCGACGGCTCGTTGGGTGACACCGGAGCCGATCCTCTCCACCGCAGACGTTGCTGGCTTGCAACAAGCGTCTAACGAGATATACGTCGACAGGGCGGTGCAGGACTATGCCATCCGGCTCGTACTCGCCACCCGGAACCCTTCCGAGCATCGTGTGGCAATCGAGGGGCTGCTCGCCTACGGAGCGAGTCCCCGTGCGAGCATCGGGCTCGTCAGCGCGGGCCGGGCACTCGCTCTACTTCGGGGACGAGACCATGTGCTTCCCCAGGATGTCTACGACATCGCCTATGACGTGCTCAACCACCGACTGGTCCTGTCTTTCGATGCAGTGGCCGATGGGATTGGCGTCGATGACGTTCTTCTCGAGGTCTTGACGACCGTGGTCGCCCCACGGATGTCGACATCGCAGTTGATGGGCAGTCGATCCTCGCTGGTTGGATGATGTTGCGACGCAAACAAACACCACCGTCCGGAGTGCAACCGGTGCCACGGCGGACCCGGCTGACCTCTCCGGCCACGGCGCCGGTTGACCGCCTTCGACTCACCGTGATGCATCGCATCGACGGTCTCCTCTCTGGTGACTACGGCGGCCTGTTTCCCGGGCACGGCACCGAACGTGGCGAGGCCAGGCCCTATATGCCCGGTGACGATCCCCGCCATATCGACTGGGCCGTGACTGCACGAAACCACGAACCGCATGTGCGCGACATGATCGCCGACCACGAACTGGATGTGTGGTTAGTACTTGACACCTCATCGAGCCTCGGATTCGGGACCGCCATGACAACAAAACATGAGGTGGCATGGTCTGCGGCGGGAGCCTTCGGGCTCCTGGCATCGACAACGGGCAACCGGGTCGGGGCCGTTACTTCAACGGTTGGAGCCGATAAAACACGTCCCCTGATGTTTCCCGCGCGGGGAGGGTCTGCTCATACGACCGGCATCCTTGCCGCCCTCCGGACTGAGCCTGTCGATGGTCAGTCGGGTGACCTGGCTGGCGCAATAGACCTGGTGTCTCGTGCCGCTCGCCGCCGGGGGATGGTGGTTGTGTTCTCCGATTTCCTCGACAGCGAAGGCTGGGAGAGGGCCCTGGGAAGGGTCTCGGTCCGCCACGACGTAGTAGCGGTTGAGGTCATCGATCCTCGTGAGCTGACGATTCCCGACGTCGGTCTGGTGGCTCTGGTCGACCCTGAAACCGGACGTCGCCGGCTCCTCGATACCAGAGATGTGGCCGCTCGTGCCGCCTACGCGACCACGGCTGGGAAACGTCGCGATGCCCTCGACACCACCCTCAAGAGGAGTGGAGCGGACCACTTGGTCCTCAGAACCGACCGGGATTGGGTGCTTGACTTTGTGAGTTTTGTGTCCAACCGCAAGGCACGATTGTTGACATCGCGGAGGACGGCATGATAGAAGAATTCGCATTTCTCGCCCCGGCGCGATTAGCCCTGTTGGTACTCCCACTGGCACTCCTGCTCGGATACTTGCTGGTTTCGGCACGACGCCGCAGTTACGCCCTGCGATTTACGACCATGGAGATGCTCGACGAAGTTGCTCCTGACAAACCCGGGTGGCGGCGGCATCTGCCCGCTATCGGGCTAGTCCTGGCGGTGGCTGTTGCCACCCTCGGTTTCGCCCGCCCGGTGATTGCCGGTGAATCCACAGAGACGTCGAAGCTGGTCATACTGGCCATCGACACCTCGATTTCGATGCGAGCAGCGGATGTGGCGCCAAGCCGGATCGACGCGGCGCGCGAAGCTGCCGGTGTTTTCCTTGACTCCGTCCCTGAAGGGGTGGCGATTGGCGTGGTCGCATTTGACGGATCGGCGCGCCAACTGATAGCACCGACCACCAACCTGACCGGCGTGAAACGGATAATCGACACCTCGATCCGTGACCAATCACTCGGCGAGGGCACCGCGATCGGAGAAGCAGTCTTCCTCGGGATTGACGCAATTGAGGGCGCTAGTGAGCCTGGGGACTCCGATGCCGCCGATTCCGAAGCTCCGGTCGGAACGATCGTGCTTCTTTCCGACGGTGACACCACCGTGGGTAGATCGAACGACGAGGCCGGATCGGCGGCGCAAGCTGCCGGCGTGCCGGTGCACACCATCGCCTTTGGCACAGATTCCGGATTCATCGACGACCCGTTTATGGGCAGAGTCCCGGTCCCGGTCAACGAAGCCGCATTGAAAAAGCTAGCGAGTCAGACCGACGGCCAGACACTCACTGCTGCCACTGCCGACCAGCTGAGCGACGTTTACGAAAGCCTTGGCCAATCAGTAATGGTGGAGCGAGAGCAAGTCGAAATCAGCGACTGGTTCGCCGGCGGTGCAATGGCACTTCTTGTTTTGGCGGGTCTTGGTTCCCTGGCGTGGTTCGGCCGTCTACCCTAGTCAGAAGGCCCCAACGGTCCGATCGAAACCAATATTCACCCTTAGTTCGGGCTTCGCTCAGCCGGAATTTGAGCCGAGCATCCCGGTTTGGAAGTCGTCGTTGGCTTTGCATCGGATTGGGGCTGAGACCTGATGGCCTCGGCCCCAAATCGACGGCTATGCCTGGAGA
>JBBKXI010000211.1:0-16273 GCA_037969415.1 Acidimicrobiia bacterium | reverse complement strand
GAGGCGCAAACCGTTGTCTCAACGGGCAAGTTCCGACCCAGTCGGACACTCGAACGCCTCGACACTGTCGAGGCGCAGTTACCGTTGTCTCAATCAGATACCATCGGAAAGCTGGCGATGAGCACAGGCAATAACAAACCAAGGTTGGTCGATCGCGCCACCCAGGCTGAGAACACCGTGGTGAAGGTTGGAAAGTCGTCGATCGGCAACTCCGAATTTGCCGTGATTGCCGGACCGTGTGCTGTGGAAAGCCGGGAGCAAATGTTGGGGGTAGCGCGAGCAGTCAAAGCGGCTGGCGCCACCATCCTTCGGGGAGATTTATTCAAACCGCGGACATCCCCCTACGCCTTTCAGGGATTGGGCCTCGAAGCCATCGATATCCTTCAGGAAGCGCGGTCGGAGACGGGCCTTCCTTTTGTTGTTGAAGTAGTCGATCCCCGACAGGTCGAAGAGGTCAGCGCCATCGCCGACATGCTCCGGATCGGCACCCGGAACATGTCCAATTATGCCCTGCTCCGCGAAGTTGGCCTCCAGGACAAGCCCGTCCTGCTCAAAAGGGGCAGGACAGCAACCATCGAGGAATGGCTTGATGCTGCTGAATATGTTTGCAGTTCCGGAAATCCCAATGTGGTGATGGTAGAACGAGGAATCCGTACCTTTGAGCGTGAAACGCGGAACACCCTAGACATCAGCGCCATCCCCATCGTCAAGAGTCGGAGTCATCTACCGGTACTGGTAGACCCATCCCATTCGTCAGGACGTCGAGACCTTGTCGCACCGCTTGCCCGGGCTGCGGTGGCCGCTGGGGCAGATGGCGTGTTGATAGATGTGCACCAGGATCCGGAGCACGCCCTCGTTGACGGCAACCAAGCATTACGGCCTGCGGAGTTCGCCGAGTTGATGATTGAACTTCGCTCCATCACCGACGCCCTCGGGAAAACGAGCCTGACCTAGCCAATACTGGGTTCAACGCCTTTTGCGGCCTCGATCCAACCCGTGAGCATCGACTCGGTTGGAAGTCTCCGCACTACCTTGTTAGACCCATTCATGCCGATCACCTTGGCGAGAAGTGCGGTCGCATTACGACGTCGTAGATCGCGGACGGTCTCCACCCCGGCAGCGACGAGCAATTCGGCATACTCACCCCCAATCCCTTTAACTCGAAGTAGGTCGGCATGATGGACCCAAGTTTGTAGGTCCCTCGGCGCGATTCCGGTCTTGGATGAGAGTTCCGTTCGAGCTCGCCTCGTCGACGCATTTTCGATGAGGCCACCGCTGGTTTTTATGCCAGCCTTGCGAAGTTTGGTGGCATCCCTCACCGAGACTCCAGCCACTTCGTCAATTCTCGCCATCAGCGGACACTCCCTGTTTCAACAGTCACTTCGGAAGATTAGACATCGTCACGCACCGATATCACAGCGCCAGATTTCGGGGTCGGAGTTCGACAACGTCATCCTCTGTGTCGACATCGCGCGGTGCCAGATCGGGGAACCAAACTTCATTTACCCATTCCGGATGGGCCTGCCACAACCTATGAGCACCGTCGTCACCCTCGAGCGACATCAGCCGCGGCCACAGCGATCGGTCCACTGCCACGGGGTTTCCCCGGTTGTATCGGTATTTCGGGACGCTCACAGGTTGATCCGAACGCTGATGAGAGATCAAAAGTTCTTCAACCATCTCCGCCGACACATTGGGTTGGTCCCCAAGAACTATCAGAGCAACATCGCAACGGGATGATTGGAGAAGCGCGTCAAGGCCCACGCGGATCGACGACGCAATACCTTCTTCCCACTCCGGATTCTCGATCACTCCTGCGTCACCGAGGTCTACGGAGGCGAGTATCTCATCAATCCTGGCGCCGAGCACCACCCAGGTCTCGTCTACCGGGAATGACGCGGTTTGGGCCACGATGTGACCGAGCAGGTTGGTGTCGCCCCACTCTTCGAGTTGTTTGGGGCGCCCGAGGCGAACTGAGGCCCCGCCGGCGAGTATCAGTGCGGCAACAGACATGGAAGGAAAACTAGCCGCCGCCAAGACTTTCGGATATTTCGCACGTCCCTCCCAGTCACAACGTGGGCAACTCGAATCGAGTGATCGCACCAACGCCATCACGATCCAGGGCCGAGCCAATCGAAATCTGATGTACCCGTCCACCTGATGCGACGGTCGCATCCATCATCTCTGAAATCAGGTCCCGCACTGCGTGCATTGCATTCGAGCAAACGACACAAACGGTTCCGGAGCGGTCCATGTGCCCACATTGAGGGCAGAGGACCCCCGGCCGGGTGAACTCACCCGCTACCACCAAATCAGAAATCGCCTGAGCGTTCACCGCCTTCATCGTCGCCGGCAGGCCAAGCAGACCGCGGCTCCCGCGAGCCGCAAGACCCAGCAGGTCGTCGACGAGGGCGCTCTCCCGATTCCTTTGAAAAGCCATCCGTTGCTTGGCCAGCTGCTCCTTGATTCGAAATGCCGAGATGTCGGACGGCGACGCTGGAAAGGACTCGGACGGGAGTTCGGAAAGATAGGGGTGTAGCTCGCGGCGAATGTCTTCGATCGCCTCGGTGACACCCCCGATTAGAAGCAGGTCGAATTGGGATTCGACATGTCGCTCCAGGAGTGTGTTACCAGCCTTTCGCCACAACCGCGAAGCAACATCGTGCGCCCGAGCCCGAACGCCGTGTTCGTCGTAACCGGCGAACCCCCCAAAGTTTGGCTTGCCGATCTCGGCAGCAATCGGAGGTTCGATCTCCTCCACATCACCATCAAATCCCAAGAACAGCCGTGCCTGCGACTTGTCTGCTACCAATATCGCAGTTCGGATGGGCCTGGGCACAGCGCGGAGTGGGCGCAGGTAGGGTCGAGCACCGACCACCGCAACCGGCGAAGTTGGTTGCGCCAAAGCTTGCAGTTCCCATATCCCGTTGAGTGACGAAGCAAAAAGCGCATATGCCGGGACCGCTTCTGACTCGAAGCGATCGGCCATCTCACGAAGACGCTCCACGTCGGCGTCAACGCTTTTTTGCAGAGACCTCGATTTGGAGGAAACCTCCCGTTTGGCCGCCCGCCCTAGATCGGTAATCAGTGCAGGGAAACCACCCGGTGACGGCCGGTCGAGATAAATCGAGATCAATGACCCTTCAGGGCTCTTCAAGTTGGCGATGGGATCGACGATCACAAAACGTTCCGCGGGTTCAGAATATGGATCGGGCCGGCCTTCATGGTTTTGAAACTACACAAAAGCGACGAGAAATGTCGTCAGCCGAGCAATTCACCGGCGACGGTGCTCAGATCGTCGCCGACATGCGATCGAACCTAGGGCTTGCCATTCCCGTTGCCATTTCCACCGGCATTGGAGTTTCCGGAGTTCCCCGGCGATTCACCCGAGCCGTTGCCTCCGTTACCGTTTCCACCGGCGTTGGAATTCCCGGAGTTCTCCGGGGGCTCAGTCGAGCCGCCGCCGTTGCCCGAGCCATCCGAGTTGCCTGGTGGCTCTCGAGAACCGTCGTTGCCGTTCCCGTTCCCGCTACCTCCCGCGTTGGAGGTCTCCGAGTTGCCCGGAGCACCCGAGTCCGTCGTCGGTTCAGTTCCCGGGTCGTCGGCGTCTCTCCAGCCGCTGGCGATTTCGGCCACGCCCTGGCCGAAATCCTTTCCGTCGAGACCATTACCCTTCCCCGCGTTGGCACCGATGAAATCGAGGAGGTCGCTCACCTTCTTCGAGGCGTCGGACGCGACCCCGGGTCCCTCGTCGATATCGGACAACAGCTCCTCAAGCGCCTCGATCGCTGCACCGAGGGCCGCGTCATCCCCTTCGGGATCCGCCTGGGAGATCGTGGCGAGGAGTTCGACGGCGCCGGAGAGATCCTCTCTCTCAACCAGAACACCTGCTTCGGTGAGTCGTTCAGCCGTGGCACCGTCACCTACTCCGATTTTTTCCAGGACCACATCGATCGGGTAGAGGAAGTCGCCTGGCGAGGCCGCATCGGCGGCGAGACCGACTCCCGACATTGCGGCCACAGCTAGAACCGAACCCAACACCAGCGTCGTCCTCTCCGACAGTCTGCGCCATGGTGATTGTGTACGAAGAGTGAGAATCGTCGCTGACCGGGTGGCGGCGAGTTGAGAATGGACCACTGCCGCGGCGCGCATCGCAGCTCTATCGACGTCGTCCCGGTCAGGTTCGAATTCAACTTGTTCGCGCAGAGCATTCACGAATGGCGCCAGCGAAGCCAATTCGGGATACAGATCCTCCCCGAGCAACAGAAGCTCGAAGTCCTCGTCTGTGAACTGTGACGTAGTCATCCTGCTCCGGTAATCGCCGATCCGGCTCATAGGGTTACGCCTATTTCTTCGATGGACCGGCGTAGTGACGTCAGTGCGCGCCTCTGCAGGGCTTTGATGGCCCCGGTGCCCTTCCCGAGCGCCAAGGCCGTTTGCTCGACGCTCAGGTCGGCAACAACGCGCAACGCGAGGACGTCTCGCTGATCGTCGGTGAGCTGTGCGAGGAGGAAGTTCATCTTGGTTGTGTTGAATCGGCTGATTGCTTCTTCGTCGACAGCGCCCTCGACACGCATCGAGGCGAGATGGTCGTCGTCGTTGACCGTTTGTGGCCGCCTCATGTCTCGCCGCCGGGCGTCGATCAGCCTGCGGTGTGCGATTACGAACACCCAGGAACGAAAAGACTCGTAATCGCCTTCGAAATCGACGATGCCCCGTGCGACCTGGAGGAACGTCTCCGAGCAGACGTCTTCGGGATCCGTCGCCCCTCGAGTCCTCAAATATCCGGTTACCGCGCCTGCGAGGTCACGATAGATAGCGGCCCAGGCCCACTCCGTGCCACCTTTTGCCGCCGTGAGGGTGTCCTCGAAATCTTCACTTGTCCTCAATACCCGTGCGTATGCCACGTTGCGTTCTGATCCTTAGCGGTCCTGGACGTGGTTACGTCCTCGAGTGATTATCGGACTTCGAGGCCCCCAACGTGAGTGATCGATGTGGGTTGATCGACCCTTCTTCAGTTTCGGCGGAATAGGCCGATATACCCATGACATGGCCGTATCCCGGGACGCGCGCGGGGCGATTACTAGGTCGAGGCGATTAACAGCGAGGAAAGGTCACTCCGAGTCATGGGCTCGTATTCATTTCACAATTACAGAGGACGCAAAGAACGGGGCGCCAGCCTCGTCGAGTTCGCGCTCATCGCCCCGTTCCTGCTCCTGCTCCTCCTGGGGATCATTGAGTTCGGATATTTCTTTGCCGAGTTCAACGACGTTCGCCATGGGGCGCGCGAGGGAGCGCGGGTGGCAGCAGTCAATACGGGGGACAACGCCTTCCTCCGGGCAGAGACCTGCGACGCGATGGATTTGACCACCAACATCACCGTCCGGTTCACTGACGGCGCAACCGGGGCAATCGGGGACGTCGGCACCGTGGTCATCGAAGCCAACCCGTCCTCACTGTCGGGACTGAGCCTGATCGAGGTCTTCCTCCCCAACACCCTGACCTCCACCGTGGAGTTCCGACTTGAGCAACCCTCTTCCAACTGGACCAGCGATGGGAGCGCAGTCTCGTGCTGAGCCGCCGTCACTCGGACCGGGGAGCGAGCGCGGTCATAATCGCAATGTCGTTGTTCTTGCTGGTCGGCTTCGCAGCAGTGGCGATCGACCTCGCAGTGGGCTTTAACGAGCGTCGCCAGGATCAAACCGCTGCCGACGTGGGTGTCATGGCAGGAGCGATCGACACGCTCGGATCCAACGCGCTAATCCGCGACAAGATCCTCGACTTCACCAGACGTAACGTCATCGCCACGTACACGAACTCCGACTGGCAGGCGCGCTGGGAGGCCTGCACCGACCCCGAGCGGGCCAGCCTCAACGCCGACGGGTTCAACTTCGTTCCTGTGGCGGCACCCACCGGGTGGTCGGTGGCAAAAATCGACTGCATCTCTTTCGACGGTGGCGGGTTTGTTCGCGTCAACCTCCCCCAACTGGAGTTCTCCACCACCTTCGGCAAGATATTCGGGATTGACGAGTTGGAGACCAGTGCCGACGCCATCGCAAAGCTCGCTAGCCGAGGCAGTGGGATTCTCCCGTTTGGACTCCTTGCCGGGACCGGAGAGGGAACCCACGTCTGTCTGCGTGACTCGGCTGGCGGACACGCCGAAGAGCCTTGCGATGGCCCCGACGCCGGCAACTTCGGCGCCATTGAATCGCCTCATTACGGGACCCAACCCGACGGGCCTCCTCAAAACTGTACCGGCAGCCCAAAAAAGGACGTTCTTGCCGTCAATATCGCGCTTGGAATCGACCACCGCGTTACCGCCGATGCCGATGGAAGCACCGCAAATGAGAACCGCGACACGTGCAACGTGATCACCGCCGGCAACACCCCGGACACACTCAATACCTTCACCGGCCTCTCCAACGGCTTGGTCGAGGGGTTGGCGACAGGGCCGGTCCCCGGCGGGTACACGCCGCGCCTGAAGCAGGGCTCGAACCCTAAGCGGAGCATCTATGGCGACTCCCTCGACGACCAGCCGCTCTGGCAATACATCGATCCATCGTTGTCCTCCACCTCTGGCAACGATATCCCGGCCGAGTGCGAGCGGGCGACCTTCAACAACTCGGTCCATCCCGATTTCGATTGGGACGGCGATGGCACGCTCGATCGACCCGAGTCTTGGGAGCATCTCGCTGCCTGTCTGGCGATATTTGTCAACGGGAAGCCCGGTCATCCGGCTCCGTATAGCCACCGGTTGTTTGACGAATCGCTGGGGGAATCACCGCGTTTCGCCTATGTGCCCCAATTCCACGAGAACTCCTGGGGCTCGGGTAATAACTGGCGCCATGTCCTCAGATTCAAGGCGACCTGGCTCCAGGGGACATGGTGGAAGAAGGGTGGAACCACCACCGTGTTCCACCCAGGCGAGGCGGGGACATTCACCGCCGGCGGCAACTGGAGCCTGATCCAGCTGTCCGGCATCGTGATACCGGATGCAACCCTTCCCATCGAGCTGAGGGGTGCGTCGCCGATGGGCGGAGTCAACCCTTTCACAGCCGAGTTGTTCCGCTAAGCCAGCCCACTCAGTCGACGTTCGGGGGCGGGAATATTCTCTGAATGTCGACGGGCACGTGAAATTCTGACCGGGTCGTCAGCGAAGAAGACCGTCGAGGACTTCGCTGAGGTCGTCGACGACATAACTCAAAAACCACAGGACAACATCATTCTCCTCACCGAGCCCCGACATGTCTTCCGCAACCTCGATTCCGAGTCTCGCCGCGAAGACCAGGCGGCCCTGGTTTAACACGCGTAGGAATGAGCGAGCCTCGTCCTGTGTGAGACTCGAATCGGTCTCGGCAACCACCCGATCGAACGCTCTCCGATCCTCGCTTCTCGCCTGATCCAGTTGATCCCCCATCAACCTCCACCACTCGCTGGAGGCGGCATCGTCACCTAGGTAAACCGGCGGATGGAGTCGGGCGTGGCCCGGATCGTCGGGATTCGCCTCAACGCTGTCGAGTCCCGATACCACCCGAGCCAAAAGGGCGCGCTCCTCGGGCGATAGCCGAACCAGAATCTGGCCGTCACGTTTGGCGTCGAACTTATCCCCCATTATTGCTGCTCAATTGTGGCCCACAGCCCAAAGGAGTGGAGTTGATAACAATCGACCTCCATCTTTTCCCGCGGACCGTCATTGACCGCAGCGCGACCCTCGTTGTGGACTTGCATCGTCAGCTTGGTCGCTTTTCGCTTCGAGTATCCAAAGATCTGGCGAAAAGCATAAATGACATATGTGATGGTGTTGACCGGGTCATCCCAAACGATCACCTGCCAGGGACGCTGATCGTCGACCGTAGTTTCGGTTTCGTGGTCAATAACAGGCGTGGGGAGTGTCATCATCTCAGGAGTATTTTGCATACGGGGCCACTAGCTGTCGATGAGGGCGGAATCTCCGAATACCGTTCCCTCACACCGGATGACAGCATCGGGAAGATCGGGGTCGTTGTAGGGAATCTCGGCGCCTGGATAAGGAGATCCGATACCAATAAACCCTGGTATCGGATCGGGAAAGTCCTCGACACCGCGGGCCCGCAGACACCTCGAAAATGCCGCCAGTTGGCCCACCACGGCGTCGCGGTAACTGGCGTCGTAACCGAGATCCAGGGCTCCTTCAGAAAGGAAACTGGCACACTGAGATAGGGCTTCGGTGGTTGCCGGATCTGAGTAGTCAAGCTGACCGCTCATAGCCTCGAGACGGGGACGACCATCGGCGTCAAAGGGAATCTCGCCGATCTCGACACCGTTCTCCCCCATACACCGCACGAAGTCTGCGGTCGCGGCAACTCCATCCACGGGTCGTGTGGTGGTAGTCGAAGTGGCTGGAACGGTGGTCGAAACCGATGGTTCGGTGTCGGTGCAGGCTGGGAACGCCAGAACCACCATCACAACCGCAAGCAGGAGTTTACGGCTGGACATTGTCCTCCGCCGTTGGAATCAGCCCATCGGCGAGAATCATGGCGATGTCTCGCACCGGGATGTCACCTCGGTTGAGTTCCTTGACCCCGTCATCGAGCATGACAAAGCAGAAGGGACATGCAATTGCAATCTCATCGGCTCCTGTTGCCAACGCCTCTTCGGCTCGCTCGATGTTGACCTTCTTGCCGGTCTGCTCCTCCATCCAGAAACGGGCACCCCCGGCGCCGCAGCAAAGTGCCCTCGTTCCATGTCGGGGCATTTCAACCACATCGATTCCACCTGCCGCGGCGAGCACCTCTCTCGGCGCCACATAGACGTCGTTGTGGCGGCCCAGATAGCAAGGATCGTGATAGGCGATCTTTTTCCTTACACCATCCGACTTTCGCGGTTCGGGAAGTCGCCCCTGTGCCATCAGCTCAACGAGCAGCTGGCTGTGGTGAACAACTTCATACTCGCCTCCAAATTGTGGGTACTCGTTGGCGATCGTGTTGAAGCAATGAGCACACTGGGTGATCACCTTTTTCACACCGACGTCTTGAAAGGTCTCAATGTTTTGAATCGCCAGCTGTTGAAAGACAAATTCATTCCCCGCACGTCGAGCCGGGTCGCCATTACAAAGCTCGCGCTTGGCAAGGATCGCGAAATCGATTTCGGCCTCGTGGAGAAGTCTGGCCAGTGCTACCGATACAGCGGTATTTCGGTCATCAAAAGACCCGGCGCATCCGACGAACCATAAGTATTCGGCCGTCTCCTTACCGTTCTCGCCGAAGACGGGAACTTCGAAGTCGAGCTCGGAGGTCCAATCACCTCTCGACTGCTGGCTGAGTCCCCACGGATTGGATTGGTTCTCCATTGCCACGAAGGCCTTGCCGAGTTCAGCCGGGAAATCGGACTCCATCAACGTGAGATGACGCCGCATGTCGAGGATGCGGTCGACGATTTCGATGTCTACGGGGCAGATCTCATCACAGGCGCGACATGTCGTGCAGGCAAAAGCCTCCTCGGCCGTAATCCGATCAAACAGACCCGCGTCCGACGCCAACACGGCCAGAGAACCAATAGGTGGGGCGATACCGGCATTGGCGGCGGCGACTTCCCCGGTCTTGAGGACCATCTCTCGTGGATCGAGCGGTTTTCCGGTGATGTTTGCGGGGCAAACCGAGGTGCACCGGCCGCAAATCGTGCACGCATCGGTATCAAAGATCTGCTTCCAGGTGAGATCGCTAGCGAGACCGGCACCGATGGTGTCGATGTCATCGGCCTCGAGGAGGTTCGGCATCGGCCGCATTGCGCCTTTGGGTCGATCGTGCTGACTCATCAACATATTGACCGGCGACGTAAACATATGACGGAGCTTGGTCACAGGCAGAACAACCAGGAAAAGCAGGAACGTGGCGACGTGGGTGATCCACATCGCTAGATGAAATTCGCTTGCCGCAGATTCAGGGATCAATGCCGAGAGGGGATACCCGACGAAGGACCAAGTCTCAAAGGCCGGCCGGCCGACCAGAGAGATTCGCGCCGCTTCCGTGAGTAGGCCGGTAACCCCGATCATGGCGAGGGTTATCAGGATCAGCATGTCTTCCGGCTTGGTCTTGGACCGTGTCCGCCATGGTCGAATCCCGTAGCGGAGCACAGCCGCGAATCCGATACCTCCCAGATACACCAGCGACGCCAGGTCGAGCACTGCCGAGTATCCCTGATAGAACCACCCATGCAGGAACTTCAGATTCCCGGGAAGAAGATGATCGATCTCCAGCGTCACTGTGCCCAGGAATAGGACAACGAACCCGTAGTAGATCATGGCGTGCATAACCCCGGATCGTGGGTCCCTCATCAGCGTCTTCATACGCAAGCCTTGACTCAACCGGCGGATCCGCTGGCCCCAGTCGCCCCATCGTGGATCAGCACCTCCCTGGAGCCAGGATGCGGAGCGAACAGCCAGGAGATGGACCATCAACCAAATGAATCCAGCCACCGTGAAGTAGAAAAGAAGGACCACAGAGTCGGGTACGTTTCCAAAGACCTCTCGACCTATCTCGAAATGAGGTTCTTCCGGAATTGTGCCGAGAACTCCCAAAACGAGTGTCCCGACTGCAAAAACAATCCCCAGCACCTCAATAATCGCTGGCACCAGACTGCGATGGGTTGTAGCGTCCCGGGTCTCCTGTTCAACGGCGGTATCGGTCATGGCGCCGGAGTGTATTACGCACATTGACGATTACCCGTCGCCGTCGCCCTGACGCCCTCTCCAAAATTCGACGTAGATAACATATTTCAATGTGATTCGATGATTATCGAATGATATCTTGACTTTGGCATGAATACCGTATAGATTGGTATTCGACAAGTTTCGAATGGAACCCCAAGCATTTCAAAATGGTTGAATTAGTAAAGCCACAACAAAAGATCCGAGAGCTCAACAATTCCTCGCGCCGTATTCCCATCGAGATCGATGGGGCTAACAGCTACGAGGTGGTGTTGACCATTTGGAATGCCTTCACCGCCAAGCACACCGGAGAAAACCTCGACGTCGGAGTCGACTGGATCGCGGACATAGTTGCCAACACCCAAGATGACCTCGACGCCGAACTCCGACTACTCGGCGGGCCACAATGCAGTATCTGGCTGAGCGTGCTGGGCCTTATCGCAGTAGCCCCCCACCCCCATGACCCAAAGAGTGTCTTCACATGGATGGCGAAGTTAAACCCGGACCGACTTCGACGATGGATTCTGGGCTATGTCGGCCAACAGGCTGCCGATTACAACCTATCCGCCGCCCCGTCGGCCTCACTGATTGAGGAAGCGGCCTCCGGTGATCCCGACGCCCTCCGGAGCGTGCTCGGAGATGTGAAGGAGTCCGACGAACGCGACCAGTTCGTCGAACTCTTCGCCATGGAGCCAGTTGAATTCAGAGACCGCTTGGTTAATGCATTGTCCCGATTCAGCGACGAGGTGTTCTCCCGGCACCAAGAGGAGTTCGGATCGGCGATTACTCGTGCCGCCACTGCTCGCCGAGCGATGGCAACCCGTGACAGCGCCAAAGATGTGATTGAACAAGTAACAAACGGATTGGATTATGAAATCCCCCTTGGAGTAACCCGAGTGGTGCTTGTCCCGTCAGTAGTTCTCCGACCCTTGTCGCTGATCGACAGACATCGCGAGATGCTGTTGGTCTTTTATGCACTCGCCGATGACTTCTTGATCAACAATCCTGAGGCACCGCCAGCCTGGATGGTGAGGTTCTACAAGGCCATGAGCGACGAGAAGCGACTCCGCATCCTCCGTCGTTTATCCGAGGGTGATACGTCACTCGACGAGCTGACCACGATGCTTGATATCTCGAAGTCGACTGTCCATCACCACATAACAATTTTGAGAGCTGCCGGTCTGATCCGAATTCAGATCGGACCCAACGACAAAGGTAAAGACGCGAAGTGTTACGGACTTCGACCGCAGGCCTTCGAGGATGCTTCTGCATTCCTGGAGAGCTACATGCGGCCAGTCCCCGAAACAGCACTCGCCTGAGCCTGGAGAAAGAAAAGTGAACCCTTTTATGTATAACCCAGCCGCCTACCGAATGGACCAACTCCAAACGGAGGCATATCACAGACGTATGACGAACGCCGCCAAGGCGAACGCCATGCACCGAGGCGTTCCCTCATTGCGAGGGGCACTCGGAAACGGACTCATAGCCCTCGGATCGAAGCTGACCGTACCTCCCACGGGCGACAGCTTCGACTACGACAAGGCTGCCTGAGTTTCGTCCTACACGTGGGTTTGGATCACTCCGGTGGTCCAAATCCACACTTAAGCCGTCCACCTCTCCCTACCGGCTTCGCCTCATGGGGAGCCCTGTTAGCCGCCAAAAAGTGCTCTGGCGAAGAACCAGACATTGGCCGGGCGTTCCGCCATTCGCCGGGTCAGATATGGGTACCACTGCGAGCCGAAAGGCAAATAGATTCGTACCGGGAAACCTTCGTCGACGAGAGATTTCTGAAGCGCAGTCCTAACCCCGTAAAGCATCTGGAATTCGAAATAGCCGATCCGTTGCGGTGATACCGAACGTGTTGACTCGATGAGATCAGGATCGTGAGTGGCAATCGCGGGCTTGGTTCCTTCGGCAGCCATCAACATTTTCAAGAATTCCTTGTAGGCGCCGTCGACCGCCGCTTTCACGGTCAGGGCCACCTCACTCGACTCGACATATGCACCCTTGCACAATCGGATGTGTCCACCCAACGGAATCAGTCTCTCCAGGTCACCAGGAGTTCGCTTCATATACGCCTGAATTGCGATCCCAAGATGCCCCACGGCTGCCTGCACCTCTGCATAAATATCGACCGTCTGGCCGGTAAACCGAGAATCCTCCATGTCAAGGGTCACGGTGGTGCCCACCTCAGCTGCCCGAAGTGCAAGCTGCTCAACAGCGTGACGCGCTAGACCTTCGTCGATGCTGAGGCCCAGCTGGGTGAGCTTGACCGAGATGTTGGCGTCGAGACCGTCCCCGTCAATCCGCTCGAGACAATCCATGTATTCCTTTAACGCCGCGTCGGCCGATGCCCGGTCGTGGACTTCCTCACCCAAAAGGTCAAGGGAAAGCAAAAAACCCCGCCGGTTCAAGTCCCGACCGACATCCACAGCCTCGTCCAAAGTATCTCCGGCGACAAACTTCTTCGCTAGCGCCAGACCGGGTTTGGTGTTTGTGACCAGTGACTTCACGGGACGAGCGGCCGTTGCACCAACGACAGCTCTAGAAAATACGCTCAAGAACTGCCGCCAAGTTCACGCGCTCTGACTGCAGCCGCCTGGACGGCGTCTTCTACAAGTGCCCTGAACCCTCGTTCTTCGAGGACATGCACTGCAGCGGCGGTGGTCCCACCGGGCGAAGTGACCTGCGCGCGCAGTTCAGAAGGAGTCAAGTCGGTCGCAGTGAGAAGGCGCCCCGCACCTTGGACGGTTTGGTTCACAAAGGTCTCCGCAATGTCTCTGGGCAGACCCTCGCGAACTGCCGCATCTGTTAGAGCCTCAGCGAGCAAGAAGATATATGCCGGACCCGTTCCAGAAACGGCAGTCACTGCATCCAGGAGGGATTCGTCCATTGCCCTCACGGTTCCGACCGCACCAAGCACCCTCATGGCCATTTCCAAATCTTGGGCCCCGGCCCGAGAACCTGGAGCAACCCCGGTGACTCCCTCTCCAACCAGGGCGGGCGTGTTCGGCATGGCACGAATGATCGGATTTTGGTTCAACCAGCCTTCATAAGAAGCAGTAGTGACGCCGGCGGCGAGGGACAGCACCACCTGATCGGGGGCAAGTGAGTGGGCTATCTCAGCCACGAGAAGCTCGACATCATGAGGCTTCACCGCCACCACAACGATTTTGCGCCCCTCGACTGCCTCTTTGGGGTCGAGTGTCGTCAAACAACCAGTTTGATTTGCCAGCAGGTCGGCCCGATCGAGGCGGCGAACGCACAGGGAAACTTCTGCGGGTTCCCAACCCGCCCGAATCAAACCGGCGGCCAGGGCCCCACCCATCGCTCCGACACCGAGCACTGCAACCGAGGGACGATCAGACATCAAAGCTGAGTATATGGTCGATCTCGTCGCCTACTTCAGCCTGGAACGTATCAATTCGACGACGGTAGCCACGGCTGCAGGGTTGGCCCCTTCGGGGATTATCAAATCGGCGTAACGCTTCGATGGCTCCACGAACTCGATATGCATGGGCCGGACCGTCGAAAAGTATTGGTCGATGACGCTCTCCAGACTCCTCCCTCGTTCATCGATGTCGCGTTGAATTCGACGCGCCAGGCGCACATCCGGATCGGTATCGACGAAAATCTTCAAATCCAGTTCGCTTCGCAGCTCGGGTTCGGCGAGCACCAGGATGCCTTCAACGAGAACCACGTGGGCGGGCTCGATTCGAACCGTCTGGTCGGATCGAGCGTGATTGGAAAAGTCATAGACCGGTCGCTCCACAGCCACCCCCGAACGCAACAATTCCAGATGTTCAATCAAAAGCTCTGTTTCGAGAGAAGACGGGTGGTCGTAATTCACCCGGGCCCTTTCTGCGAGGGAGAGCTGGGGCATGTTGCGGTAGTAGGAGTCGTGCTGGAGGTGAGAAACCGCGCCGGCGAGGCGGCCGATTACGTCCTCGGCGACCGTGGATTTGCCTGACCCCGAACCACCGGCAAGACCAATAAACAACGGGCGGTCAGGGATCCAGGGACTTCTAATCGGCATCGAGAAACGATACCTCTATTCGCCGACCTTGCTCCTCAAACGACGAATGTCGTCGTAAACGCCACCGGTCAGAGTTGTTGAGGCGTCAGCTGAAACACCTCGTAGGAATCCAGCCTCTACCGGCTCGGGGGAGCCGTCGGGTATCTCGATTTCGACCAAAACCTCATCGGGCGATTCCTTGTTCTCAGTGGGGGCCACCCCACCAGCCAGCTGTTCAAGCCAGCCGGACTCATCGACCGAAGGGGTCGGTCCGGATGCTTCGTCGTCATCGCCGGGAGGAGGGGCAAGAAGACCCATGCTGTGGAGCGAGAAGATCATTCGAACCGCAGAGCCGCGGCCGAAACGTTCTTCGAGGTCGTCGATTGTGACCGGGGGGATCAGCCGCGCCAGGTAATGCCAGCTGTTGGGATCCAGTGTGATCTTGGCGTCGACGCTGCTAACCAACCGTATCTCTCCCTCCATCACTCCGGCACCAGAGATCTCAGTCTCCAGTGCACGCAGTTCCGCAACACTGGCCGCGATTGTCTCGGCTTCATGACCGTCTGATTCGGGACCGGTCGACGCACCCATGGCGAAGGAACCCGTCTCCTGGCTCCCCAGGACAAACACAATATCGGCAATAGTGTCGGGGTCGTCGCCGGCGTAGATGCCGCGAGGGCTATGAAGTTCAGCCCCGGTCAGCAGACCATCACGGAAATGGATACGACCTTTGCGGCCGCCCGCAATATCCAGTGACCCAGTCTTCTTGGTGACCTGGACAATTTGGATGAGATCGTCGACGGACCAGTCTCCCAACTGTCCCGAAAGGTTCATGCCTTTTTCCATCACTCCTCGTAGATCTTCCCGGTGAGCCTCAAGTATCGGCACAATGCCCGTTCAAGTTGAGAAGAAAATAGGTCTAAATACCCAGACGACCTCTAGTTCTTCTTCGCCTGTTTCATCAGCCGTTTCTTCTCTCGGAGCTCAAGAACATCCTCAAATTTGGCGACATCGGCAATGCTCGGCCAATCCGCGGCGGCATCCTCCCAGCCGTCCGGCATAACTCCAAGTCGTTTCCCCAGTACCCCTATGAAAATCCGCGACTTTCCGTCGCCAAACCCCGGCAACGCCTTGAGGCGGCGGAAGAGCTCCTTGCCGTTGTCAGCCGTGGCCCACAGTTTTGAGGCATCACCCTCATACTCATCGACTATCACCTGGCAAAGATCCTGGGTTCGCTTCGCCATTGCTGACGGGTAGCGATGAATCGCGGGCGGACCCTTGAATATGTCCTCTAGTTTGCCCAGTTCCTTGTTGGCAATCCGCGAGGCATCAAGATCTTCGCCGAGACGATCCTTTAGAAGCTGCGGCCCGTAGAAGGCACGTTCCATGGGGAACTGTTGATCCAACAGCATTCCGATCAGGAGGGCGAGATCGTCAGTTGCGAGGAGATGGTTAGCTTCGTCGGATTCGGTGAAATTGAGGCGATCGGGTCGTTTCATGCCCCGAACGGTAGCGTTCCAACCGAAGGCCGATGATGGAGGCCGAAGCAAACAACCGCAGGCCGATGATGGAGG
>JBBKXI010000210.1:0-4029 GCA_037969415.1 Acidimicrobiia bacterium | reverse complement strand
AACCCGTTCCCTTTGGGAGTTTTCCCATTCCCGTCCGGACGGCAATGAAGGTGAAGAGCGAGACACCAACGACCTTCCCGACAATGAGGCCCAGGGCGACTCCCAGAGCGATTGCCGATGTGGCGGTTTCACCGAACGACGTGCCGCGGAAATCGACACCGGCATTGGCCAGGGCGAAGAGCGGAACGATGAAATATGAACTCCAGCCAATCAGGTTCTCCTCCATCCGGATCAGCGGAGAGATCGACTCCTGAGCGGTGGCGATCATCGAGACAACCTCGTGCTCGGCGCGCTCTTGAGCGGCGGGAGAGTCGGGTTCCAATGGGAACTGGTCGAGGATTACCCGGGCCCGGGCATCAAACTCGCGCGGTTTGAAATATGGCCGTGCCGGGGTGAGGAATCCGAGAGCGACCCCGGCAAGGGTGGCATGAACACCCGATTCGAGGGTAAAAAACCAGATCAGAAGGGCCAGGGGGATATAGAAGATGAGCGCTCGAATCCGTGCCCGCTGGGCGAGCCACACTCCGACGAGGCCCGCAATGGCGAGGGCGAGATAACCAATATTGAGTTCGCTTGTATAAAAGATGGCGATAACCGATATCGCACCGATGTCGTCGGCGATGGCCAGGGCCAACAAGAACAACTTGGCCCCCGGTGGGACCCGGCTTCCAAGTAGAGCGACAACTCCCACGGCGAAAGCAATATCGGTCGCCATCGGGATCCCCCAACCGTGGGCGGCATCGGTGCCGGCATTGAGAGCGAAATAGATGAGGGCGGGCACGACCATGCCGCCAAGTGCGGCCATAACCGGTAGGGCGGCGGCTTTTCGGTCTCTCAAGTCGCCGAGCACCAGTTCCCTTTTGATCTCCAAACCGACCACGAAAAAGAAGATGGCCATCAGCCCGTCGTTGATCATGTGGAGCACCGACTCGTCGAAATGGAGGCTGCCCAGTTCGATGGTGAGATGGGTGTCCAAGATGGAGAAGTAGGTCTCCGAGTACGCCGAATTAGCCCACACAATGGCAATGATGGCGGCCACGAGGAGCACAATTCCCGACGAGGCCTCGATACGGGTGAACCTGATGAAAGGTCTGGCAAAGGTCTTGGGTATTAAGCGATCCGATGTCGCCCAGGTTTCGTAGGTTGGCTCCATCAGCTCAGCCGATGGCCTTTCCGTCCGATTTGAGATTCACGCATGCCTCGACGACACGTGCCGCCATCCCGACCTCTGCCTTTTTCATGTATGACCGCGGGTCATAGGTTTTCTTGTCGCCCACATCGCCGTCCACCTTGAGGACACCGGAATAATTTGAATACATGTGGTCGACGATGGGCCGGGTATATGCGTATTGGCAGTCGGTATCGATGTTCATCTTGATAACGCCGTACTCCAGGGTCTCGTGAATCTCCTCCAGGGACGACCCGCTTCCACCGTGGAACACCAAGTAGTGGCGGGCAGACTCACCAAACTTTGCGGCAACCGCCGCCTGGCCGTCGCGCAGAATCTTGGGGTCGAGGCTGACGGACCCCGGCTTGTAGACGCCGTGGACATTTCCGAATACTGCAGCGAGGAGGTACTGGCCGCGATCGAATGTTCCCAGCACTTCGGATACTTGCACCATGTCTCCCGGCGATGTGTAGAGCTTCGATCGATCAATGTCACTGTTATCGCTGGCGTCCTCGACGCCGCCGACAATGCCGATCTCCAATTCGAGAATGATCCTCAACTCGGCGCACTTCTCGAGAAGTTCAGAAGCGAGCGCCAGATTCTCCTCCATGGGAAGCTCCGAGGCGTCGAGCATATGGCTCTGGAATATCGGCGCACCCCGCTCGTCATATCCGGCCCGGCTCATCTCGATGAGGGGACGAATGAAACCGTTCACCCTATCCGGTGGGCAGTGATCGGTATGGAGGGCAAAGTTCACTGGATATTGCGCCGCCACCGTGTGTCCGAATTCGGCCAGGGCTGCGGCCCCCACCGCCATCGACTTGTTGGATTGGCCCGAGGCGAATTCTGCACCCCCATATGAGATCTGGAGGATTCCGTCGGAACCGGCTTCAGCAAAGCCTTCCATGGCGGCGAGCATCGTGCTCGACGAGGTGACGTTGATGGCCGGGAGGGCGTACTTTCCCGAGCGGGCGCTGTCGAGCATCTGCTGGTATTGGTCTGGCGAGGCGATTGGCACCAGGAAATAATAAGACGTTGACGCCAGGAAGTGCAGGAGCAGTTTTCCGACTGGCTGTCGGAGGGCACTCCCGATACGTTCTGGGCAATGGCAACGTCGTTGGAGCCGGCATTGACCCGGAAGCCGAGAAGCCTTGCCCTCCGTGGGATCTACCTTGTGTTGGGCCTCATTTGTCTGGCGTTCGCGGCGATCAGTTTCCTTCCTGGTGTGCCGACTTTCGACTTCGTAATATTGGCGGCCTTCTTTTTTGCCCGTTCGTCAGACACGCTCCACAAATGGCTGATCAATCACAAGTACTTCGGAAAGATGGTCAACGCCTACTCCGACGGATTGACCGTAAAAATGAAGTGGTCGGCCGCAGTCGCCATCACATTGTCACTGGGCGCTTCGATGTTCTTCCTAATCGACGGTCGCATTCTCCGCACTTTCCTGGCCCTTGTCTGGATCTATGCAATCTGGTTCGTATTCACCCGCCCTACTAGACCCACAACTCTCCCCCGGGAGGCGGACTAACCCGTCCTTCCGCTTGGGGAAAAGGATCACTGACTCTGGCGAGTTAATCTCGGCGGATGCGTCTTGTTATTGCCCGGTGCACTGTTGACTATTCCGGGCGGTTGACCGCTCATCTCCCTGAAGCCGTCCGGCTCATCATGGTCAAAGCTGATGGGACGCTCGCTATCCACTCCGACGGCAACGCCTCCAAACCCTTGAACTGGATGGTCGCTCCAAACACCTTCATGGCCGACGAGGGGCGGTGGGTGGTGACCAACAAGAAGGGTGAAGAGCTGATTATCTCGATCGCCGAAGTCTTTGAGGATGTCACCCACGAGTTGGGAGATGACCCCGGATTGGTGAAGGACGGCGTCGAAGAGCATCTCCAAATTCTCCTCGCCGACAAGCCGTGGGTGTTGGAAGAGGGTCTCAGCTTGATCCGTCGCGAATACCCGACCGATATCGGCCCCGTCGACCTGCTCTGCGCATCTCTTAAGGGCGAGACCGTGGCAGTTGAGATTAAACGAAGAGGCGACATCGATGGCGTTGAGCAGCTCGCCAGGTATCTAGAGCGTCTCAATCTCGACCCCCGTCTCCAACCGGTACGCGGCATTTTTGCAGCACAGCAGATAACGCCCCAGGCCCGTGTTCTCGCAGAATCCCGAGGAATCCACGCCATTGAGGTCGATTACGACGGTCTCCGAGATATCGAGGACACCGAAATGCGTCTGTTCGACGTGCGCTGATGTTTTCGATTGTTATCTATCACCCTGAGATACCGCCAAACACTGGCAATGCGATGCGTTTGGCCGCAGTAACCGGTTGCCAGCTCCACCTCATCGAACCACTTGGTTTCGACATGGACGACGCCAAGCTAAAACGAGCAGGTATGGATTACCGGGATAAAGCCACCGTGTCGGTTCACCCTGATCTCGACTCATGGCGCAAGACGGCGCAACCGCAACGTGTATTCGCATTCACCGTCAACGGGGAGAGTTTGTACACCGAGGTCGAGTTCCGCACCGGGGACACTCTGTTGTTCGGACCCGAGTCGGTCGGTCTACCCGACGAGGTTCAAAGTCAACCATGGATCCTGGAGCGGGTCAGGATCCCGATGGTCCCTGATGTCCGATCGATCAATCTTTCCAACTCGATAGCAATCGCGGTATACGAAGGCTGGCGGCAGCTTGATTTCAAGGGGGGTCGACCGAGTTAGCGTGGGCGGTTGGGCTGGGTTCGGGGTGAAGTTGATTCAACGGGGGACCCCCTTGTATCCCCCCGATATTTGAAACTCTCCCCCCGGAGGCGAAGCCGCTCGGGGGGGAGTACCCGAGCGCAGCGAGGGGGAGGG
>JBBKXI010000209.1:0-5506 GCA_037969415.1 Acidimicrobiia bacterium | reverse complement strand
GGCACCGGCATGGCCCATCCGCTTTCCCGGGGGGGCCGTGGTCCCAGCGATGAAACCAGCCACCGGAATACTCATCTCATTGGCTACAAACTCCGCGGCCTCTTCTTCGGCCGTTCCCCCGATTTCACCGATCATGATGACCCCTTCGGTCTCCGGGTCGGCCTCAAACAGTTCGAGAACATCAACGAAGTTGGTCCCGTTGACCGGGTCGCCGCCTATCCCGATTGCGGTTGTTTGACCGAGACCAAGCAATGTCAACTGGTGAACTGCTTCGTAGGTGAGGGTTCCAGATCGTGATACAACTCCGATTTTTCCACGTTGGTGGATGTAGCCGGGCATGATTCCGATCTTGCATTCGTTTGGTGTGATAACACCCGGACAATTGGGACCGATGAGACGGGTCCGTTTCCCTTCCAGGTACCGCTTGGCTTTGATCATGTCGCCAACAGGGATTCCCTCCGTGATCGCAACAACGAGATCGACCCCGGCGGCGGCCGCTTCCATGATGGCGTCGGCGGCAAAAGGTGGGGGGACGTATATAACCGAGGCGTTCGCACCGGTTTCGGCCACAGCTTCTGCAACGGATCCGAAGATCGGTATAACTTCGGAGAACTTATCAGATCGCCCCGGGACTCCGGAATGGTCGGTTTCACCCTCGAGAGTAACGGTGGTACCGGCCCGGGACGGATGGACCGCCCCGACCATGTTGGTCCCGTATGCAATGGCCTTTTCCGTGTGAAATTGGCCGGTCTTACCCAGACCTTGAACCAGGACGCGGGTGTTCTTATCCACAAGAATGCTCACTTGGTCAGCTCCAAAATCTTGACGGCTCCGTCTCGGAGACTGTCAGCGTTGACCACATCGAGACCTGATTCTTCGATGATCTGTTTACCCAGCTCCACGTTGGTCCCTTCCAACCTCACAACGAGGGGCACAGAAAGTCCAACCCGGCCGACCGCTTCGACGATTCCGTTGGCGATGACGTCACACCGCATGATTCCACCGAATATGTTGACGAATATCCCTTTTACATTTTCATCGCCGGTGATGATCTCGAATGCCTTGGTCACCTGATCGGCGGTTGCACCACCTCCGACATCTAGAAAGTTGGCTGGCTCACCACCGACATGCTTGATGGTGTCCATCGTGGCCATCGCCAGACCGGCACCATTAACGAGACACCCGATGGTGCCATCGAGCTTGATGTAATTGAGTCCTGCCTCTTTGGCCAGCAATTCGGAGGGATCTTCCTCAGTCGGGTCACGCATCTCGGCGACTTCGGGCTGGCGAAAAAGGGCGTTGTCATCGAAGGCCATCTTGCCGTCGAGTGCCATGACACTCCCATCAGTGGTGACCACCAACGGGTTGATTTCGATCATGTCGGTGTCCATCTCGCGTGCCATCGTGGTGAGCGCAGTCACAAATCTGGCGAAGTTCGCCACGGCCACATCTTCCAACTCGAGATCGACCGCCATCTGGCCCGCCTGGAAAGGAAGCAGTCCTACCGCGGGGTCAATCTCTGCACGGAGAATTTTCTCCGGGCTCTGCTCTGCGACCTTCTCGATTTCGACACCACCTTCGGTGGATGCCATGACGATGTTTCGGCCAACAGTCCTGTCGAGAAGCACCGCCAGATAGAGCTCGCGGGCGATATCAATCCCTTGCTCCAGATAAAGACGGTTGACGATTTTGCCGTCCTCGCCTGTCTGAATCGTGACCAGCGTCGAGCCAAGCATCTTCTCCGCCAGATCGCGCACCGCGTTTTCTGTGCCTTCTACCCCACCGTCGATTCCCGCAGTGATCACATTTACACCGTTGGTGTCTGGATGTTCCTTGAAGATTCCTTTGCCCCTACCTCCCGCATGAATCTGGGATTTGAGCACGACAACCGGATTGCCTGACGACTCAACCAGGGGGCGCACCGCCGCAACAGTCTCGTCGATGGTGGTAGCCATGGTGCCTGCCGGAACAGGGATTCCCCGGGCCGCCATGAGCTGTTTCGCCTGATATTCGTGGATCTTCAATTGGTTCCTTCCTTATTGATCCCGCAAGGGAATGTTCGCTTCCACCCAAGCAGTGATCTCGTCGAGCTGGGTGCCAGGGGTGAAGATCATGGCAATACCGGCACTTTTCAGCGCATCGTGATCGGCATCCGGGATGACCCCACCTCCGAATACGAGAATGTCTGCGGCATCGCGTGCCTTGAGTTGCTGCACCACTTGCGGGAAGAGAGTGTTGTGAGCACCGGAGAGGCTGGAGAGCCCAACGGCGTCAACATCTTCCTGAACCGCCGTCTCAGCGATCTGGGCGGGCGTCTGATGAAGTCCGGAGTAGACCACCTCATGGCCGGCATCACGAAGGACTCTTGCAATCACTTTGGCCCCGCGATCGTGGCCATCGAGACCGGGCTTTGCGATGAGGATTCTGCGAGGCATACCGGCGGCAAAGGCTAGTTGGGCCATCGGCCGTTGCGGAATCGCCAACCGAGTGGCCGTCGCGTTTGGCCGATTGCGGAATCCGTGGATCAGGCTCCGCAGCCCACAATAAGTCTCCTAGCGAACTCGCCCTCCGCGAGTTGGAAAACAGCGACACTTTGGCCTTCCCATGCCGTGGCACTCAATACGATCTCCATGTTGCCATCGCCGTTGAGGTCGGCGACCGCGCCAACGCGAAACGAAGCCGGGAAGCCCTCCTGGCCTGCCGGGATCACTGACGATTCCACGACAAGCGGATCCACTGCGATCGGAGTGACTACGAAAACGATCGAGTAGACATCTGACACGCTGTTGCCCAGCTCGGTGTCTTCTGCCACCACGATGGTTTCGAGGGCGCCATCGTCGTCCAGGTCGGCATCGATGCTCTGAACGAGCCTGGCGCTTTCGGTCTCGTAGCCCGCCCGTCTGAGAAGGTCGGCTGCAATGGCCTCGAGATCCGGATGTGCCTCACCCTGCGTGACCGGTCGCGGAGTGATTTCCCATGCCGCCGAGATCGCCACACCAGCGATCTGGCCGGGGACCTCCGATCCAGAGTGAGTGGAGAGGGCATCCGGATCGGATAGCTCGATTCCAGGATGATTAGGAAGACCGTCAACACATGCTTGTACCTGGGGCCCGCCCTGTACGATTCCAGATGAACCGATCAACGCCACCTGATAGTCCTCGCCTCCGTCGACGCCGATTTGCATCCCATCTGTGGCCTGGACCCATTGCGACCCGTCCCACCAGCCGAGCACCATCGACCAAACCGAAGAGGTAATCACCGGCACGTCGGCCCAGTTTCCATCCAGCAGGGTCGTCGATGTGGTCGGTGGGATCGTCGGGCTGGTCGTGGTCGAACTGGATGTTGGCGAAGTCGATGCGGTTGACGACGTCACAATGGTTGAGGCAGTGGTTGACGACGAGTCCGCTGGCTCGCCGCTAGCGCAGCCAGGGAGGAGAACCACCAAGAGCACCGCAAAAACTTGAACTCTCATGTGCCCTCCATAGCCCTTTAACGTGAGATGCAACGACCAGGTTCCTCTACCGAGTATTTCCCAGAATTTTTCGATCAATGCTCCAGTTCCGTCGGTTACGGACGAAACTCGAGGACGATCCGATCACTGGCGCTACGCAACGCAGTTTTCGGAGGTTCACATCCTTAACTTTCCCACAGTCATACCCGCACGGACTGGTCCTTGCACCCGCCCTGATCCGGACGCAACCTGACCGTCAGATCTGTCAACCCTCTACCCTTAGGTCATGACCCAAACAAATCTTCACGGACTCGCCGAAGCTGGAGTAAGCATCTGGTCTGACCAGATTTCTCGGGAAATGCTCGATTCGGGAGAGCTGCACCGTCGCATCGATGAGGACTTTGTCACCGGGGTGACATCCAACCCGAGCATTTTCGCCGAGGCGATCACCGGCTCGGATACCTATGACAACGAAATCACCGAGCTGAAGGCGGCGGGTACACCAACGGAAGAGATCGTCAAATCGCTTATGGCCGCCGACCTGATGCGTGCCTGTGACGCTCTAGCTCCTGTGCACCAACGCACGAAAGGGACCGACGGACATGTCTCGGTCGAGGTATCCCCGACCCTCGCATCCGATACCGAAGCAACTGTCGCCGAAGCCCGCGACTGGGTGAAGCAGATCGACCGGCCCAACCTTCTGGTCAAGGTTCCGGCCACGCTCGCAGGGATTCCCGCCATCGAGCAGCTGACCGCAGAGGGAATCTCTATCAACATCACCCTCATCTTTTCGCTCCCTCGCTACCGAGAGGTGATGAACGCATATCTCACTGGATTGGAGCGTTACGCCTCCGATGGAGGAGATGTTTCGCAAGTTGCGTCGGTGGCTTCGTTCTTTGTGTCCCGATTCGATACTGAAGTTGACGGGCGCCTTGAGAAAATTGAGAACGAGGCAGCAGACTCACTTCTCGGAATTACCGCGGTGGCCAACGCCCGCGTTGCCTACGGTGACTACCTCGCCGTGTTCTCATCGGAGCGCTGGACCAAACTCGAAACGATGGGTGCCCGCCATCAAAAGCCCCTTTGGGCATCAACTTCGACCAAGAATCCAGCCTATAACGACTTGCTCTACGTGGAAGACCTGGTGGCGCCGGGCACAGTCAACACAATGCCGCTGGAAACCATCGATGCCTACCAGGATCACGGCGACCCGAGTCCGGAAGCGTTCGCTGATCAAGACATCGAAAATGCCCGGCTCGACCTGGTCCGACTTCAAGATGTCGGAATCGATTACGCCGACGTGGTTCAGACCCTCGAGGATGAAGGGGTAGAAAAATTCATCCAAGCATGGAACGAACTACTCCAGGACGTAGAAAAGGCATAATACCCCTTGACCTCGCCCTTGGGGCATGGTGCAGAATACCGAAATGAGCGAATCACCGAAGGTCATGACCGCCGGAGAATTCTCAAGGCGATCACGTCTTTCCCCGAAGGCGCTACGGGTCTACGACGAGCGAGATCTCCTCAGCCGCTTCGACGTCGACCCGACGAATGGATACCGCTATTACCACCCGTCACAACTCGCTCCGGCCAGGCTCATCGGTTTGCTGAGGAGGTTGAACATGCCTCTTGATCAGATCGCAGGGATACTGGAAATGGAGCCAGCCGTGGCGGTTAAGGAGATAGGGGCCTACTGGGCAAATGTCGAGAGCGACATTCAGTCAAAACGGAATTTGGTTCGCTACATCGACAACTACCTACTCGGGAAAGGAACAAACATGTTTCATGTGAGCACAAGGGAAACGACGTCACAGGATGTGGCCACCATTCAAGAACACCACTTTGTGGCGACGCTTTCATCTTTCATCGACCTGGCGATGGGCAAAATCTATGACCAATTAGCTACGGCCGGTCTTGAACCGGGGGTTCCCTTTGTTGTCTATCACGGACAGGTCAATGACGACTCGGACGGTCCGGTTGAGGTGTGCGTTCCATACTTAGGGACCTTTCAGCCAGTCGATGAAGTTGCGACCCGGATTGAAGAGGGCGGCCAAC
>JBBKXI010000208.1:0-16202 GCA_037969415.1 Acidimicrobiia bacterium | reverse complement strand
GGCTGCGGCTATTGGGGGCCGAGAACAGCGGGATCGCGCTGGCAAAAAAACAAACGTGGGGGTCTTTACGTTTCACGGCCCAAGGCGAAGGTGTTAAACCCCTCGACATAAAAGTGCTGGGGCGAGACGCAGCCGACTCACAGCGTGCGGCGAAACTGTGGAGGACGTTGTGGTACCGCGAGATGAGTCGCACTGCCAGCCATTCCCGACTTCAGACTGTCGAACACGAGGCGCTTATCACGATGATGGCCAGACGGGCGGGGGTCAGGGTTCCAGAACTTGTCGCAGTCGGAAACCCAACATCAGAGATCGCTCTCATCGCTCTGGAGTTGGGTGGCAATACTTTGGATGAAGTCGATCCTTCTGTGTTGACAGACCAATTCTTGATCGATCTTTGGCGCGGCGTGAAATTGATGCACGACCGCTTGATAAGTCATGGACGCCTCAGCACGGCTGCCATCCGTGTCGATTCGGACGGATATCAAATTGCCGACTTTGCCTTTGGCTCTCTTGCCCCAGACGATGCCAATCAATCCGAGGATGTGATTGAGTTGATGTTCTCCCTCGCTCTCATCGTTGGCCCAGAACGCGCTGCGCAGTCGGCATTTGATGGACTTGGCCGGGATGCACTCGTCGAGAAGTTGCCGTATCTCCAGCTACCCGCAATCAGTGCAACCAGCCGACGGCTCGCCGAGAATCCTAAGAAACTCATGTCGGGGCTGGTCAAGGCCGTTCTTTCTCTCACCGGAGCCGAGGCGCCCGAGCCCGTCAAGCTTCGACGGGTCACGCTTCGTAACTTTATAACAGTCGGGCTCCTGCTCCTCGTCGGCTTCGCCTTGGTCCCGCTAATCACCAGCGTGGACTACGCCGAGATCTGGCAGGTCCTCCAAAATTCCGATTGGACCCTGATGGTTGCCGCCCTTCTTGTTGGTCAGACGCAGTTCTTCCCCTCAGCCACCTCGACGATGTACGCGGTAACGGTGACACTTCCCTTCTGGCCCCTGGTAACACTGCAAACCGCTTCGCAGTTCGTCAGTTTGGCCATTCCCAGTGCGGCAGGTCGCGTTGCGATGAATACTGCCTTTCTCCATAAGTTTGGACTTTCAATCACCACTGCTCTCACCCAGGGAGCAATCGATGGCTTCTCCGGATTCATCGTTCAGGCAGCGATCCTCGTGGTCATTCTCCTAACCGGGGATGTCCAACTGAATATCGACACATCCGATGTTCCTTGGCTCCTCATTCTGGGGATTGTTCTTCTCATAATCGTCGGTGCTGTAATCACGGTCCTTCGTGTGAAGAAATTACGGGAGAAGATTTTGCCGATTGTCTCTCAGGCATGGAGCGCCCTATCGGTAGTAATACGACAACCTTCTCGGGCCATCGGACTGTTGACGAGCAGCTTCGTGTATTGGAATGTCCTGGGACTGACTTTGTGGCTTCTGCTCGAGGCGGTCGGAGCGCCGATCAGCTATGGGTCAGCCTTGTTCGTGGCTACGGGGACCAGCCTCCTGGCTGGATTCATGCCGGTACCCGGTGGTGTTGGCGTGGCCGAAGCAACGATGACCGCACTCCTTGCCACTTTTGGTGTCGACAGTTCAGCGGCCTTCGCCGCAACGGCCGTCTATCGAGTAATCACTTTCTACCTGCCGGCCCTCGAGGGCCTCTTCGGGATGAGGTGGCTCGAGCGCAACGAGTACATCTGACGCGGTTCGAGCACCCGATCAGTCAAAAACGGCAGTGCGGTTTCCGTAAGGGAGGACTCGACTTTCGAGATGCAAGCGGACAGCTCGAGCGAGAACAACCTTCTCCAGGTCACGGCCCTTCTGTCTCAACTCTCGAATTCCGTCACGATGACTCACCCGCATCACATCCTGAACAATGATTGGGCCCTCGTCTAATTCGGTGGTCACATAATGTGCGGTCGCCCCAACTAGCTTCACTCCTCGCGTGTGTGCTTGGTGGTAAGGCTTCGCTCCGGCAAAGGCCGGTAGGAACGAGTGATGGATGTTGATTATCTGGTTCTGATAGTCAATCACCATTGACTCGGGGATGATCTGCATGTAGCGCGCCAGCACCACAAGGTCGATCTCTTCCTCGTCGCATATCTCCCGAATACGTTTCGGGTGTGAACTGCGATCTTCAGGATCGACAGGAACATGGTGGAATGGGATCCCATAATGGTCGGCAAGGAAACCATGATCGGGGTGGTTGGAGGCAACCAAAACCAGTTCGGAATTCCTCATTTCATCGATCGCCCAGCGGCTCAACAAGTCAGCCAAACAGTGAGACTCCCTTGATGTCAGAATTGCGACGCGGACCTTCGAACGTGGAGTCTGTAATGACCACTCCATCTCAAAACGGAGTGCTACCTCATCGAACTCTCTGGCTACGCGGGCCACACCGGCGGTATCGATGAGGAATTGGATCCTTTGCAGGAACAGATTCTTCTCATGGTCGATGTGCTGGTCGGCATGGAGGATATTTGCTCCTCTGTCGGCGAGAAACTGAGCTACCGACGCCACCAGGCCCGGACGATCAGGGCATGTGATCAGAAGAGTGCACGGGTCGACATCCATTTGCAGGAAGGTTTAGCAGAATAGGTGCTTCGACTTGTGGCCTGCTCTTATGTCGAGGCCAAGGTGACAGCGAAACCAACGACGGTCCAAACTCCGGCTTGGGCGCCGCCTTTGCTGAATGCGTAGGGCATGAGCGAGTTCGTCAGCATTGCCAGTAGCCCACCCGCTGCCAGAGCAGCAGCCCGACTGCCATCGGCGCCGAGGGCGCTTCCTATGAAATAGCCAATGCCCGCCGTCACCGCGCAAGCCGCCACGACGCTGCCCCACATCGTCGTCATCTTTCCCGCCTTCCATCCCGACTCAGCCAGGGCCGCCGATGGGGCGAGTGCCTGCGGTATGTTGGAAACCCACACCGCGCCGAGAAAGGCTGCGCTGATGCCCTGTCCAGTGGCGATTTGGATCCCGAATATCACTGATTCCGGAACCCCGTCCACAACGGCCCCGACCACGATGCCGAGCGGGCCCGATCCGCCTCCTTCGCCATATTTCGCTTCAACCATGTGGTCGCTGACGACGAATATCCCGGCGCCGATCAGTAGCCAAACTGCTACCTGCCACGGCGGAAGATTCATGCTCTCGGGAATCAGATCGAATGCCACCGCGCTGATCAGGGCACCGGCGCCAAATCCGGCCGTAGCGCCGATGACTTTCGACGGGATCTTGATCCCGTAGACCACTAAACCGCTCAAGATCAGCGAAGATTGAGCCAGGCCTCCAAGAAGCAGGGCGTCCCAAAAACTCAATGTTGTCTCCTGTCCGATTTTGGCTTTGCGGAAGCGTAGCCTCAGGCCCTGAGCGTTGGCGTCCAAGATCACCATGAGCGCCTCCGAAGTAACGTCTGTCGAAACGAGGTACTTATGCTTAGTAAAAGCCGCGCGTTCAGTGGATTCTCAGTCGACAATATTGCTGCAGCGCGTACGTTCTATTCCGAGGTGCTCGGCCTTGCGGTTACTGAGGAAAACGGGATGCTCCAGCTGGTTATCGAGAGCGGAAACCCGATCTTGGTGTATCCGAAAGCCGACCATGAACCGGCGACCTTCACAATTCTGAATTTCCCGGTAGAAAACATCGATGTCGCCGTCGACGGGTTGAAGGAGCGCGGAGTCGAGTTCGAGATGTACGAAATGGTCGACGAGCACGGGATCATTCGTGGATACGGACCGCCAATTGCCTGGTTCACCGACCCGGCCGGCAACGTCCTTTCAGTCATTCAGGTCGACTGATAGCAACTGGGAGAGTCGGTCCTCAGCTGAGTGGTCTCGGGCGGTCCGGTACCCTCTCGTGAGTTCGTAGCCCGAGTGTCCCGATCCGTCTTCCTCCCGAGCGTCGGAGACATTTCCTCCCAATGGCTCTCCGCCGATTGGATCGTCCTCGCGCCACAGGTTTATCCATCCGTTTGGCAGCTTGTTTGGAAGGTCGGTCACAAGGCCACCCATCCCTGTGTCGGGGAAGAGTTTTCGATACAGGAGTGAGACCGGGCTGCCGTATGTGAGCAGTCCGGTTGGAAGGTTGGCGCCAGAGGCGGCCGCTTGTTGTGTAGCGACGGCGGCGATGACTGAGCCTTGGGAGTGCCCGGCGAGAATGTCCGTGCTGCCGTCGCTGATCTGATCTCGAAGCGCAGTGACCACTTTCGGCCCGTAGGCCGGAGGTGCCAGGGGGTGAAACCATCGCGGCCAGAATGACGCAACATCCCAGAGCACACCAACCTTGCGGCTGGAGGCTCCCTGGCGGTATGCCCCCAAAACGCTACGAGCGATTGCCGCCATCGGGGCGACAAAGATCAAGGTCCGGGAGAGGGGCAGGGCACGAAGGTATTGGGCGGGGTCGAAGGACCCGAAAGTTGGCTCGAAGAGCCCGATCCAAAGCACCGTGAATCCTCCTATGGCCAGGACGCTGCCACCTACTCTTTTGAACTTGTAGATCCTCAGGGCTAAAGCCCCAAGTATCGACGCAATCATTCCGACCACCAGGAGGTCGGCACCAGGGAACTCGCTGAGTGCATCCGGTTGGCATAGGCCCGGCGTAAGGACGCATCCGCTCACGATGGCGTATCCACCCACGATCAGCCCGAATCCGGCTGACGCGCCCAAAAGGAGCCTCGACTTCTTGGTGACGCGGGTGATGAGCCGGTTGGTAAGCTCTTCAGCGCTGAGTCCGGGAAGGCCAAAAAAGGTCAACAGAACGGCTGTTAAACCGACGAATAGCAGAAATATGAGGGACGCGGGGGCCACCCATGCTCCGCCCTGGCCGACAAGGTCACCGACGTTGAGCAGATCTTCGGCAATGAGGCCAGCACCTACGCCAAGCGCCCCACCGATAAACGTTGCGAACGTGAGCGCGCCGACACCTGGAATACCGCCGATGATGGCAACCGCACCTGCTACTCCCAAGGCGATAGCAATATGGAATGTGGTGCGATGCACCGCCACGAGGTCGAGGGCTTCCCGGTCGAAGGCATATGCCGCTACTGCCCACAAAGCGACAGCTCCACCGAGAATCGAAGTCCAGGAAGTTAGTCCGACGGAGCCTGTGCAGAATTGTATGCACGCCCCACATCACTCCGTCACTTAGTTTGGCCTCAGCCGGATCGTTCCATTGTGAGGTTTTCTCGCTGCTCATGGCATCAACCCGGGGAGCAAAGAGGAGAGAGAAGCGGGCCGAATAGGGGATGGGGCTGAAATGGGATTGAGTGGAAAGTCGCAGGACCACGGCGCCGAAGACCAAGACATACCCCAATCCGGTGACGGCGCGGACTATCCCCATGGTCGTCGGACTCCACCCCGAGGCTTCCGCATAAAGGCCCGGGACCGCCACGATGACATATCCGATTTGTGCGACAAATAGTCCGGTTAGTGCCAGACCGGCCATCCTCACCGAGGCCCGTTGCAAGGCATTGCGACGAAGTCCCATCCACCCGACCACATTGGCAAGTGCGAACGGGGCGAGAAGAATCCAAAGAGAAGTGAGCCAGTGGCCGGTCGTTAAAGACCCCAATGAAACGCTTCAGTCTCGTACGGGCGGCCCGAAGGGTGGGTTACCTCCAGTGACGGACGCTTCCGGTATATGCGCGTATATGGGTTTCCACCCATCTCCGGGATCGGGTCAGTGTGAAGCATCTCTCTCGGTGGCGTGCCCGATACTCCGTGAACTCTGAGCTCTCTGATTCGGTCCAGATCTATCCCTCGGCTGTCCTTGACAAGCTACCCCATCTGTTACGAATTAGAGCGTGGCCACGACACCGCTACATTCACAACCATGGATGAAGAACGTATTGCTCTGTTTATCGACTTTGAGAACCTGGCGATTGGGGCAAGGGAGGCGCTTGGCGGGATGGAGTTTGATTTCGAGCCGATCGCAAACGCATTGGCTGAACGGGGTCGGGTAGTCGCCCGCAAGGCATACGCCGATTGGACAATGTTCGACGGGGCCCGGCAACGAATGACCCGGAGCCATGTCGAACTTATCGAGATCCCGCAAAGGATGGGAGCGAGTCGGAAGAACGCTGCCGATATCAAACTAGTTGTGGATGCCATCGAATTGGCTTTCGAGCGCGACTATGTGACCACCTTTGTCATTTGCACTGGCGACAGTGATTTCACCCCCCTGGTCCACAAGCTCCGAGAGTTGAACAAGAAAGTTATTGGCGTTGGGGTTAAGGCGTCGACCTCAGCGTTGCTCCCGCCGGCATGTGACGAGTTCTTGTTCTATGAGAATCTCGAAGGTGTCGAGCCTTTGCGACGCGACACGCCTTCCCAACCGGAATCGACCCCGGCTGACAGCCAACCCCAGTTGGAGAGTCTGATCACGACCACGCTCGCGGGTCTGAGCCGATCGAGCGGCGGCGAGGTCCTCGCTTCTTCTCTGAAACGCGCGATGCTCCGGAAGGACTCGACCTTCTCTGAGGCGGACCACGGATATCGGGCCTTCGGAGAAATGCTTCGAGACCTGGAGTCGGAGGGAGTTATTGAACTGTCGGAAGGGCCAGGGCGAGGCGACCCTGTCGTCGGGTTCCCATCTACCGGAAGCGGTGAAGGGGAGGCCTTCGCTCTTCTCGCCAAGGTCGTTGCTGACATCTCCAAGGGCAACGGCAAGGTGGTCCTTTCCGGTCTCAAGAATCAACTCCGCAAGGAAGATCCCGACTTCTCGGAGAAGAAGTTTGGTTACGGCGGATTCCTCCAATTCTGCAAAGGCGCTGCTCGCAAGGGGCTGATCGAACTCAACTGGGACGAGAAAGCCGAGGACTACCAGGTAACCCTGGGATGAACGCCGACGTCGTGGTGGTCGGCGCCGGGATCGTCGGTTCTTCGATCGGCTATCAACTGAAGCGACACGGAGTGGGCAATGTCGCCGTGCTCGATAAGGGTATTGGCCCGGCGGAGGGTTCAACTGGAGCCTCTTCGTCGATCTGTCGGTGTCGCTACACGAACCCCGAAGTGGTACGCCTCGCATTTCACGGCCAGAAGACATACGGCAACTGGGGCGAATTTCTCCAGCTCAGTCAGCCACGGTCAGGCCTTCAACGACCGGGTGTGCTCTGGATGATGGGCGAGCCGGTGGAGAAGGTCGAAGCCGATGTCGCGAAATTGAACGCACAGGGAGTCGCATCCGAGGCCGTGCTACCAGAACAATTGCCAGGCCTCTTCCCTGCGCTATCCAATTGCACTGCGCCGTTCGACATGACCGGGGAAATCGAACATGTGTGCAGTACCGAGGGTGCTTTTCTTTTCGAGACCGAGGGAGGCTATGCCGATCCGGTCGGGGCAAACCAAGACCTGATCGAGGCGGCACGCAAGGTGGGTGTGGATGTCCTGTTTGGATCCCATGTCGTAGATGTCTCCAAGTCGGGTGACGGGGTGACAGGTGTCGTCTTGAGCGATGGCACTGCGATCGAAGCCGACCTCGTCATCAATGCTGCGGGCCCGTGGTGCAACCAACTCAATCAGATGGCTGGTGCCGATCTTCGCTGGACCTTGACCCCGACACGGGTTCAGACCGTCTACCGGGAGTGGCCCGCCGAGCTCGGCCGGCTGCCGGTTGGGGCCGATACCAGCACAGGGATCTACTTCCGGCCCGAGTCCGGCGGTCAGCAGGTGCTTGTTGGTTCGGTGCTTCCCGAAGACGAGGAAGAGATTATCGATGACCCCGATACTTTCAAGAGGAGTCCCGATGTCGAATTCACACAAATGAAGCTGGCCGCTTTCCATCACCGCGTTCCTGGTTTGGAGCCACGAGGAAATATCTCAGGTATCGCGGGCCTCTACACCATCAATCGCGAAGACGTTCATCCCGTCGTCGGGCCAACCGGCGTCGATAACTTCTGGGTCGCTAACGGGTTTTCCGGACACGGGTTCAAACTGGCGCCGGCCGTTGGGTCGATGGTTGCCCAAGCTGTATCCGGCGTGTCGATGGATCTGGATACTGATGTCCCGATGAGCTTCTTTGCTATAGACCGCGATCCGATTGGTGTCGAGACCAAAAGCGTCCTGGCGTGATCTTTCTTGACGCCACCGCAACGAGGCAGGCATTGCCTATGGGTGATGCGGTCGACAGCATGCGTCAGGCCTTCTCCCCGGATGTCGAGATACCGGTGCGAACTCAACTCGGCTCGTCTCTATTCATGCCCGGCAGGGTTGGCGATGTTTCGGGAGTGAAAGTGGTATCGGTGGTCCCCGGTAACCCGGTTGGGATTGTCGTTGTCTTCGATGGTGATGGCAATGCGCTCGGCTTCCTCGATGGGCCGACCCTGACTGCGATCAGGACCGGTGCCGGTGCCGGACTCGCAACAGATCTTCTGGCATCCAAATCGGCGGCGAGATTGGCAATGTTGGGCGCCGGGGCAATGGCATACGATCAGATCGAGGGGATTCGGGCGGTCCGAGACCTGGAAGAGATACTGGTGTGGTCCCGCGATCCTGCCAATGCGGTTGCATTGGCAGACAAAGTGGGTGGTCGGGTGGCGAGCAACGCGGATGAGGCGGTGGCCGGCGCCGACATTGTCTCCTGTGCCACGCCCGCGACAACGCCCCTTTTTCATGACGACTCCGTTCGCTCCGGAGTTCACATCAACGCGGTTGGCGCTTTTCGTCCCGATATGGTTGAGGTCCCGGCCGACACGGTGAATCGGGCGTTTGTCGTGGTCGATGATTACGAGGCAGCAGCTGCCGAGGCTGGCGACTTGATCCAGGCCGATAGAACGGCCAACGCCAGCCTGGCCCAGATCCTGACCGGAGACCATCCAGCGGTCGGCGAGGATGTCACCTTCTTCAAGAGCGTCGGTGTTTCCAGCCAGGATGTGGCAGCCGGGCACCGCGCCTTGGTCAATGCGGCTAGCAGTGGTCTCGGAGTTTTCATCGGCTGACGGAGTTTTCAGACCCGGTCACCAACGCAACTTCCGGCTAGGCCGTTTTCGCCCCTCGGATCTCCAGCGAACTGAGGAGATGCTCCGAGATATGGGCGATCTCAGCGACCGCGTCGTCGAAGGCTTCCTTGTTGTGGGAGGCCGGTTGGCGGAACCCGCTGATCTTTCGGACGAACTGCAAAGCAGCAGCTTCGACTTCTTCTGACGGTGCCGGTGTCGCTCCATCGCGGAGCAGCTTGATTGATCTGCACATACCAGAAAGCTAGCCAGCTGTTCAGCCAACCGCGGGCGGTATGCACCAGGAAATCGGGTCGCGGCCTGCATCTAATAGGGCGTCGTTTGTTTTCGAGAATGGTTTGCTGCCGAAGAAACCTCGATAGGCCGACAACGGCGATGGGTGGGCCGACTCGATAACGGTGTGGCGGGCTCGATCGACGAACTGCTTTTTGGATCGCGCTGACGAACCCCAAAGAATGAACACAACCCGGTCTTGTTTTCCGTTGACTACCCGGATGACTTCGTCGGTGAATGTCTCCCAACCCCTCTTTTGATGGCTGGCGGCAGCACCGGATCTCACGGTGAGAGTTGTGTTGAGAAGTAATACGCCCTGTCGCGCCCACGATTCGAGCGAGCCGTGATCGGGCGGGGGACATCCCATGTCGGATGACAGCTCCTGGTGGATGTTGGACAGTGACGGAGGGATAGCGACTCCCGTTGGTACCGAGAAGCACAATCCGTGCGCCTGGCCCGCTCCGTGGTAGGGATCTTGACCCAGGATGAGAACCCTGGTGTTGGCGTAGGAGGTCAGATGAAGGGCGGCGAATACCTGGTCTCCTGGAGGGTAAACCGGATGATGGCTTCTTTGCTCAGCAACATACCCCATCAACTCCGGCCAGTAGGGCTTGGTGAATTCTCCGGATAGAAGCGGATTCCAGTCGGTCTTCGGCACCACGCGTCGATCTTATATAGCGTTGCTGGCCAGCCGACCCGGTGGGTCTGCACTGTCCGGGGCTGGCGGGTTACGTATCATGCCCGGGATGCCCTTCGGTCCACCCAAGATATTCGCTTCGATCTATCGACATTGCAATTTGCCCTGGGTGACCTGATGGTCACACCACATCTTGCGATTCGCCCCGGCCATCCCGACTTCCTCGATCTTCCATGGGATATCGAGGTCGACCGTTGGGAAACGCCCAGGCTGGTGACAATGCCGACGGGGATCCATCGACATCCTGTGGTCTTCGTGGCCTACGACGAGGGAATCTACGCGATCAAAGAACTACCTCTCGCCATTGCTCGGTCCGAATATGAGGTGTTACGAGCGTTGGGCGAGATGACGCGACGGACGGCAGTCGTGGTTGGTCATGTCGAGCGGGGATGGCTCGACCCGACCACCGAGCAGGCGGGCGCCGTCATAACCCGGTATGTGGAGCACTCCTTTCCGTACCGACACCTGGTCAGTGGCCCCGGGTTTGGAGGGAGAAGGCGTCAGATGCTCGACGCGGTGGCCGGTTTGATTGTGGAGCTCCATATCGCCGGGCTCTACAGGGGTGATTGCTCGTTGTCCAACCTGTTGTACCGGTGGGACGCCGGTAGGCGAGGTGAATCCGGAGGGCATCGCCTTTTACCGGAGATTGGTCGAGGGGATGCGGGACCGGGGGATTGATCCCTGGCTCACCCTCTATCACTGGGATCTTCCCCAGGCCCTCCAGGATCGTGGCGGTTGGCTTACCCGTCAAACCGTCGATGCCTTCGAAGAGTACGCCGGGGTGGTCGCCGGGGCGCTGGGTGATCTGGTCACACACTGGATCACCCAGAACGAGCCCTGGGTCTCCGCATTCCTCGGCCACAGGGACGGGATATTTGCCCCCGGGCTCACCGACTGGAATGCCGCGCTGACGGCCGGCCATCACCTTCTCCTTTCCCATGGCCGGGCTGCTGACGCGATCAGAGAAAGGGTGGCCGATGCCGAAGTCGGCATAGCTATCGACTGTCGACCGGCCTCCCCGGGGTCGAAGGAAGATGATGACATCCTCGCTACCAGACACTTCGATGGCTTTCGCAACAGGTGGTTTTTCGACCCGATATTCGGACGCGGATACCCACAAGACCTAATCGATGCCTACTCAACCGTGGGGAGAATCAGCGATCCTCCCGAGTTCATCCGACCCGGGGACATGGAAACGATCGCCCGGCCGATGGACTTTCTCGGGCTCAACTACTACACAACCACGGTCGTGGGAACCGGACTCGAGGAATCGGACGAGCCGTTTCGACCACCGGGGGTGGACCAGCCTGATGGTGTGACCGAGATGGGATGGCTGGTCGACCGGGATGGACTCCGCGACTATCTCATCCACCTTTCGAATGAGTACTCGCCGGCGTCCCTGGTCGTCACTGAAAACGGAGCGAGCTATTCGGTTGGACCCGACGCTGAAGGCAGAGTTCGCGACACACGGCGGATTGAGTATCTCGATGGCCACATCGGCGCAGTCCTTGAGGCCGTCGCCGCCGGCGTGCCGGTCGACGGATATTTCGTCTGGAGTTTCCTCGACAATATCGAATGGGTCATAGGCCCCTCGCAACGGTTCGGCTTGGTATGGGTCGATTTCGATTCATTGGATCGAATACCAAAGGACAGTTTCCACTGGTATCAGGCAAAGATTAGGGACCTCGCTCAATGGTCCAATCAGAGGAGCGGCAATCCGCCCTCTGATTGAAGCGCCTCAGAAGCGATTGCGGTTGCATGGCGTAGAATCTCGGTGTCATTGAGGTTCCTGGCTTCGCCGTCGATCAGACCGGCGGTAAAGGCATCGCCGGCGCCCACCGCATCGACCACCGTCACCTCTGGCGCGGGAGCATGTAACTCGGATCGGGGCCGGTAGATGGCCGCCCCCATCGGACCGGCGGTGACTGCGACCAATCTGACCCCCGGGTAACGGTTGAACAGTTCATCCACTCCGCCGAGTGAAATCATGGCCAGTTCTTCGCGGGAGCATTTCACGATGTTCGCCCCCTTCAAAGCGGTATCGATCGCGGTTGGTGCCGCCCAGGGCAGGCGCAGATTGACATCACAGACCTTTCTCGTCGCCGATGAGGCCGAGAGTATGGCTCCGAGGGCATCCCGACCAGAATCGGTTCGGGCAACGAGGGTTCCGTAGTAGAGAACGTCATGGGATGGCAACCCGTCTTCAACTTCGATGTTGTCCCACGCTGATGGATGCTCGATCACAAACTTGTCGGCGTCGGGGCTAGCCGGGCTTACGGTGACTGAACCCGTCGACAGCTCGATGTCTCGCCGGATCAGGTCGGTGGACACATTGTGGCGTGATGCTGTCTCGAGTATTGAGTCACCGGCCGGGTCTGCCCCCACTCGTGACAGCAAATAGACGGTCCACCCCAATCTTGATAAGCGCGCCGCCACGTTCAACGGGGCCCCTCCAACCAGTGATAGGCCGGGAAAATGGTCGATCACGACTTCGCCGAAACAGATGGCTACCGACACGGACGTTTCTCGGAGGAGGTCATGCGTTGATCCTATTGCACGTTATCCCCGGGGAGTCGTTTAGGAGATGACAATGGCCTTCGCGTCGACAGGTCCGCGATAACGAATGGCCGTTTGATTTCGGATCGGAACAGTTACCGTCGTTCCTGATGACACGGCCGATCGACAGCTTCCGTAAGATCCCGGCCGTTGGCGTGCTGGCTGAGCGGGAAACCGGTCGGTTCTTGTTTGTTTCGGCGCTAGTGGGCGTGGGTGTGGGGCTCGGGGCGGCAGCCCTGGTCAAGATTCTCGAGTGGGTATCACAGCTAACGGAATCCCTGCTGATTACGGATGGCTCCGTCTGGATATTCGCCACGGTTCCCGTTGGATTTCTTGCTGCCTGGCTCATCGCCCGCAAGCTGGCACCAGAGGTAGCCGGTGACGGGGTACCTGAGGCGATTGGAGCTCTCGAGGTTCACGGTGGGCGGATCCGAAGCCGTGTGTTTTCTCTAAAAATCATTGCCACCGTTTTCACTGTCGGATTCGGTGGATCGGCCGGTCGGGAAGGCCCGATCGTCCATGTCGGGGGGTCGGTGGGGAGCATGGTGTCGCGTTGGTTCAATCTAGGAGAAGACCAGGTCCGCTCACTTGTTGCCGCCGGTGCCGGCGCTGGAATCGGTGCAGCCTTCAACGCACCAATCGCCGGAATGCTCTTTGCGATGGAAGTGATCCTCAGCAGTTTCGCCACCCGTCACATGTCGGCGATCGTCATTGCGTCGGTCACGGCCGCGGTGACTTCGCGCACCCTGGTCGGTGAGGAGTTGGAAGCGATCCAAGCCACGACCTATGGATTGGGGAGCTTCTTGGAGCTTTTGGCATATGCGGCGATGGCCATAGCCATTGTGATAATTGGACTCTTCTTTCTGAAATTCCTTGAAAAAACGGAGTCTTTTGCCTCCAAGCACAACGCAGGCCTTGGGGTTTTCCGTCCTCTTGGTGCTGGCCTCTTGGTGGCGGGTCTTATTTTCGTCGAGCCACGTCTCTTCGGCACCGGCCAGGAGGTGACCAACGCCCTTCTCAACAATGAAAGGATCACGGAGATCACCGGCCAGGGTGAGGTTTGGTGGATCTTCATTCTCCTTGCCCTAGGTAAGGCGGTGGCCACCTCCTTCACGATTTCGTCAGGTGCTTCTGGTGGCGCCTTCATGCCGTCCCTGTTCATGGGGGCTGCTGTTGGAACCGGGTTCGCGCGAATATTTGAACCCATATTTGGTTTCGAGATCCAATCCGGGGCTTTTGCGGTCGTCGGGATGGCCGCCATGTTCGCAGTTGTTGCCCGCGCTCCGCTCACGTCCATACTCATCGTGTTCGAAATTACCGGGGCCCGCGACTATGGGTTGATACTTCCTCTGATGCTGACCGCGGTGCTGGGAACCTTCCTTGCTGAGCGATTCTCCTCGGACTCGGTGTACACCATGGCTTTAAAACGGCGTGGGATTCGGAGACGGCCATCCGGAGCAGTCGACATCCTCGACACTGTGATGGTGGAGCAGGTGATGGGGATGCCCACCTACATCGCCCGTCCCGGGGACACCGTGACCGAGGCGACTATGCAACTCAACCAGAGGCGATCTCATGGGACTCCTGTGGTCGGTGTCGAGGGATTGGTCGGGATAGTCACCGTGAGCGACCTCACCCGAAGCGATCAAGACCCCAACGTGGCGATGGTGTCTCATGTAATGACGCGCCGTCCGGCAACTGTCGTTCCCAGCACGCCGGTTTCCCAGGCGCTGGAGCGGATGGCCGTTCTCGGCGTGGGCCGTCTGCCTGTGGTCGACGAACACGACCCGTCTCACCTAGTTGGCCTTTTTCGAAGAGAGGATGCGGTCCGGGCTTATCACGAGGCTCTGGGGCGTTCGACCGATTACGGCCTCGAGCGGGCACGGCTTGCCCAGCGGGTCGATCCCGGCGCGGGGTACTACGAGTTTCGGATACCGCCGGGATCGATGGCCGATTTGAAGACTGTCGGCGAGGTGAGTTGGCCCGAGGGGTCGACGCTGGTATCGGTACGCCGCGATCGGAACGTCCTTGTACCCAGCGGAAAGACCATTCTCAAGGCGGGAGATGTGGTTACCGCTTTCGGGACAGGCGCTTCAAAACAGCGTATGATTGACCGTCTCAACGCCGGGGCCGACGAGCCGACAGCCGAGATCGATATTTTAGAGGTTGACGAGCACGGCCAATTACTCAATGATGAGGGCTGACAATCTTCAACAGAACGGATGACCGATGCCAAATGTCGCTATAGCGCTGATAGTTATCGCTGGCTTGCTGATTGGCGGCTATTACTGGCTGAAGAAGCAAACCGCAGCGAAACAAGCCGACGACTCCACGAGTGAAGAGGCCGGTGGTGGGGGTGGAATCTCCCCCGGTTCCAGGGCTCCAGTCGTCGACTTTCACGTCTCCGGGCGTCAGGCGATGGTCACTTTCGATGTGCCGCTAGACGACGAAGACGACGAAATTCTCAACGAACTGCTGGTAGATGAGGCCGTTGAAGTGGTCCGCGAGAAGAGGCATCAACTCCCGATTACAGATGTTCATGAGGTAGTTGCCCTCGCCGGTCGAGGAAAAGTCAGGGAAGTGGGCCGAACCAAACTGCCCAATCCCGGCGTGCTCCCTCCGCCACCCCCGGTGTCACTTCTTCATCTCGGAAATGTCACGCACGACCCGTTCACGGCCGAGAACTCCACGGAACACGCGGCCGCTTACGAGACGAAAGCCTCGGTTCCATCGGATGACTTGCCTCCAATCGGTGAGGAACTTCGGATCCCGAAAGGTTTGCAGCGCGGGCTACGCGCTACGGGCGTCGACGTTGAGACAGCAAGCGGTGCCGAGATCATCGTTGGTCTGCTGCAGCTCTTTGGCTACAGCCTCGACACCTCATCCGGGACCGGTTCTTACACGGCCCATAAGGGAGGCGAAACCACGTTGTTTGTTGTCGACCCCTATCAAACTGGCGATCACCCGGAAGTCGGAGAGGAGACCATCAGGGCATTTGCCGGCCGCTTCAGCATGTCAGGGGCGAATCGGGGGGTTTTTGTCAGCGAAAAGTATGCACCGTATGCGATCTACGAGGTTGAAAAGCGCGAACCGAGAATTCGGTTTCTGACGAGAGAGCGTCTCCAGGAATTCATTGATTCGATGGCGATCGGCTAACAACCCGCCATGTAGTTGCTGGCCCGCCCGGGTAAGCTGGATTCCAAAGGAGGTTTCAAGTGCCCAAAGGATCAGAGTGGCTGATAATCCTGCTCGTGGTTGTGCTCGTATTCGGAGCGAGCCGCCTGCCGGCGCTGGCCCGATCGATTGGCGCGTCAGCCAAAGAGTTTCGGAAAGGTCTTGAAGACGGTTCCGAGGACGACACCGAGGGAAATTCTTCCGATTCTTAGGAACTTGAGGCGCCACGGCGGCGTTTTGGGGGTAAGTCGCAATTGACTGAATCAGTACCACTTACCTGGGAAGAAGTCGCTCGTGTTTACGGCCGCAAGATCTACAACTTCGCCTATCGCCTCACCGGTAACCCGACCGATGCCAATGACCTCGTCCAGGAGGTGCTGCTCCGGGTTCGTAAGGGCCTGGAGAGTTACCAGCCCGGCAGCTTTGAGGGTTGGCTATGGCGCATCACCCGTAACGCATTTCTTGACGGGATACGCAAAGAAAAGCGACGTCCCACGTCCCCCTTGCCCGATGACATCGACCGTTGGGACCGCGCTCACACTCCCGG
>JBBKXI010000207.1:0-3281 GCA_037969415.1 Acidimicrobiia bacterium | reverse complement strand
CGGCGGCGTCGTTGTCGAAATAAGCCTCCCGAAAGGCCTCGCGTTGAAAGAGGGTGGCTCTGATGAACCTGTTGAAGATCTTGGTCACAAGAACGGCAGGTTAGCGGTCACCGGCGGAGACGAACCCGCCTGATGTTGTGATCGGGTGCCTTTTCCAGGATCAGACTCGCCCTGTCTCGAGTGGGGAGAATGTTTTCCACCAGGTTCTTGAGGTTGACGGTTCGCCAGATGTGCGAAGCGACCTCGATGGCTTGCTGGTCGGTGATCCCCGCGAACTTGTGAAAGTATGCCTCCGGATCGGCAAACGCGGTGTCTCGCAGCGTGAGGAATCGCTCGAGATACCAGCTTTCGATATCTTCAGGATCCGCATCTACGAAGATCGAGAAATCGAAATAGTCAGAGACAAACGCTCCGGACTCCCCTGCTTGGAGCACGTTGAGTCCTTCCACAATGAGTATGTCGGGGCTTTCGATCACCCTGACGGCACCTTGAATTATGTCGTAATTGAAATGGGAGTACACCGGTACCTCCAATTGTGGCTCGCCCGCAGCAGCGCGGGCAACGAACTCAAGCAAGGCTCGCCGGTCATAGCTCTCAGGAAATCCCTTCAAATCCATCAAACCTCGTTTCTCGAGCTCGGCATTGGGCAGAAGAAATCCGTCGGTTGTGACCAGTTCAACATCAGGGTGCTGAGGCCATCGACCCAAAAGACCCTGGAGAACCCTGGAAATGGTCGACTTGCCCACTGCAACCGAGCCGGCCACGCCGATAAGAAAGGGGGACGGTGTTGGTGGAGAACTCAGGAAAGTGTCAGTAACGGCACCCAGTTGGAGACCCGCTTGGACATGCAGGTTGAGCAACCGGGACAAGGGAAGGTAGGAGTCCTCCACCATCTCCATATCCAGGTTGACGTTGATACCGCGGATCTCTTCGATATCCGACTCGCTGAGTGTCAGCGGCGTATTTGCCCTGAGCGCAGACCACGCAGCAGTGTCAAAATCGAGATAAAACGGACTGGACATCGGCACAGGCTAACGAAACCTGCAGTTGCGGCCATAGACTGGAATAGTGAAGAAACTTTTCTCCTGGATAATCACAATTCCCTTCGGCATCGTATTTGGCGTCATCCTGCTCTTCTTCGATATCGCGGGACGAGTTGTAAGGCCGTTCTCCTTCCGTGGATTCGAATGGGTGATGGCGTGGCTGCAATGGAGTCTGCTGAAGACGTTCCAATTATTCGGTACCCGAATCGTCGTCGAGCGCCCTGAAGATGTTCTTCCGGCGACCGGATATGCAATCCTCTCCAACCATCAGAGCATGCTCGATATCGTGATGATTGGAGGCATACTCGTGTCCAATTTTCCCAAATACGTCTCAAAAAAGGAACTAAGCGATTGGATTCCTGCTGTCTCGCTGAACCTGAAATGGGGTGGCAACGCATTGATTGACCGGGACGACCCAAGACAAGCACTTCGGGCGATCAAAGAAATGGCCCGCAATGCGGAGGACAGAGGGGTCTCAGCGGTGATATTTCCGGAAGGTAAACGGTCCAAAGACGGCAACCTGCTCCCGTTCAAGACTGCCGGCGCTCGAACAATGCTGAAAGAGGCAAGTCAATTGCCGGTGGTTCCCACCGTTGTCTCCGGTTCATGGCGGCTGAATCAGCTCTTCCCATTTACGCCGGGTGTGACCGTGAAAATCATCTTCGGTTCGCCGATAATTCGGACCCGGGGAGACGATGCAGAGATCCTCGAACGCGTCGAGAGCTGGATGACCTCCCAACTGCCCAAAACGGCCATGTAAAACCCGCTCAACTCGGGTCCGACTAAGGACGATAAATAGAAGATGCCCGAATTCGACGTTTCTCTTATAGCCGCAGGCGACTCCAAACCGGTCGCGACCAAGGTACTTATCAACGGTACCGATCTGGAAATGCAGGCTTGGGGCGACTCTCTCGGAAGTTGGCCGATCGCCGAACTCGACCTGACCAGAGTCGACGGTGGCTTCAGGTTGACCGTTGACGGCGAAGAGGCTTTCTTGAAAATAGGCGACGCCCAACCAATGGCAGACGCAGTCGCCAGTGCAGTCCAGGCCAAATCGTCCAAAAAGCGGCGGTCAGATAAGGGATCCAGCCAGGGACGGGCGAATTCTGCGAAGAACGGCTCAGCATCCACCACGAGTGTTCAGGAAAAGCCACCAGTCACGACCGCAGATGCCGCGTCACGTTCCGCCAACCAGAAATCTGGTGAAAAAACCCGGCTCGACAGCGTGCTGGACGCCGCAGAAGGTCGACTAGGCAAATACCTGCCCGGTTGGATTTTCACTAAAGGCGGGGTTGTCGTTGTTGGCGTTGCCCTGATCTTGATGCTTGTTTTCAGCAATCTGTTCTCCGCCATCCTTCTCATACTCGGAGCCGTCGGATTGGTCGCGAGTGGAATAGCGCTTCTCGACCAGGTGATCGCTATGAAGATCTTCCGCGGAAAATTTACCCCCATCCAGGGGCTCATCGGCTCATTGGCTGTTGGCCTGGTGGGGATTCTTCTCGGAGCAATCTAAACGAGTTCGATTACCGCTTCCTCAGTGGCATCGCCACGGCGTGGACCCAACTTAGTGATTCTGGTGTAGCCACCAGGACGATCCACGTAGCGAGGGGCAACCTCGTCAAATAGTTTGACCACGGCATCCCGGTTGGTGATGTCTTTCATCACCATTCGCTTGGCGTGCACTTCATTGGTCCGAGCCTTTGAAATCATCTTCTCGGCATATGGCCGCAATGCCTTCGCTTTGGAGAGCGTGGTGGTGATGCGCCCGTGCATGATGAGATCGGTCGTCAGGTTGGCCAGAATCTTCTGTTCGTGTTGGGGAGACCCACCAAGCCGTGGCCCTTTCCTGGGGCGTGGCATCAGCTGTGGCTTCCAGCGTCGGCCAGGCTCAGACCGAGCTCATCAAGCTTGGCGGTCACTTCGTCAAGGCTCTTCTGGCCAAAGTTGGTGATGTTGAGCAAGTCGTCGGAGGTCCGCTCGACCAGTTCGCCCACGGTCTTCACCTGGGCCCGGCGGAGACAGTTCCGTGGGCGCTCGGAGAGATCGAGCGCTTCGATCGGGAGTTCGAGGTCGGGCGAACTGGAGGTTTCCAACTGAACTTCACCAAGTTCGAGACCCTGGCCCTCGCCGATGTCGGCAATCAGGCCCATGAGTTCACCGAGTGTCTTCCCTGCCGACGAGACAGCTTCAGACGGTTCGATAGCGCCATTGGTTTCGACGTCAAGGACCAAACGGTCG
>JBBKXI010000206.1:0-12581 GCA_037969415.1 Acidimicrobiia bacterium | reverse complement strand
AGATAGGCGATGCGGTCGGCGAAGCGGCACAGCCATCCCTCTGGCGATGTTGGAGGGGGATCGATTTTCCAGCTGTGGGCTCGGATTCCGTCCAATACCTCAAGCGTGAGATTCTGAGGCTCCAGGATCGAAAGAGTCCGAACTCCCTGTTCAGAATGAAGCCACTCACCTTCAACGAAGGGCGTGAGTGCGTCCTCCCCGGTGTGACCGAATGGGGAGTGCCCGACATCGTGGGCCAGGCAGATCGCCTCAGTTAATGCCTCGTTTAGCCCGAGTGCTCTCGCCATTGCTCGCCCGACCTGGGTGACGTGAATGGTGTGCGTCATCCTCGTTACGAAATGATCACCGTCGGGATTGAGGAAGACTTGGGTCTTGTGTTTGAGACGGCGGAAAGCCTTGGTGTGGATGATTCGGTCACGGTCCCGCTCGAAAGCGGTGCGGAACTCGTCGGGCTCTTCTCGGCGCTCGCGACCTCGAGACTTGGTCGACTTGGACGCGGCGGGCGCCAAACTCTGTTCTTGTTTCTCCCGAATTTCCCGGGTCACCCGAAGCATCTCCGACACGCCGAAACCTTAGGTGAACCGCTGCCTAAGCCGCGATGAGGCGTAGTCCATCGAGGCCACGACGATGGCGATAGCCAGCATTTGGACGGAGGCGGCCCGGTACAGACCGAGTTGGACGTTTTGCTGAAGGAGGAATCCGATGCCGCCACCACCTGCGAACCCGAGGATGGTTGACATCCGCACATTGATATCCCAGCGGTACATCGTAAATGCAATGTACGGAGGCACGATCTGTGGAACGACTGCATACATCGTCGACTGGAGTCGGGTGGCGCCGGTGGCCTTGACCGCCTCAAGCGGCCCTTCCGCGATCGATTCGACTTGTTCTGAATAGAGCTTGGCTAGGGCGGCGGCAGTATGAAGGGCCAGGGCAATTGATCCGGCGAACTCACCGAATCCAACCCACACCACAAAGACGATCACCATCACGAGCGGTTCGATGGAACGCAGGGTGTTGAAGATGGTCCGGGCGATGTAGTAAATCGTCAGACCGATCTTGACTTCGCCCCGGCGACGTCCGACGTTGGCAATATACAACCCGATTACCGCTCCAACAGCAGCTGGAATCCAAAAGGTCCTGGTTGGATTCTCGATTTCGTAGAGCCAATTGATGAGGGCGCCGATCAGCGCTGCGACGACGGCGCCGGAGATGGCCATGGACAAATAGCCCACGGCGGCTCGGGTTCGCGAAGAAACATTGGTCACGAGCCAATAGGCCGACCGGGTGGCGAGGCCCATCGGGACCATGATCGCCAGTAAGCCGATCACGAAAGGCAGGATCACAGTTCCGATCTCGCCGAGGGTTGCAAAGAGCCCGGGGATAAATCCAAAACCGCCGAACGGTTCGCGGAGTGCAGTGCCTACGACCGTCATCAACCCCGCAAGGCCCTCTAAACCTGCTGCGAGCCCGATGATCATTGCCACGTCACGGAAGAATCTGGTCGATGTAGAACGGTTCTCGGCACCGAACAGAATCAGTCGGCCCAGGTAAAACACGATCAAACCACCGACGACCAGGAGTGCCGTCAAAATGCCCACGTTGACAATGGGTTCACCGAGAACACTCCGCTGGAGGCCCACATACTCCATCCCGAGCCAGAACCCAAGGGGGACTGCAATCAACCCGAGGCCGAGTCCGATGACCGTCGTCGATACATCTTTCATCAGGTTTCGGGCGGCGACGAAGCTGAGCGGCAAAGCGACCATCAGGCCAGCCGTCGTGGCGACGAGGGCGAGAAACACTGTGTCCACGATTTTCTCGAGGGTGAGGTGGGTGGTCTCGGAGACTCGCGGAGAAAGCTCGATTTGGTCGCCAAGGATGGCGGTATCCAAGACCTCTCCGCTGGCGCCGTCATAGACGGCGACCCTCCAGGCCGAGATATCGGTGCCTTCTTCGCCCGAGATGGTTATCTCAACCGCTCCCGCTCCCCCCGAAATAGCGGAAACATACGTGCCGTCTCGATCTTCTTCCAGTGGATCAGCGCCCCCACCGATTGCTGGACCATCGATGGCAATGAACGGTTCGCCAGTGGTCACAAAGTCGACGACTTCTCTTGTTGCGTCGAGCAAGGCCACTGCCGGGATGTCGATGGTCACGCCAGCAACCGTGATGGTGAAGCCATCGGCATCGATGATTCCCTGGTCAACCACACCGTTCTCGTTGCTATCGGTCCAAACTTCGACACGGTTTCCCCAGGTGCCAAGTCTCTTGGAGATGACGGCTTGAATGAGTTGTGGGTTGTCAGACGGCCGATCAGGGATTTCCACGATTTGGGAGAAGTTTCCTTCGCCGTCGGCGGTGTACCTACCAAGCTGTCTGGTAACGCTGAATTCGGAGTCGGGAACGAATTCCAACCGGCCTTCCGATCTTGGTTCGAATCCGGATCCATTAATCGTGACCTGGTCTCCAGGCTCGGCGCATCCTGGAGTCACCGAGATCATGGCGCCTTCTGCGACCGGGATTTCCAAACTCTGGCACGGAACGAAGTACTCGACGTCTGTCTTGGATTCCTCATTGTCGTAGGTCACCAGGTCGGGATGAGCGAGGCTGCGAATGATCCTCACCAGAGATGCTTGACGAGTCTCTGATGTGATCTCGTCGAGGCTGACCCCGGTCCGTTCAACCGCGAGCCCGTAGACGACGATGGCGGCGACCACGCCAAGAATGATGTAAATACGTTTGCGCGGCTTGGCTTTGTTCTCAGCCAACGCGCTCAGCCTCGTGTCCGTAGATCTCTTTGAACCGGGCATCGTCTATCTCGCTCGGTGGGCCATCAAATACAAGGCGTCCCTCAAAGAGAGCTATTGCTCGGTCGGAGTATCGGTGAACCAGGTCCAAGAAGTGCAGTGAACACAGGATGGTTGTCCTGTCCTCCTTGTTGATGGACTCGAGGTGCTGCATAATCGAGTGGGCCAAAACAGGGTCGAGACTGGCCACGGGTTCGTCGGCCAGAATTACATCGGGGTCTTGCATCAATGCCCGTGCGATCCCCACTCGCTGTTGTTGGCCTCCGGAGAGTTCATCGGCGCGCGAATCCGCTTTCTCATCCAACCCGACGCGCGTCAGTGCCTTGAGTGCCCTGTCGAGGTCGTCAGCGGAGAACCTATTAATCAACGCCAATGATGGATTGGTATAGCCAAGCCGTCCAGCCATGACGTTGGTGACAACCTTGGAACGGCTTACCAAGTTGAAATGCTGGAAGACCATCCCGATTCGTCTCCGGATCCGGCGAAGATCCTCCTGTCCAGCAGCAGTTATGTCCTCGTCGTTCCAGAAGATCTTTCCGTCTGTGGGTTCAACGAGGCGGTTGATGCAACGAAGGAGGGTCGACTTTCCCGACCCGGACAAGCCGATGACAGCAAGAAACTGACCGTCGGGGACCTCGAAGCTGACATCCTCGAGGGCGACGGTCCCATTGTCGTAGACCTTGGTGAGGTGCTCGACGCGAAGCATGTCTTATCGAAACTATGGTGCCGAGCCGGTTTCGGGGCCCGACACCATCTACTTTCGTTTCTCTTAGCCGAGGTCTTCCGGGGTTAGCCCCAGAGCATTGACAAGTGCCCGAATTGAGTCGAACTCTGCGTCATTGGTGTCGGCGATGCCGGACCATGAGTAGGCGTCGAATGCGGCCGAGAACCCATCCGGGTCGTTGTCGGCGAAGCTCTTGAGAGCCGTAACGATCGTCTCCATCTGCATCTCGTCGAAGTCGGGTGAGAAGGACAGCGTGTCATTGGGAATCGGAGCTGACAAAGTCAGAATCCGAACCTTCTGCATTACATTTGGTGCTTCCTCGCGAATGTTACGACGGGCGTCACGAGGGAAGAAGTTGTCTCCACAAATGATCTCGCCATCGGCGTCCAGGGCGCAACTCTGCACCAGGTCATCAGGCACGTCGGCATTGTTGGGATCCTCGTCCCAAACCACATTTCCATCGGCATCGATGGCCGGTGAGAAGAAGGTGGTTCCGAACTCGGCGTCACCGTTGTAGACCGCGAGGACTACCTGGTTGTGGCCACCGGCTTCGAGGCCGTCGCCGACTTCGATCCCCGTCGTCCCGAAAATGCCTGACGGAACAAGCCAACCGGATGTCGATGTCGTGTCCGGATAGGCCCAGGTCTTACCTGCAAGGTCTTCAATGGACTCGATGTCTGAGTCGCGTGCAACAATGAATTCGGTCCAGTACTCGGTGAATCCGAAACGAAGCGACTTCTGAGCCACTTGGATTCCACAGAGGTCACTTCCGAGGACGTATGCCTGGGCGGGGATGAATGCCATCACCTGGCCTGGATTGGCGCACATCTCTTCGATAACCGCGCCGTAGGACGTAGGAACTAGTACCTCATAGAAATAGTCGGTCTCCGCTTCCAGCGTTTCCTTGAGCAATTCGCCACCGGCGATGATCTCATCAGCTGAGACGGACGGGACGAAGAGCACCTGGATCGGATTCTCTTCAGTTCCCACGGCAGCCTCAGGGGCCGCAGTCGTGGTTGTCTCGGCGACGGTTGTGGTCGTGTCACCGGTAGCTTCGGTCGTGGTCGTCTCATCATCGCCACCGCCACAGGCAGCGACTACAAGAGCAAAAACGGCAACCAAAGCCATAAGGCTCTTTCTTTGCATGCTCAATCTTTCTCTCTTCGTGGAAAGGCGACCCTCGCGGATCGCCAGGGTCAACCTAGTTGGATTGGTGCTGGTTATGCCAAGCGAGACACAACCTCGCGAAACTCATCAAAGTTGTGGATGTCTACCACTCCTTTGATCCCTTTGTTCCACGGACGCACAAAACGGCAGACGGTGCGGTTCGGTCTCTCGGTGGCGAGGCGGGGAAGAATGTGGGGTCCGTCGTCTAAATAGGCATCGCAATCAACTCGCCACTTGTCTTCAAGTATGTGAATCTCAGTCGTGGGGAGTTGTTGGCGCGCCAGCCATTCGAGGGTGTCGTGGATGGCGAAAGGGGGTTTCGTCGTGAGGATCACAATGTGATGGCCCTGTCCGGACAACTCGTTGAGAGCTTCGATGGCGCCAGGGAATGTTTCCAGGTGCCAGAAGACCGACTTTCCGTCGAGATCAGATGACCAGTCCCAGAACTCGTCAATGTCGTTGAAGTGAGTGAGATCGACCAGGTCGTTCCATGCGCGGGAGTCCTCAACCCGTAGGTCGGTGCCGTATTGCCGGTTGTAGAACGTCATCCAGCCTTTGGTGAAGTTGGCAACAACTCCATCGAGGTCGATTCCAAGTCTGAGCCGATTCACCTGCTTAGCCTGCCATTTGTAAGGGGATCCACCAATTCGCCTCGAGCACGACTTGCACTGTGCCTAGGGTTGCGGAAACCGCCACTTTTTGCACTGTTCAGCTTTGAGCGCAATTGTTCAAGAGTCGATCGCTTTTGACTCCTTGTAGAAATCGAGGCGATCGACGGGCATGACTACTGAAGTGAGCACGTTGGACAGGTGGGCACTGATCCGTTTCAGGTACCGGTACCACAGGGCCCTCGGGGCGGCCTCACGTCCGGGCAGATCCGTGTTGACAAACTCAACAATGTGGTTGTCATAGTGAGTGGTGTCGTCGTCGATCTCCTTGATCAAGCGGTGGACGACTGCGGCGTCTTGAGTTTGAAATGCATTAAGGCTGTCCCTGAGGAGTGAAGCGACCCTCTTCCGATGGCTCAAGATCTCGTCGCGATCGTCACCGTTGGCCAGGTTCACGCCCATCTGCGCCAGATTCCAGATGTTCTTGCAGTAATCGCCAATTCGTTCGATGTCTTTGGCCACGGCCATGTAGGTCAACATCAAACCGTGGTCGACCTCTGCGCCGCGCACGGTTCCATGGACCAGCATTTCTCGGCGAACGGCACGCTCTGTCTTGTTGAGATCGCGGTCGATTCTGCCCAGTTGGTTGCCGGCCTCGGTAACGTCGATCTCGCCGAGCACCGCGCCGGCACCGAGGTCAAAAGTGTCCTGGCAACTGGCGAGCATGGTTATAAGTTGTTCTTCTGCCGAATCCATTTGATCGGCGTCTCTGAACATGGAGAACATTTGGTTTCCTACCTTAAGCGATTAAGAGTATTCCGAGTGGGACGACGATGAAGAGGCCAATTATATATACCAGGACCAGGCTTCGATTCTTGACAGCGATCTCGCCCGTTTTTTCTGCCAGCCAAATCGGGATCTGGCGCATTCGAGGAATCGGGTAGAAAATTAGAATCCCCAACACGTTGAAACTGACGTGAGCGAGGGCAATTGTCAACGCGTCCGGGCTGTCCGCAGCAACCGAGGCGAGAAGTGCCGTCACGGTCGTACCGAGGTTGGCACCAAGAGTCACCGGGAATGCGTTTTGTAGGGTGAGAACGCCAGCTGCCACCAGTGGCACCATGATCGAGGTGGTGATACTTGAGCTTTGGACTGCCACCGTCATGACCAACCCGGCCACCATCGCACTTATGCCGCCTCCTTTCGACAACACCGTGTTGACTGCGTTCTCGATCCGCCCGGACATGAGTTCTTTCATCTGATGGGTGATCTGCCAAAGGGACACGAATATCAGGGCGATACCAGCTATGAGAAGAATCGGCCCCAGAAAGTTGCTCCACCCGAGGGCTTCGATGCCATCCGAAATCCATGTGACGGGTGTCTTCACGGCGTCTTTGATCGGACTCGAGCCGTCCGCGGCGGGTAGCACTCCTTCAAGCAGTTCTTCTGCCCAGGTGGCCATCCGCGTGACGACGCCGAATGCAACCTCTAGGGGTAGCAGAACAATAACGGCAAGAATGTTGAAGTAGTCGTGGACCGTGGCGGCAGCGAAGGCGCGTTGGAAGTACGCCGACTGGCGGAGATGCCCTAGCGAGGCCAAGGTATTGGTGACCGTCGTCCCGATGTTCGCCCCCATCACCATCGGAACTGCCGTTTCGACGGGCAGGACGCCGGATCCGACCAGTCCGACGATGGTTGCGGTTGTCACTGAGGACGATTGGACGAGAACGGTGGCCAGGATCCCGGCCGCGAGTCCCGCAAGGGGACCAGAAACCGAAGCGAATACGTCGTCGACGAAGTCGGAGCCAAGTGCGCTGATGCCGGTTTCGAGCGACTTGACTCCAACCAAGAACAGATATAGGAAACCGATTGCGACGAGTGCCCTCGTCAAGGTCTCCGTCCACGGTGGAAACCGTGATGACCTTGTGGACGCTCCCGATTCGATGTCGCTGGATGGCATCTGCCCGGGCAGCGTAGATGCCTAGACCATATTTTGCGTCATCGGTGCTCAGGATTGGGAAAGTCGAACCTGCAACCTGCGTCCCACTCGGATCGTTGGTTCCCGTGGACCGGGAATCCCCCCTCATCCTTGAGCAGTCTGGCGAGATGGAGGAGGTTCCACGTCATGAATGTCGTGTTGCGATTTGTGAAGTCATTCTCGGGGCCGCCCGACCCTGGATCGAGGTACGAAGGGCCGGGGCCGGCCTCACCGATCCAACCGGCGTCGGCCTGAGGTGGAATGGAATACCCAAGGTGCTGCAGTGAATAGAGGACGTTCATGGAGCAGTGTTTGATGCCGTCCTCGTTCCCGGTGACCAGGCACCCGCCGACCCGCCCGTAGTAGGCATACTGCCCGACCTCATTTAGTTGGCCCGAGTTGCCATAGAGACGTTCGATGATCCGAGTACAAATTGAAGACTTCTCCCCGAGCCAGATCGGGGTACCCAACACCAGAATGTCGGCGGCCATCACTCTCTCGAATAGGACGGGCCACTCGTCGGTGTTGTATCCATGCTCGGTCATATCCGGCCAAACACCGGGCGGGAGGTCGTGGTCGGCTGCGCGGATCTCATCAATGGTGACACCCTGTCGGCGCATGATCTCAGCTGAGATATCAATGAGACCCTGAGTGTTGGAAATCTCGGGCGACTTCTTCAACGTCGTATTGATGAACATGGCAGTGAGGTTGGAAAAGTCCCACCGGTCCTGTTCGCATAGTGCGATCTGTTCTGGGCTGAGGGTTGTCATCGCGGCTCCTTCGAGTATGAGGCTCCCGAAACCTACTCGACGCCTTCTAAATCTGTCGTTAGACGATCTGTACCCACCCCAGCACCTCGGGGAGTCTCCGCCGGAGCAGGTTACCGGCGATCCATAAAGACAACGCGTAGAAGAGCGCTCCCCAACCGATGGTTATGGCCACGGCGACCGCGGGTGGGAGTGCCTGACCGAAACCGACCGTAAGGACAACCGCCGACACCGGTGGAACAAGCAGAAGTCCGATGGCAAAAAAGGAAATGGTTTGCGATGCTATTGCCAAACAGCCCTGTTCAGTCGACTGGGCGAAGACGTCTGTGCCTTCTCTCGGAAGTCGAAGCGGGGTCATGACCGAAATCATGTTTCCAACAGCAAGCTGGCATCCGATCGCAGAAATTGTAAGAGGTGGAACGAGCCAGACCCATTTCCATTGCCCCGTGAACGCCCCAAGAATCACCGTCAGGATTCCCGTCTCGATCAGGAGAGCTGTGGCCACCGCAAGGTTCTTTCCAAGAAGGAGGGACCTCGGTTTTACAGGAAGGACAAACAAATAGCTGGCGGCGTTCCGCTCCCAGCCAAATAGGTTGAGCGCAATTGGCAGGCCGACAAAGAGGACGAGCACGGGTGCAACCAACGGACCCCATTCCTGCCCACGCACGTCGAAGAATCCGGTGGTTCCCATGATGGCTCCGGCCACACCGAGCCCAACGAAAATCACGGTCCCGGTCCAGACCAGCCGTTGCCGGGGATCACGAACGTAGAACCGGAGCTCCTTGCGGGCCATGGTGACGATTGTTCCCCATGGGCGAGATGCCATCCCGTTGCGTCGAGACCTAGCCGCAGGCCGGCTCCCCTCGCGAGGTGTGGTGATCATCCATTGGGTCAGCCCACGCCATGCCAGGGCCATCACTCCGAGGCCGATTGTGGATGTCAGCAGGAACAACAACGCCTCGGCGGCGTGCCCATCGGCCGCTTCAATAATCGCCCGCTGGGCTGCCACCGGGGGCAAGAACCAGGCCTTGTCCAGAATCGGGTTGGAGAGGACTGCTCCGACGAATCCCTCTTCGCCAACCAAATCGTTGACCGATCGGTAGACAAAGAACGCCGAGCCAGCGAGAGCGAAAACGAGGATTGTTGCGAGGTCCCGACCTCGCCGATTCCGGAGTACCGCCGATACCGAGGCTGACAGCAATTGCGACCCAACGATGAAGAGCAGGGTCAAGACCACTGATGCGGGCAAGATCATCCACCAACCGTCGATCAGGATCCGGGCGTTAGCGAAACCCACCATCACCAAAACCAGCACCGATGGAGCTACTAACGACGCCGCAGTTAGCCCGGAGATCATCTGGTTGGGTGTCACAGGCAGGGACGCCATTTGTTGCGGGTCGAGGTTCTCGTCCAGGGGGAAGATGATCACCGGGAGGGTGGTCCAGACCAGGAAGGCGAAAAGGGCACACCACCCGAGATACTGGGCAGCCGCCGTCCCATCCACAGACGCTATCAATCCGTAAACAGCCGTATATTTACTGGCCAGCCAAATCCCTGCAGCAAGAAGCATGATGGTGGCTACCGGGAGCCCGATCCGACGCTGGGTGTCGGCGCGAAAGCCATTCCATATAAGGCGAGCCTTCAGTTCTACGAAGTGACGTACCACGAAGAACTTCCCACCGGGTCTCCTCCGACGGCGAGGATGAAGGCGTCCTCCACGCTCGAGACCCCCATTCGTTCGCATAATCCTTTCGGGGTGTCGTCGAGTGTCAACCTTCCGGCGACCATGATGCCGATTCGGGTACAGAGCTTTTCGACGAGATGCATTTCATGGGAGGAGAAAACGATCGTGGTTCCTCCCTGTGCCGCCTGCTGAAGGAGATTGCGGATCAACCGGGCCGAAACTGCGTCCACACCCTCAAATGGCTCATCTAGAAAGAGGACAGGCGGCCGGTGGATGATGGCCGCCCCGAGCGCAACCTTCTTACGCATGCCACGTGAGTAGTCCCCGATCAAGGTGGCTCGGTCGGCCTCGAGGTCCAACAATTCGAGAAGTTCGTTGCGCCTGATCTTTGCCTGGTCGCGGCTGAGGCCATGCATAGCTGCAGTGAAATCGAGTAATTCTGCTCCGGTAAGCCGCTCGTAGAGGTTGAACTCTTCAGGGAGGACGCCAATTCGTCGCTTAACCTCGGTCGGGTGTTCCCAGGTATCGAACTCCCCGATACCGACTGTTCCTTCAGTCGGCCGGAGCAGCCCGACTATGGATTTTATCGTCGTGGTCTTGCCGGCCCCGTTTTGGCCGAGTAGCCCGTAGAACTCGCCAGGTTGGATCGACAGGTCGACGTGGTCGACTGCGGTTTTCTTGCCGAACTTCCGTACGAGACCCCGCGCCCACACCGCCGGTGGTGGGCTAGTTGACTCATGGGTGGTTTGCTCATCGTTGATCACACCGGTCACTGCCACAGTATCGACGGTTTCAGCAGGTAACCGAAGAGATTCGCAGGTTGGTTCGATTGACTTACCGCCTCCTGGGCCGAAGTCACAGCGACGCGTTACTGTTGGCTTTCGTGGATTATCAGGCCCTCTACCGCAAGTATCGCCCGCAGACATTCGAGGATGTCATCGGTCAGTCGCATGTGACGACGACGCTCGCCCGTGAGATTGCCGAAGATCACGTGGCCCATGCATATCTGTTCACAGGGCCCCGCGGGACCGGGAAAACGACGACTGCGAGGATATTGGCGAAAGCACTGAATTGTCCGAATCGCGATGACCACGGTTCTCCATGCAACGAGTGCGACAGCTGCGATGCCATCACCAGCGGGACCTCATTCGATGTGATGGAGCTCGACGCCGCTTCTCACAATTCGGTTGACGACATCCGGGATATCAAAGTGAGCGTGACCACGGTTGCTTCCAGCGCAACCTCAAAGCGGGTATTTGTCCTCGACGAGGCGCATATGCTCTCTAAGGCTGCCGGGAATGCACTCTTGAAGACACTGGAGGAGCCTCCTCCGAACGTCTATTTTGTCCTCGCAACAACCGAGCCGTACAAACTTCTTGACACCATTCGGTCACGAAGCCAGCGATTCGATTTTCATCCGGTGCCGATCGAAGCTCTGGCAGGACACCTCAGCAGCATTTCCGACAAAGAAGGGTTCAAGACAGACCCTCAGGCCTTGATAGCTATCGGGCGCCATGCCCAGGGGTCGGTTCGGGACTCACTGTCGTTGCTGGAACAAGTAGCCGCCCTTGGCTCCGGAGTGGTTGACCCTCCGGGTGTGCGACGTGCCCTGGGACTGGCCGACTCCGAGGCATTCATGAGGCTCGCTGAGGCGATCGCCGCCGAGGATGCGCGTGCTGCATTGGAACTTGTGGCGGAACTTGCTTCCCTGGGGGTCGACTTGCGACGGTTTGTATCCGAGAGCATCGGATTCTTCAGAGGTGCCTTTTTGGCACACTATGCCCCCAACCTGGCTGAGATTGCGGACGAGCCCGAAGAGGTATACCAATCCTGGCGCCGAGCGGCAGAATTGGTCCGTCCAACCGAAGTTCTACGTGCTGTCGACTTGTTGGGCGAGGCCCTTGTTCGACTGCGCGAAGGGCGTGAAGAGCGCCTGATGACCGAACTCGCCCTGATTAAACTCACCCGGCCGGAGACAGCCGCCGACACGGGCGCCATTCTTGCCAGGCTCGAAAGAATGGAGCGAAAGCTTGGCCAACAGGTGGTCGCCTCGACGAGTTCTCCCACCCCGGTTGCTCCGCTGGTCTCCCAACCTGCACCCGCTGTCCAGCCTCCCCCGTCGTCGAAATCAGCCGCGGCCAGCGATGTGGTTGATGAATCACCAATTCCGGCCTCGCCAACTGAACCGGAACTAGCCAAACCGGCTGGGACAATGGCGGTTTCTTTCGATCAGCTAAAAAATGTCTGGCCCGGCCTATTCGGGAGTCTGCGTGATGTGCTCGGTGCACGAAGATGGGCCTACTTTCGTGAGGCAATACCGGTCGGGGTCGAAGGAAACGTAATTGTGCTGGAGGTTGCCCACGATTTTCACTTTCAATCGCTTCAAGGAGACGACGCGGTTACAGCGATTGTTGCGACTCGCGCAAGTGACCTGTTGGGCGGTGTCGTAGGTGTCCGATTCCGGCTCAAGGACAGCTCCGGTGAGCCCGACGAAGTTGAGGAGCTCGACCTGAGCACACTGGAGACGCGCGACGAGAGTGCTACGGACCCCGCCAAACTGTTGGCAGCGGAACTTGGTGCAGAAGAAGTCGACTAGGCAGGTCCTTCCCCGGAAGCGGGTAAGGAAACTACCCTTGTCTCCATATGAATAGACAGCCCGACATGCGCCAGCTGATGCAGCAGGCCCAAAAGATGCAGGAGCAAATGGCCGCGGCGCAGGCCGAACTAGCCGCGAGGACGTTTGAAGGGACCGCCGGAGGAGGGATGGTCAAAGCGACCGTCACCGGAGCCCAGGAACTCGTAGAAATCAAGGTCTCGCCAGATGTCGTTGATCCCGATGACGT
>JBBKXI010000205.1:0-6628 GCA_037969415.1 Acidimicrobiia bacterium | reverse complement strand
GAAGTCGGACTGCGCCCTTAGAAGAGCCGCCTACCCCGTCGTCGACCGGAAGTGAAGTGGTCCAAGCGGAAACAGAACTTTCAGCAGTTGACGTCGGTGAAGACGCCGTGCCGGTAATGCCGCGGATCGCCGACAAAGTGTCGATCTCATTCCTTGACGATGCCGCTCCCTGGTCCTCCGAGGTCGACGCTCAGATCAGCTCCGCTCATTTCGCGATCGGAGCGGCCGCCACAGTCCAACTTCTTTATGACGACACTCCGTCCAAGTTGTCCCATACCGAGACCTACGAGGCGGTGATCTTCCCATTAGAAGCGGTGCTCGACCGGGAGAATGTGTTCGCGGTCGACCACGATGAACGCGACTTCAGAAGTGAGACTTCCCCGGGCGCCACTTTTGAGATCCCGATGGCAAAAGTCGACACCGCTGGCTTTTGGACCGGACTGGAAAAGGACCTCAAGGCCCACCTGGTCGCCAACCGAACCGTCTCGATCTTTAGGAACGACGGCCTCAAGATTTTTTCCAGGGTCGGCGAGACTGAGGAGGAATTCCAGGCCCGGTGTAAGGAAGCTTCTTCCAATGCTGCTGACACCGAGATGGCCAAGCTTAAGGACAAATATCAGACCAGAATCGACCGGGTCAGAGATCAGATCTCCACAGCCCAAAATCGGGTCGCTGAGCTGGAAACGGCGGCCAGCTCAAAGAAGCAGGAGGAGCTGCTCACAGGTGTCGGAGACTTGCTGGGTGGACTCCTCGGAGGCAAGAAAGCATCCACGGCTCTCAACAAAGCAGCGTCGCGGCGAACCGCCACCCGGACGGCCGAATCCCGTGCCGAAACTGCATCTCGGTCAGCGTCCGACAAAATGGCTGATCTCGCCGAACTTGAGGCGGAACTCAAAGACGATGTCGTCGAAATAATGAACAAATACGATGAAATAGCCGGAAACATCGAGAGTGTCGAGATCGGATTAGAAGCATCCGATGTCAGGGTCGCCGAATTGAAGGCCGTCTGGATCCCGATCTAGCTGTTCCACCCCCTTCACAGCGGGAGCCTTTCTACTCCCCCTCCAGAGACAAAGTCGATGGAGGGGGTGGCCGTTGCTAAAAGCAACGGCCGGGGGTGGACCGTGAAACCACGCGTTCTGATCTGCGTTGGTGTCTAAAGCCCCACCCTCCCCCTCGCTGACGCTCGGGTACTCCCTCCACAATTGGAGGGAGAGAAGAACGAAAAGCTGCGTCTCGGCTTCCCCTTAGACCATGGAGACTTAGCTGTACCAACACTCTTCGGTACTCCGCCCGCGTAATGGATCCCGATCTAGGGAGCGATCACGGGCAGACGATGTTTCCTTGGGGTACGCCGGGAGCAGGCCTGTCGTAGTCTTGTGAAATCTCCACGTAGTCGTCGTAGTTGTCGCAATCCGTGGGATCGTTGGGGTCGACTATCAACCAATAGCTTGCGACAAGTACCAAAGCCAGGATTCCCACCAGAATCCACCGTGAGTGGAATCCCGATTTGATCGACCGGTACATTTTGCCTACACCGTATCGACCAACGACCTGAGCAGGTCACGGATGGAGACGACGCCGAGCAATTCTCCCGCTTCGTCCATCACCGGGAGGTGGCGATATCCCGATTCCGCAATCCAGGCCGCTGCGTCCCAAACGTCGAGATCGGGATCAAACGTATCGGGGTCTTTACTCATCACTTCCCGCACCCTGGTCGTCGACAGGTCGGTTCCGCTCGCGACGGCCCGTCGAAGGTCCCGCTCGGTAAACAAACCCACCAAATCGAGACCATCCACAACAGCAAGCGACCCGTGGTCCTGCTCTTCCATTGCAGCGGCCGCTTCACGGAGCGTCGTGTCCGGCCCACAAATAAAGGCCACACCGGAGACCAGATCTCGAAGGTTCATGACAGTCAGGTTAGAGCCTTTGCAAATCCACCCGTTACCGTCCTCTGAAATGAACGACCCCAGCCAGATCGGACCCGAATATCGATGGTCGAGCCTGGAGAGGCTCAAAGCCGAAAACTTCGATGTGCTTATCGTCGGCGGAGGGGTTACCGGCTGCGGCGCCGCATTGGACGCTGCGTCTCGGGGTCTGAAGGTCGCCCTGGTGGAACAACGCGATTTTGCCGCTGGCACCTCATCCCGATCGTCCAAAATGTTTCATGGCGGGCTCCGCTATCTGGAGCAATTCAAGTTTGGCTTGGTTCGGGAGGCATTGCGGGAGCGAAACTTGATGGTCTCGACGATCTGCCCTTTCCTTGCGACACCCACCCGTTTCCTGTATCCGTTGACCCACCGGTTCTGGGAACGTCCCTATGTCGGTGCTGGAGTCCTTCTCTACGATGTGCTCGCCAAACTGGGTGGTAACTCTCTTCAAGGGCACTCCCATCACACCAAGAAGGGGACACTGGCCCTGGCGCCCGGATTCAAACCCGACGCCCTGGTCGGTGCCGTGGCCTACACCGATGTGGTGGTAGATGACGCCCGTCACACTGCGATACTGGCCCGTACCGCCGCCAGCCATGGTGCAGTCATGGCCACCAGCGCAAGGTTGATCAACCTCAGTCCGGAATCGGGGTTGGGCAACGGGGTTGTGGTGCGCGACCTGGAGTCGGCTGATGAATTCGACGTCCGCGCGTCAGTTGTCTTAAACACCACTGGAATTTGGACCGACGAGATCGAGGAGTTGGCGGGCGACCGTAGAGCCAATGTCCGTGCGTCGAAGGGTGTGCACATCCTGGTGCCTGGTTCGGCGATTGAGCTCGAAACGGGCGCCATCCTCCGAACCGAAAAATCCGTCCTGTTCATCATTCCCTGGAAGAACCATTGGATAATTGGGACAACCGACACCGACTGGAATCTGCACAAGGCGCATCCAGCAGCGAGCCGGACAGATATCAACTACCTGCTGGAGCACGTGAACCGGGTACTCCAGAAAGCTCTGACTCACCAGGACATCGTCGGGGTCTACGCCGGTTTACGCCCCCTTCTTCAGGGCGAATCTGAAGCGACTTCCAAGCTGAGCAGGGAACACTCGGTCCGCTCTGTGAAACCTGGCTTGATCTCGGTTGCTGGCGGAAAGTACACCACCTATCGGGTGATGGCGAAGGATGCGATCGACGCCGTCGCCAGAGAGTTGGAGCGTCCCGTCCCACAGTCCCACACCGCGACGATTCCTCTCATCGGCGCGGACCAGGACGTCGAAAGGGATCTGGCCCACGGCCTAACAGAACACCACTTGGAAAATCTGGTCCGCCGATATGGAGACCGGGTCGGCGATATTTTCGATTTGATCAACCAGGATCAGAGTCTGGGCCAGGAAATCACAGGTTCCGCACCTTATCTTCGTGCCGAGGCGGTTTACGGAGTCACCCACGAAGGTGCTTTACATCTGGATGACGTGATGACCCGGCGTACCCGAATCTCCATTGAGACCCGACATCGTGGGACCGATTCCGCCCTAGAGGTCGCAAAGCTGATGGCGGGCCCACTTGGCTGGGACCAGAAAACCATCGATCGTGAAGTCGAGCACTATTTGGCCAGGGTGGCGGCCGAACTGGACAGCCAGTCCAAACCTGACGACGCCACTGCCGACGCGGCTCGGATGGGCGCTCCCGACGTCAGGATGGGCGGCTAATTGCCGCTAAACGAGGTCTGCTTCGCGGATTCCGAATGAGGGGTGACGGAGACGACATAGTGCCAGCTTCTCCAACTGACGAATCCGCTCCCTGGTTAGATTGAACTCGTCGCCGATCTCTTCGAGAGTGCGGGGTACGCCATCGTAGAAACCGTAACGCAGCGCCAGAATCCGACCTTCACGCTCGGGGAGCCGCTCGATGGATATGCGGAGTGAGTTGGCAACGTCCATCTCCTCGGTCATCTGCACCGGATCGGCGGCATCCTCATCCTCGATGAAGTCGCCCAGCTGGGCTCCATCTTCACCAATAGGCTGTTCCAAGGAGACAGTGTCGGCAACACTGAGCGCAAGTTCGACTTTATCGGTGGTGACACCGGCCTCTTCGGCAATCTCTTCCGGACGGGGGTCACGTCCCAGCTCGGCCTTCAAAGAGGCCTGGGCGGCACGGACCGCAGCCAGTGTGTCGTGAAGATGCACCGGTATTCGGACGGTGCGGGACTTGTCGGCAATGGCACGGGTGATCGCCTGACGAATCCACCAGGTGGCATACGTCGAGAACTTGAAACCCTTCCGCCAGTCGAACTTCTCGACCGCGCGAATCAGACCCAGGTTTCCTTCTTGGATCAGGTCGAGGAAATCTATCCCGGAAGTATTCGCGTAACGACGGGCGTTAGCGACGACAAGTCGAAGGTTGGCAGTTAAGAAGTCGTCTTTGGCCTGAGCGCCCTTTCGCATGACGCGGCGCAACTCCATCTCCTCGCGTTTGCCGCTGAACTTGCCCTCTTCGAGTTTCTCGGCAGCCTCTTCCCCGGCTTCGATCTTCTGGGCCAGTTCGACCTCGAGTTCAGCCGTAAGCAGGTCGTACTCGCCGATAGCGGTGAGGTACTGCGATACCAGGTCGGTTGTGAGACGACCACGTTCGTCCGTGAGCTTGGAATGCAAGCGAATGCGGCGTGGCTTCTCTTTCGGATCATTGCGCGTATCAGTTGCGGCCATTAATTCAAGTCCTCCATATGGCGGGAAAAATCAGGTGGGGAAACAATTCAGGGACTCCCACTATGACATATTTTGAGAGGTTTGTGAACCCCCAATTTCGATATTTGCTTAGACGTTGCGGTCATCACCCTCGGTTCCTGCGCCGTCGACTCCCTTCGGTGCGACTACCAGGCTGAGAATGCGGAGCTCGTTTTCGTCGTACATCTCCAATCCGGCCCGACCCTGAAAGTCGGCGAATTTGTAAGTGTCAACTACCTCTAACAACGCAAAGTACCGGGTCTCTTGTTCCATAATTTTATCGTCGGAACAGGCCATCCGGGTCGACATCGCCGGGCTGAATGACATAGACACACCATCAACCCGATAGGACGCTTGATATCGGTTGCAGCCCCCGGACCCGAAAACACTCCCGTCTTCGCTGAATTCTGCTGTTACCAAATCGGTGATCAGCGACGAGACGAATCCCCCGACTCCATTGTTGTACCCGGATAGCTGCCATTTGACGCCGGTCAACTCATCCCGGATTCGGCTCAAGGTCGCTATCACCCGACTCCCGATCGATAGCCGGAGGACATCAGCATCGACCAACACACCATCACACCGGTTGAGGAGGTCGAGAAATCGGGATTCCTGTTCCATGAGGTCGGATGGGCCGGCCATCATCGTTGCGGTGACCGGACCGAAATTTCCATCAACATAGGATCCCGAATAGCGATTGACCCCGGCGCTGCCCGAGACTCGATTTCCGACAAACTCCATGGTGATCACCGAACCCGGAATCGGCCCGACCTTCTCGTCGCCCTCCCCGAATTCTGTGACCGTCCACCTACCTTCCATTTTCATTGCCTTTTGGGTCAACAAGACGGAGTCCTCCCAATAATGAAAAAACCGCTAGCGAGCACGCGATCAGATAGATAATTCCGATACTCAACAGGCTGAGAACACCCAATACCATGAACATCCCTGAGGCCACCCACATCATGCGGCGCCCGATTGTGGGCGCCGCTCGATCGGCAAACCACGCCAGCAAACCGCTCCCTACCATCACTGAAAACCAGGCGATGGCTTCGGGAATCTGGGAGGGATCGTTCTCTCCGAGCAGAATGCCGAGATACAAGACAGCTGTGACGATCCCGATCCCACCGGACGTGCGGCTCGCCCAGGAGACCAGACGCTGAGGAGTCGCCTCAGTCGTCGCGATCAGAGACCTAACTCAGCCTTTAGTTCGGCCAGCTTCGCATCGGCCTGTGCCATATCAACTTCCCGGCGTATTTCGGCCTCAGCGCCCTCGGGAGTGGCTTCGTGGAGCTCGGCAGAAGCCATCGCCTCGGCCTTGCGCAGTTCGATCTTCTCCTCCACCTGATCCAGGCTGGGGACGCTGTCGTCGACGGCCGAGGAAATCGAGGAAACGGCTTCGTTGACCGTCTCCTGCATTTTGGCTTGCTCCAATGTGCCCAAAAGCTCCATGCGCTTCGCGGAGAGCTCCTGCAATTTCATCGCGTTTGCCGAGACTGCTTGTTTGGCTTGCTCCGCCTGACCAATCGAAGACTCAAACTGGCCTTTGAGCGACGACAGATTATTCTCGCTCGCCTGAAGTTTCATCGCCAACGACTGGGCGGCCTGGGTCCATTTGGTCACTCCAGAATCGTCACCCGCCACCCTGGACTCTTCTGCTTTGAGCAGTGCTTGCTTGGCCATCTCTTTGCCCTCGCCTACGTCACCAGCAGCCTTTTCGATCTTCGACTCGAGAAGGGTTTTGTGAGCAATGACTTTTGCCGCCTGGTTGCGGAGTTCCTGATCCTTCTTCTTGGCCCGGTCCACTGCCATCTGGATCTCTATCTCCGGGTTCATCGCCTTCTCAGACGAACTCTTGAACCACGATTTGATGTATTCCCACCATTTCTTAAGCATCGAGCGTTTCTCCTTCCAGAAACTTTGTGAGGTCGAGTCTAGAACAACCTGGACAGCGCAAAACCGGGTCGGTTCAACC
>JBBKXI010000204.1:0-19613 GCA_037969415.1 Acidimicrobiia bacterium | reverse complement strand
GTGGCGTGAGGTCCATAGCGATAAGTCATCGCCTCGATCAATGTCGGGCCCAGTCCCTGTCTGGCACGCCTCGCAGCAAGGCGTGTTGCCAGGTACACCGCAACCGGGTCCATCCCGTCGACACGGATACCTTCAAATCCGTAGGCTCGTGCCTTCTGTGCGATAGTTTGCGCCGCGGTTTGCTTCTCGTACGGCACTGAGATGGCATAGAGATTGTTTGCGCAAATGAACACGGTCGGGGTCTTCCAGACTCCGGCAAAGTTCATCCCGGAATGAAAGTCGACCTCTGAGGTGGCACCGTCACCGAAATAGGTGACCGCCACTGTGTCCTCGCCACGCATCTTGGTCATATACGAGTAACCGACAGCATGCGGTAATTGACTGGCGATTGGCACGGTGACGATCCCGGTCCGGTACTTTTCAATGTCCCAGCGAGCGTTGGGCAGTCCTTTCCAATACGCCAGGAGGACCTCGATTGGAAGTCCCCGGGTTACCTGGACACCGTGCTCGCGGTAGCTGGGGAACACGAAGTCGTTGGGCTGCAAAGCCAGGGCCGAACCAATTTGGACCGCTTCCTGCCCTTCGAGCATTGCGTAGGTGCCGATGCGCCCTTGTCGTTGGAGAGCGAGCATCCGTCGGTCAAGTTCCCGGGATAGAACCATGTTGCGGTACATCAGCTGATAGAGGTCGGGGTTGAGGCCCGGATCCTCGTCGACGAGGTTTCCCCCGGTGTCGATCACCTGAAGCATGTCGAAATCACCCATGTTTTGAGTCTGGCAGATTCTCCACGGCAAAGTCTCGTCCTCACGAGGGGAGAGTCGAGATCGACTAAGTTTTCCCTGATGCCTCGATTCCGCCCTGATCTCGATGGTCTGGTGACCTACGTACCCGGTCGACCCATTGAGGAGGTTGCCCGCGAAGTGGGCATCAACCCGGCCGAAATCGTCAAATTGGCCTCGAACGAGAGCCCTGATGGTCCGTTTCCAGGAGTCGCAGAGGCTGTGGCGGCGGCGATCGGCGAATCAAACCGATATCCTGACAACGACGCACACCTCCTGACTCAGGCTCTCGCCAACCACGTTGGTGTCGAGAAGGAATTTCTCTGGCTCGGAGCGGGCAGCACGGGACTGCTGGGGAGCATTGCATACGGGTTAGGCGGGGCTGGAACCTCGGCCGTCTACGCCCGGCCCAGTTTTGTCATGTATCGAATTATTTCGAGATGGTCGATGACCGATCCGATCGAAGTGAGGCTCGATAAAAGCTACACCCACGATCTTTCCGCAATGTTGGCGGCGGTCCGCCCCGACACCTCCCTCATCTACTTGTGCAATCCGAACAATCCGACCGGTACCGTGGTGGGTGGCGATGAGCTGACACGCTTCGTTGATTCGATCCCGGAGTCGGTGGTGATTGTGGTCGATGAGGCATATCACCATTTTGTCTCCGATCCAGGTTATCGAAGCTCACTCCCACTCGCTTTGGAACGGCCCAACCTGGTGGTTTTGAGGACACTGTCGAAGGTATTCGCTCTGGCTGCCCATCGGGTCGGGTTTGCCGTGGGAATGCCAGAAACCCTCCAGGCACTCAAGCGGACACAAGCCCCGTTTACGGTTAGCACAATCGCCCAAGTGGCTGCCACGACGACCCTCTCACAGAATGCAGAATTGGAAAAGCGGATCGCGGCGAATGCAAGAGGCCGCGACATGGTGCTGTCAGCGCTTTCAGATCGGGAAATTCTTCACTCACACAGTGAAACCAACTTTGTCTTTCTGAAAATCGGAGATGATTCCAACGCGGCTGCGGAGCAATTTGTTCGACGGGGGATAATCATTCGCCCGATGTCCCGTGGTTGGATCAGGGTGACGATCGGTGCGGCTGCAGAAAACGCAGCTTTCGTGGATGCGCTGGATCAGATTCGCGTGCTTTCCTAACTCGTTTGGTCGTGCCGGTAGCCGGACGGCGGCGCCTGGGCGCGACTGGTTCATAGCCTTTCGATTTAGATAGGCGGGATGTGAATTTGTGTTGAGTCCTGTTCACGGGGAGAATTAACCAAGTTTTGTCAGGTCCGTGCACGTTGCACACCCGTCCCGCACACAATCTCGTTAGCCACTAAATCGGAGTCGCCCCTTGAAATCCATTGTCCGCTTCTTTGCCAACGCTGTCGGAAGCAAGCCCTGGACCGTGATTGCCACCACTGTTGCATTGACAATAGGTTTTGGGTTCTTGACGGTTTTTGTCGCTGAATCGAGCACCGGTGGCCAAGAAGGCTTTTCACCCAACAACCCCGAGATCATGGCGTCGGAGCAAATCGGGGAGCTATTCGGTGAGCAATCGACACAATCGGTCATGCAAGTGGTTGTTACCTCTGATAAAGGCGACGTGGTGACGGCCGACGGGTTGGCCGTGGCCAATAGTGTTATCGGCGCCCTCCAGTCGAGTGAGTACGCATCGGTCGTTGAGGGGACCCCCCAGCAACCAGGGGTCATCACGTTCATGGCACCGGTCCAGCAGGCTGCAGCTCAAGGAGGGGTCGACACATCGGCGATGGGTGATGCGGAGGTAAAAGCCCTTTACGCGCAATCGCTCGCCGAGGGCGGCGAAGAACTTGGGTTCGTCAGTCAACTGGTCAGCGAAGACGGAACTACCGGCTTGATTCTGGTCTTCATCGACACCAGCGATGACGCCGATACTCAGGTTGACCGCGAGGTAGGTATTGCCGAGGTGATAGCCGGAGTTGACACCGGTAGCGATATCGAGATGCGCCCGTTCAGCTTTAGTCTCCTTTTCAGTGCTGATTCCGGATTTGAGGAGGAAATCGGTCGGCTTTTTGCCACGGCGTTCGCGATCATCATTGCGATTCTACTTTTTGTCTATTGGTTGAAGCCCCGTGGCGCCAACGCCAACATCGGTCGTTCGGCCCGCCGGACGCTCACCGACATGAGCGTGACGATGTTGACGATTGTGTTCGCCATCCTTTGGATGAACGGTATCGGGGCAATCCTTCAGAAGATGGGCCTCGTTGGTGAGTTCAATGAGATCAGTCAGATAGTTCCAATCCTTCTGATCGGGCTCGGAGTGGATTACGGAATCCACCTCACATCTCGCTACCGAGAGAATGTCGGCGAGGGGTCCACGGTCGACGCTGGAATCCGGACGGCAATCGGCACGGTGGGGATCGCCTTGCTCCTGGCCACACTGACAACGATGATCGGGTTTCTCACCAACGTGTTCAACCCGATTCCATCTCTTAGAGACTTCGGGATTCTTGCCGCCATCGGTATCGGCGCCTCATTCATTCTGATGCTCTCTTTCGTGCCCGCAGTCCGCGAGGTCCTTGACCGTCGAGCCGAACGTCGCGGTGAATTGCCCCGGGAGGCAATGGGGGCAACGAGCGACCGGTTCCTGCCTCAGATCATGGAGAAGACCTCGGTGCTTGCGATCAAGGCCCCCGTGCTGACCTTGGTTGCGATGTTCGCCCTCGGCGTCCTGGGATACATCGGCTTAACCAACGTTTCCACTGAGTTTTCCTTCACCGACTTCCTCCCCAGCGACTCACCGATGGTTGAGACCTTCGAAATTCTCAATGATGAGTTCGGAGGAGGGTTCGGCGAGACCACTCAGGTGTTCATTGAGGGTGACCTTGCGGACCCTACGGTTTACAACAGCATCGTGGCTTCTTCCGCCAACCTGGTCGACACTCCCGATGTCCTCACCTTCGAGACACCCGTCGGAACGCAGGCCGCAGTGAGTTCACCGGCGTCGGTGATACAGCAACTCTTGATTCCGGGTCCTGATGGTGCGCCAGCCAACCCTGACTTTGCCGCGATCGCCCTTGCCAGCGGGCTCGACCCCCAGTCTGGTCTTGTATCCCCGACTGCTGACCTCTCCGCGATCTACGATGCCGCTCTTATCTCGGCTCCCGTTGAAATGGGAGGTGTGATCTACATCGAGGATGGGGCAGCGACTGCGGGGTTGATGGAGATCAGCACGCAAGCAGGCGAAAATGACGCCATTGAGCTGCGGGACAATCTGATCACCGACCTCGAACCCATCGTCGAGGCGGGAGCGACAGCAACGCCGACCTCGCAGAACATCATTGGCGGAGTCATTGTTGATTCGCTTTCTTCCTCCCAGGTGAATTCGCTGATCATCACTCTCATCGCCGCCACCATCGTGCTGGTGATCAACTTCTGGTTTGAGAACCGGCGGCCCTTCCTCGGTGTCATCACGATGGTCCCGGTTGCGCTTGTGGTGCTCTGGACGTTCGGCTTGATGTATCTAAGCGGGATTCCGTTCGGACCCGTCACCGCAACTCTCACGGGACTGGCAGTGGGAATCGGCGTTCCTTACACAATTCATATGGCGCGCCGTTTTGAGGAGGATCGGGCTCGTTTCAGTAATGTTGGCGACGCCATCAGCTCGACCACCCGTCACACTGGTGGCGCTCTGGCAGGATCGGCTTTTACCACGGCTGCAGGATTCGGAATTCTCATTACGTCCACGCTCACGCCTTTCCGCCAAATGGGCCAGGTGGTTTCTTATGCCATCATCCTCAGCCTTTTTGGAGCAGTACTCACGCTGCCATCGATGCTGGTTCTGTGGGAGAATTGGCATCAGCGCAGAGGAGACGTCGACTTCGCGGAAACTCCTGAGGAAGTTTCCACACCCATCTAATGCGGTCCTAGGACCCATTGAGATGGTTCGGTTGCCCTGACTACGGTTATCCCAACGCCATCTCATGAATCAGACACGACTAGTTGCCGAGGCCGCCCGACTACTGCCTCTCGCCCAGGAGGTTCTGACGCGCTATAGGTTTGGCGTCAAGCAGGTCGATCATCTAGCAACTCACTCCAACGTTCTCTATCGCGTCGTCGCAAACGATGGACGTCAGATGGTGCTCCGGGTTGGAACACCCGATTCCAACAGTCGCTCCAATCTACAGGTCGAAGTCGATTGGCTCGATGCCCTGGCACGGGAAACCGACCTCGATGTAGTTTCACCGATCCCAACGGCCTCGGGACGCTATATAACTGATGTGGTGGACCCGAAGTCGGGTCGCCGACGCCATTGTGTGTTATTCAGCTGGGTACCTGGCATTCCTCTCGGTGACGGTGCTGGCCCTTTCTCGTATCGACTTCTCGGCCAGATGCTGGCGAGACTGCAGGCACATGGGAAGACCTGGTCTCCTCCAGACCCTGAGTTGCTACGAAAGTGGGACCGTATCTTCTATTACCGCTCCGACGATCCACTGGTCATATTTGCCGCCCGGACGACTCAAATGCTCGGACACCAGACAATGGGGACGATAAAAAAAGCGATGCCGATTGCTGAGCGTGTAATCGCCGACACATGGGCGAATGGCGAGCCTCAAATCGTTCATGGCGACCTTCACGAATGGAATGCCCACGTGGTCGCCACTCGGCTGTACGCATTCGATTTCGAGGATGTGATGATGGCGACACCAGCTCAGGACGTCTCGGTATGTCTCTACTCCTCGCGGGCCGCGCCCCGATCTCAGGAAGTTGTTGACGCCTTTCGTGATGGTTTCGAGGAGTTCGGGACATGGCCCATCGAGAGTGCCTATCAGCTAGACGGTCTCCATGCGGCTCGCCAGATAATGTTGATGAATTACGCAATCAGCGCCCTTCCGGAGTTGGAGGCGGTCGATTATGTGGCCAAGGTGATGCCGTGGATGGATCGATTCGTCAAGCAATACGCATGAGCCATCCCTTCGATTCGGCGGCTACCGTTCCGACGACTTGAGATGAGGAGCCACAATGCCTGAGCTAGAGAAGTTTTGCACGATCACCGGCGATCTTGATATGAAAATCGTTGGAGATACGCCAGCCGGAATGAGGATCGATTTCCCATTCTCAGGAGTGGCAACATCGGATCATTGGGATGGAGAGCGGCCCGTCAATGGTATTGACTACGTGACGGTCCGTGGTGATGGAAACATGACTCTCGACATTCACGGTGTGATTGGAGAGAAACGGGAATCGGTTGGCTATAGGGCGATCGGAGTTTCGATCGCCAATCCAGATCGCTCTGCGAGTCCACGCGAGTTGATCGTGTTTGAAACCGGAAATGAAGATCTGTCATGGCTGAACCGCGAGGTGGGCATCGGGCTCGGCTCCGGTGGCGGCGGAAAGATCAGCCTGGATATATATATCGTTCGGGATTAGGCACTTGCGCTCCGGTAGTTAGGCTTCCTCTTTTCGAGAAATGCAGTCACACCTTCCATATGCTCCGCACTCAGCCCGAGCCGGTGTTGGGCCTGACGCTCGGCCTGGAGGGCCGTCACAAAATCAGTCACTGATGCGTCGCGAACCAGCGTCCTCGTGCTGACCAGGGCATCAGTTGAGAGGTCTGCGAGGGCTTTCGCTGTTTCTAGCGACGCTTGATCGAGTTCGCCGGCCCCCACCACGCGCATGCAAAGGCCGAGGTCGAGGGCTTCGTCCGGGAGCACCCTCCGATTGGTCAACGTGATCTCCAGTGCCCGGGAAACACCGACATGAGCGGGGAGCCACCACGTCGTACCACTGTCGGGCGCCAATCCGATGCCGGCGAATGCCGACATGAAAAATGAATTCTCACTCATCAGCCGGAGGTCGCAACCGAGGGCGAGTCCAAGACCTGCGCCGGCTGTCGCACCATTGATAGCGGCCACTGTGGGCACCTTGCAGTTGACAAGGGCCAATACCGCCGGATGGAAGTGGTTGTCGAGCACCGCTCCGAGATTTGGCCCGTTCGCTTCGTAGCCTGCTGCGATCTCGCCGAGATCTGCTCCGGCGCAGAATGCTTTCCCGGAGCCGGTGAGTACCACGGCACGGGCTTCCCGGCCTGCCCGGTCCAGTGCGTCGACCAATTCGTGGGCCAGAGCTGCCGTAATCGCGTTGAACGACTCGGGCCGATTGAGGGTGACCACAGCAATGTCATCCCGTTGCTCGTATTTAACGCTCATCATCCTCCATAGGTGCTCTCGGTACTTTAGAGACTTAATGTCAGTGAATTACTGATGATTCGCCTAACGTAAGGACATCGTCGCCAACCGACGACGTCAATCGTAGACCCTAAGGAGGGGCCGTGAACAAGTCTGAGATGGCAGATAAGCTCGCCAATAAGGCGGACATTTCCAAGGCCAAGGCCGCGGAGATTGTCGAGCACATCTTTTCAACCAAGGATGGGGAGGGCATCATTGCGGTCGAACTCGACGCTGGCCGCAAAGTAAATATCACCGGTTTCGGTAATTTTACAGTCAAGCATCGGGCCCAGCGTCAAGGACGCAACCCCGCAACTGGCGAGACAATTACCATTGCCGCCAAGTATTACGCCCATTTCTCGCCCGCCAAGGGCCTGAAGGACCGCGTAGCCGAGTAGTAGAAACCAAGACTCTAAGTCTCGATAGGCCCCGTCTTCGGACGGGGCCTATTACGTTGTGTTGAAATGCTAGATCCGTTGCTTTGGAACTCGCCGGTTGTAATCGCCCATCGAGGAAGTCGTGATCTCTGGCCCGAAAACACAATGCTCGCCTTTGAAAACGCGGTTTCAATCGGTGTCGAGCATGTCGAGACCGACGTCCACGTCTCTGCTGACGGTGTCGTTCATTGCTTTCACGACCATACTCTCAACCGGATTACGGGTGAGGACGGCTTGTTCATCGATCGTACCGCCGAAGAAATCGCAAATCTCGATGCCGGGTACAGCCACCGCGGCGCTGAAGGGTTTGACTTTCGCTCGAAACATATTTCCATTCCAACTTTCGAAGAACTGGTGACGACATTTCCCGAGATTCGAGTTGTGGTCGACTTGAAACATGACGAAGTGGTCGAACCTTTTGCCCGCACGGTGAGCACCCTGGAAGTCGGTGAACGCCTGATTGTCGGGTCCTTCGATGACGATCGGATCGATCGATTTCGCGATCTGGTAGGAGGGAAGGTGGCGACGTCGACAGGCTCTGCGGAGTCGCGATCGTGGTTGGTTGCTTCTCGTTCTGGCCGTGGCGTTGATGGATCGGCGAGCGCCTTGCAGGTGCCTCTTCAGATGAGAGGACTCCGAATAATCGATCAGAAGCTTGTTGACGCGGCCCACGAGCGGGGACTCCAGGTGCACGCTTGGACAGTGAACGATCCTGTAATGATCCGACAGTTGATCTCACTGGGGGTCGACGGGATCGTCACCGATCGCCCCGACCTGGCACTTGTCGAAATTAACGGCTAGCTCGTCTGGACCAGTCTTCCACCTTGGAGGTCGAGTATCCGATCTGCATAGGTGAATCCGTCTGGATCGTGAGTTGCAGCGATGACGGCGGTTCCCGCTGCTGCAGTCTCTGAGATAAGGCGCCACACGAGATGGAGTCTCTCGAGGTCCTGGTGCGAAGAGGGTTCATCGGCGAGCAAAAGCGACGGACGCCGGATGAGTGCACGTGCGATTGCTGCGCGTTGTTGTTCACCTAACGAGGCACCGGTGGTGGGTCGGTCGAGCAGATGATCGATCTCAAGTCTGGTTGCGAACTCAAACACATCGCTCGCCTCGTCCGCCAATCGACCGGGAAGTCCAATATTTTCACCGAGCGTTAGCTCAGGAAGAAGGCCCAGGGACTGGGGGACTACAGCAACGTTCTCCCACTGCTCCGGAGCCGGGATCGACCATTCAAGGGTGCCGCTATCTGGTTCCTGCCACCCCGCCAGAAGGTTGAGGAGGGTTGTCTTCCCGGAGCCGGACCGGCCCCTGATAATGACTATCTCGCCCGGTTCGACAGACGCCGCGAGGTCATTCAGGACGACAATTTCGCTATCTCCCCGGATGAAGGTTTTTCTAATTTCGCGTAGTTCAATCACAGCGCTCATGCCACTACCTGGCCGTGTTCGATCCTTATCACGCGATCGGCGATCTGAACCACCTCCGGATCGTGACTGGTGACCACCAGCGTCGCACCCAGATCGCGAAGGCGGGTCAACGCTTCGACGGCCAGGCCAGCAGATTGGGTATCCAATTCGGCGGTCGGCTCGTCAGCAAGAACGACGTCCGGATCTCCAATAACCGCCGACGCTAGGGCGACGCGTTGCTGCTGCCCAGCAGATAACCGGTGGGGTAGCTCGTCGGATAGATCATCGATCTCAAGATGAGTTAGCAGTTGATAGTTGGCTTTCACCCCTCGCGCGGCTGAGGCCATTTCGAGGTGTTCCTTGACCGTCATGTAGCCCAGCAAATTGGCAGCAGGGTCTTGAAAAACGAATCCAATATGTTTCCTTCGAAATTTTCGCCGTTCTCTGGAGCTGAGACCGGCGATATTGGTATCGGCGATGGTCACCGTGCCGTGGTCGGGTTGGTCGATGCCCGCCATGAGCCTTAGCAGCGTTGATTTGCCCGAGCCTGAAGGCCCGGCCAGGACAGTTATCTCTCCGGGGTTAGCTTCTGCATTGACGTCCCAGAGGGCCCAGACGAGGTCGTCGTCCGTTTGGTAGGCCCGCCGAATCTCTTCACACACGAGTCGGTTCTTATTCTCCATGACGCAACAACTCCGATGTATCGGCTCCGTCGGCGGTTCTTTGGGCGAGGGCAGCGGCCGCAATCGAGACTATAAGCCCGATGGCCAATGTGACGAATACAAGATCCATTGCGCCGACCCACCGTGGGGCAGGTGGTGTTTCGGGAACCGCATCGAGAATTCGATAGAGCTGACGAGCGGGTATCCGTCCAGCCAGGAGACCGGTGACGATTCCAATCATGGTGAGGGATCCAATCTCTATAAAGCCAGCAACCAAATGCTCTTTTCTGCTCAAGCCCATTCTGCGGGCCAATGCATACGACAGGTTTCGCGCCCGCTGTCTGGTATCGACATAGAGGAGGACCGCACCAATTGCAATCAAGCCGGCGAGCGCCGAGTAGATCTCAAGAAAGTCAAATGTCCAAACCAACGACTTGAAACGGAGTTGATCAAGCGTGGAGGTGGCGGCAGTAGTAAACGCAAAGCCCCTGCCTGCGCTGTGGAGTTCGGATTCAATCTCGTCAGGGCTCCGGTCTGTCGTCCACATCAGGAACCTGCTGCCGACCAGCCGGCCGTTGACGTCCTCGAACTGACTGACGTACCTGTCCCGGTCCACAATCACAAGTGGACGATTTCTTCGGGTTCCAGGGAAGGTTGCAACCTCGCCGACGACCTTAATCGGAACTGTTTCATCGCGGACTGTGAGTTCACCGGATTCTCCGCTCCCGTTAGAAATATATGCATCGAGGGGAGCCTCGTCCGTATCACCCTTCACGGCATCCAGGATGTCTTGGAGCGGGACATCAGCAAACTCCTCTTCATAGAAGGCCCCGTTCTTAAAGGAGTCGAAGTCGACGGCGAGTACGTCCACCTCGGTACCGTTGAGGTCGGCCCGTTCAGTTTTGACGACGACAGTGGAGACATCTGCGAGCGTTCCCGGAGCCTCTTCGAGGCTGAAGATGGGAGTCGCAACATCCGCCCCGATGAATGTCCTCCCCTTGGCGTCGATCGTCGAGGTCGCCGATCGGGTCAGCGATGCCGCGTAAATAAGGGTTGCCACGGGTAGGGCGGCGCCGGCTATGAGGGCAATAACCAGAGTCGGAGCACTCACGATTCGTCTCGATGCCAGATAGAGAGAGTGACCACGGGATCCCATTTTTCGAATCAAAGGGAACATTCGAATCACGACCTCGGAGACGAGGAGAACGGCTGCGACAATGGTGAACAGTGGGAGGAACAGCACCAGAGGGTCGACCGAGCCTACGAGCTGATTCTCGCTGGTCACCACTGCGGAGTCGCCAATCAACAGGCGCACCAGCACCGCTCCAGCAATGGCGACGAGCAACGCGGGAATCCTCCAAGCTAGAGAAACTCTCGAGCTCGCCTTGTGGTCGAGAAGCCCCCGCGCCCGGACCGCGACTATTGCTGCGACGGCCAACAACGAAACCACGACAGAGCCAGCAACTACCCAAATAGCCGTTACGCGAGAGGAGGGATCGATATCAGGGGAAGGACCCGCCCCGGGGATAACAAGGTTGGCAAGAATCCATCCGAGCGACCCGCCGATGAGCATTGCCGGAAGGAATTCAAGAGTGGCCTTGATGGCAATGGAACCAGGACCCGCACCGAGGGTGGAGAGATACTGGAGTTCAAGTTTTCTCCGATCGACCCAATATGACCCTGCCCCTCCGACCAGGGCGATCGCGGCGAGAAGAACCACAGCAGCGAGAGGAATGATCGAACTGCGGAGGGCGGTCGACAGCGCCTGGACCCTCGTCGTGACCAGAGGCAGGTCAGACAAGATCCCGAACTGTTCGTCAGCCGCTTCGAGCGTGGCGCTTGCCTGCATGGCGCTCGGAACCGTTAAACCGTCGATATCCACTGGCAGTTCCCACGTGCCGCCTCCACGACCATATGCGGCGTAGACCCGTCCAAACAACTCGGTATTCTCGGGTATGAAGTCGGTATCGACAAGCACCAGGGAGGGTTGTGGGTCTCCCATATTTGTCAGCTGAAGGACACCCTGGAGGAGACACCAATAGCGGTCCGATATCTGGTTGGTCAGGTTCTTGTATACGGCTTGGACTTCGAACTCATAGGTATCCCCTTGTATGAAGTACTGGATGGTGTCTCCCGGGGCCGCAGCCATGTCCCGAGCAATGACGTCGTTGATGTACGCACCAGGACCGTGCTCGCCAGCGACCAGTTCAATGTGATCTCTGAACTCGTCCCGGCCAGTGAATCTGATCGGAATCGTTAACCCTTCACCGTTCGCATTCGCACCAGTGACCAGGGCGCCCTCGAGATATAGGCGGGGTGGCTGGAACGAAGGATCGCTGGCCGTGATTTCGGTCAGGGTCTCTCGCTCGGCGGCGTTGTCGGTGAAGTGACCCTGAGTTTGACCTCCAAATGAAGCTTGGCAACGACCTTCGAGTTCTTGTTGCAACGCAGCGCTCGATGCAGACGACAGGAATAAGGGAGTAAGAGCGGCGACCATGCCGAGAATTGCCGTCGCTCCGACAACAGTGATGAAGACGGCAGGTCGTCTAAACAGAAGCCATGGGGCCCTTCGGAATGGAGGCGTTTTCAACAACGCGACCCACCCGACCCCAAATACGCGACGTAGTTGGACTCTCCACACACAAGGTGGAAGATCCTAAAAGGAATACAATTCCTACTGATGATCCGATCCGCCGCCACACTACTTTTGGCACTGCAAGTCGGCACCGGCTTCGGCGCAGCCTCCGCTGAACTCATCTCCACGACTACTAATGCCATGGAGGTGGAATTTCGTGTCGAAGTCCGTCAGTCGGCGGACTCAGTTGTCGCCCATCTGGTGTTCCCCAACGAGAAACCGCTGGTAATCCCTCTGGTGCAACGAGAAGACGGAGTCTTCGGCATCCGCACCGAGATCAAACCCCTCAACTATCAGGTTGTGTTCGAACTCATTGGACCGGAGGGGGCGCAATCGGAGCAGAACTCGCTGACGGAACTGGGGTTGGAATTCTCCCAGTCTCAGGCTGTGCAAACGACCACTACCACGATCGAATCTGGCCTCACTCCGGCCACTCAGCGCTGGGGGTGGCTCGGGCTCGGATTCGGTGCTGCTGCGCTATCCGCGCTTGCTTTCTGGGTTTTAGGTGGAAACGACCGCGATCAAGAATCTTCCGAGATCGATTCGATCGACGGGGATGAAATTTGACGCGCCTCGTCGATTTTCGCCGTGTTCAACCGGGGTAGCGCATAAAGGTATAGGAGGACGCAAGCTCCTGCCGCCACGAGAAAGGGAATGCGAAGTGCCCACTCGCGTCCCGCGACCGGCTCGAACATCAAGACCAGAAGACCCCCCGCTATCGACCCGATGGGCATCATTCCCCAGCCGATAAAGCGATATACGGAGTTGACCCGCCCGAGAAGCTGGTCGGGGATCAAGGACTGACGAAGCGACACGGTGATGACGTTCCAAAGAACGATGAAGACGGACCCGATCGCGAACATCACCCAAACCAGAATGGCTGAGTTGGCGAGTCCTATCGCCGCCAGGGTGATCCCCGAGACGAGGATCGATAAGAAAAGTGAGGCGCCAGGCCCGATCTTCTCGGAGACCTTCGATGCAATCAGCGATCCGAGCACACCGCCAGCAGCCCCCGCGGTTAGCAACAGACCGAATTCGGTGGCGTCGAGTTGGAGAACCTCCTGGGCAAAGAGAACCATTGTTGCGAACGAGAGTTGGAAGAGGGCATTGATCACGCCCAGCGCAATGGCCATTGGTTTAAACAGGGGATGGTTCCACAGCCAGCTAACCCCTTCCTTGAGCTCACGTTTGAACGATCTCTCGACTTCCTCGATCGAATCGGGATCGGTCTTGGGGCGGAATTGTCCCGAAATCATAAATACTAGGGCGGCTGAAACGGCGAAAGTGCCGGCATCCACAAAGAAGGGGAGTGCGAAGGCAGCTGCCAGCAAGAAACCTGCGATAGGCGGGCCGGCGAAGGAGTTCATCACCATCTCCGCTCCCCACATCCGTCCGTTGGCCCTCTCCAGGTTGTCCGAAGAAACGATGGAAGGCAGGAGGGTCTGCGCCGAGTTATCCCTTAGGACCTCTGCGATTCCCAGCAGGAGGGCCGCCGCGTAAATAATGAAAAGCAAGAATCCCGAGTTGGGTGGGACGACTGCGGTGCTGTTGGCGATCTCGTCTGGGGTGCCCAACCCTGATTGGAATGTGAGAACAGCAAATCCCACCCCAAGCGTGATGAGAAACCGCAATATGTCCATGTATCCAACGAGCTTGCGACGATCGACCCGGTCGGTGATCACCCCGGCCGGCAACGAGAAAATAAGCCACGGGATCCTCGTCGCCACTGCCACCAAGGCGATGTGGAGCGGATCTCGGGTTACCGCTGAGGCTAGCCACGGGTAGGCCACGGTGGCTACCCCATCACCGAAATTGGAAATGACCGAAGCGGTCCAGAGCTTTCCGTAGTTGAGGCCCAGTTTTTGCTTCATGCTCCTTTGCCCTCCGTTGGGAGATGGGGTCGGTCGGTGGGGTAGAAGGCGACGAGCAGACCGTATGTCACCTCGCCATCCCGCTGTTCTGAGGCAAACTCTTGGGTCAGCTCACTGACCCGCATGACCCATTCTGCCGCTCGATCCTCCGGAATCCGTGCGTAGCGAAGTGTGCTCATCATCGGTGACCCATGGTCGAACTCGTAACCCACTGACGCCTTAGAGAACTCGGCAGCTGCGGACGTAAGAAAGTAGTCGGGGCTTATCTCGAGATCGGTGTCGAGCTTAGAGGTGAGGAGGAAGGTCCGGGCGGTGCGACCATAGTACTTGGCCTCTATCGCCCGGACCTTCTTAGTGCGAACTATCTGAATGAGGCCTGCTTCCTCAAGCACTCCGACATGGTGTCCCACGGTTCCCTTAGGCCGGGAGAGGGTCGCCGCAAGTTCACTGACCGTGGCGGCACGCTCCAGGAGTAAGTCGACAATCTGCATCCTCGTTTCATCGAAAAGCGCTTTAAACTGCTTGATATTCTCCAGGGAAAGGGTCGCTTCGAGTTGATAGTCGGGACTCGATAGGTCGGCCATTCCCGTATGGTCGACTATTCCCGACCATTTGTCAACTGCCTGTTTGGATACCCAGCTTTTCCAGGTCCTCGGGGTGGGTCACTTTGATGTTCTTCGGGTCACCCGGAATCACGGTCACCTCGAGATTGGTGAACTGATGGATAACCGCCATCGTGTCCGGTCCCGTGTAGTCCGACTTAGATGCTGCCAGGTAGGCCGCTCTCAACTCAGGGCCCCAAAATACTTGGGGGGTTTGAACCCGGATCGCACCCCGGGTGGGGTGAAAAACCTCGTTGTCGATCCCGAGCCCATCCGGCTCCAACCCGGGGACAGCACCTCCCGTGGTTGCTGCCTCGTCAAACAGGGAAGCGATCATTTCTCCGCTCACCGCCGGCCGGGCTCCATCGTGGATGCCGATCAGAGTGCTGGGTGGTGAGGCAGCAACACCGTTTATCTCGCTTCGGGTCCGATTATCTCCACCGGCAACGACGATTAGATCAGGTGAAGCGAACTGCTCAATGAGTTCTTCTCGAACCACGAGGACTATTTGGTCAACAAACGGAGCCACAGAATCGATGGTGTGGTTGAGCATCGGCTTCTCGTTGATCCGGGCCAGGAGCTTGTCGGAGCCGAATCGCATCGACTTCCCACCGGCGACGATGATCATTGTCCGTTGGTTCATGCCATGGTCACCTTGTCTTGCGACCCTTCAGTGCCCAATAGGTGACCAACGCCGCAACTCCACCCGCAACGGCGGCACCCGACAGTTTGTTTTCGTTGATCCGGTCTCTTATGGAGATTGGGGACACGAAGCGACGGATCTCCCAGCCGTTCTCCGTTGCGATGCGCGCCAGCTCACTGTCGGGGTTGACCACAACCGGGTGGCCGACCAATTCCAGCATCGGGACATCGGTCGCCGAATCGCTATAGGCATAACTGTTGCTGAGATCGATCCCTTCGCGATCGGCCAATTCTCGCATCGCCATCGCTTTGCCGGGGCCGTAGGCATAAAGGTCGATTTCTCCGGTGTACTTGCCGTCGGGCCCGATGGCGGCCCGGGTCGCAATCACCTCGTCGATGGACAGATAACGACAGAGCGGTCGAACGATCTCCTCGGGGCTAGATGAGACCACGATGATTCGCCGTCCCTCGCGGCGATGTCGCTCGATGATCGCCAGTGCCTCAGCGAATACGAGAGGCGGAACGATCCCATCGACCGTTTCCTCGATGAGTGAGACTATTTCGGCCTGGTCCCAGCCACTGGTGAGGTTGGCAAGTTCGTCCTTGACTCTCTCCAACTGGTCGTGGTCTGCCCCGAACACCTGGTAATAGGCCTGGGCGATACCGGCCTTGGCGAGGGTGCGCCGGCTGAGCAGGCCCGCTTTGAAGAGGGGCTTGGTGAAGGCGAGCGTCGACGACTTGGCAATAATGGTCTTGTCGAGGTCAAAAAACGCCGCCTCAGTCATCGCATCCAAGTTAGCCCGGCTTCGAAGAAATCAACCCTCTTGTCTTCGACTTCCCCACCCCATATGTTCCAAGGATGAGAAGTGGGAGAAGACAGATTCTCGGTTTGCACTCGGAAGATCCTGTGCTGAATTTGATTGGTCCGCTTGGAATGGGGTTAGCGATGGAATCCGCCCTTATCGTCGACCTCGTCTGCGAATCGCGGGGGCGAACCCTTGCTGACATCTGCGACGAAGGGCCACGCCTCGACGAGTTGAGCCCGGGTCGCCGTGGGGTGGCAACCATTGGTGCGGGCCCCCTCACGGCCACCGAGCTGAGCGCGGCAATCGAGATCATGATCTCCAGCTGGCCAGCCATTGTGATCCGATCTGACGGTCTTCGCTGGACCGGTCCGACTGTTCCGTATCGGGGCGCATATCCCGGAATGCCGATTTTTCATGACGGCATTCCTTCTGTCTGGCAAATCGCCCAGGGGGCCGACTACAAGAGATTCCAGGGTGTGGTGATGCCCCGGATCGGGCGCCGAGCGACATTGACGATGCTCAATCGCCGAATTCCTCGGGCTCAATCTTGGATCGCGGCCTGGCGTGGAGTTTGGGGGATGCCATGGGCTTAGTTGAGCGAGTCGCCGGACTGGTGGCCGAGAACGGTTGGTCTTCTCCCACTCATGATCGGATCGAGTATGAAGCGAACCGAGTGCTCGCTTTTGAATCTCCACGGGCCAAACCAGATGTGCTGCGTGACGTGGTGGCCGGTGTTGTCGGATTAGGTCCTCTTGATCTCTTAGCAAGTGATGACTCCGTCACCGACATCCTTGTGAACGGGCCTACCGAAGTGTGGGTTGACCGGGGCGGCGCACTGAAGCTCACCGACGTCAAATTCTCCTCCACTGAGCACATGATGGCCACTGTTGAACGTGCCCTGGCAAGGCTGGGGCTACGGGTCGATAGGTCCTCACCCACCGTAGATGGGCGGCTCGAAGACGGTTCTCGAATTCATGTCGCCATTCCACCGGCCACCGTCGACTATCCGGTGGTTGCGATCCGTCGGTTCAACCAGACGGTTAGATCCTTCGACCAGCTGGTAGAGATCGGCGGTGCCACCAGGGGTCAGGTCGACTTTCTCACCAGGTCGACCAGGGACGGATTGAACATAATTGTTTCGGGAGGTACTGGCGCGGGGAAGACGACACTCCTCAACCTGTTAGCCGCTGCGATCCCGACCAACGACCGACTCGTAACCATCGAAGATGCTGCCGAGTTGAACTTCCCCGGTCACGTCATTCGTCTAGAAGCACATTCTGCAAATGCGGAAGGGTTTGGGGAAGTGACAATTCGCCAACTCCTCAAGGCTTCTCTTCGACTCCGACCTGATCGAATAATTCTGGGGGAGGTGCGCGGTGCTGAAGCACTTGACCTGGTCACGGCTTTGAATACAGGTCACCGCGGTTCGATGTCCACGGTCCATGCCAACTCACCGGAGGAAGCCCTTTGGCGTCTGGAAACCCTGGCGCTCCTCGATGGTGCAGCTTCGCCGAGCGCGGTCCGGCGCCAGCTCATGGCAGCGGTCGACTTGATCGTCCAGGTCGCCCGACTCCCCGAAGGCAGACGGATCGTGGCGATGGCCCGAATCGACCGCGACGGATCGATCGAGGACGTTCATGTTTGAGGCGTTGCTCGTTTTGGTCGCGATCAACGCGGGTGTCGATCTTCGGGTAGCCGCGCTCTTAGCGATGGCCGTTTGGTTTCCCCTCCTGTCGCTGTTCCCGCTGGCGATCCACATTTATCGAAGTCGTCCTGGCCGGGACACCCGTGCGGCGATGTTTTGTCAGGCGGTGGCTCGGGAAATCAGGGCCGGTGCGAGTTTGAGAGCGGGCCTCGAAGGCGCAGCGCAAATAGTGGCCGCTCCCGAGATCTCCAACGGGATTGCTCACGGCAACACGATTGAACAACTTCTGCCAACGCTCCGGCGTGAGTTTCCCGAGGTTGGGGTGGAGCTAACAAGTGTTGTCCAATCGGTGGCTGTTTCCGGGGCCCCCTCGGCCCCACTGTTTGATGAACTCGGCGACCTGGCGCTGGCTCAGGTCGAAATGGCCGAGGAGATCAAGGTTGCATCAGCGCCAGCGCGTGCATCGGCCCTGGTACTCGTGGGATTGCCCATCGCCTACCTCGGTTATCAGGTGGGTGCCGGTCGACTGCAAACCCTTACAGCCCGTCCCATACAGCAAGGTCTGGCGAGCATCGGGTTGGCCCTGGTGGTGGTCGGGATCGTTGCCAGTTTCTGGCTGGTTCGGCGGGCCGCATGATTGTTGTTTCGATTCTCGCTGTCTGTCTCGTAGTTGGCGGCCCTCTTGTGGTTGTTGTGGCCGGAACCGGAATGTTGGTGTGGCGGCATCGATCTTTTCGTAGGAAGTCTCCACCGCTCCGGCCCGTCCTGATGATGATGCTTGTTGAGTTGCGGTCGGGCCTGTCCGTTCTCGCTGGTCTTCAATCGGTGTCTGCTCGTTTTCCCGACCATCGCGATCTTGCTGCTTCAGTTCGCGTTGCAACCGTTTCCGGGCTTGATCAGGCCGTGGCCAGCGCCAACGGACAGGTAAAGGTAATGCTCGCCCATTTGGCCCGTGCACTTTCTGGAGGGGGCTCAGGCGCTGACGCCGTTCGCCGCATGCTTGATTCCGATCTCGCTCGAGAAAAGGCTGCCCGGCTGGCACGAGCCCGATCGTTGCCGGTCCAGATGATGGTGCCGCTAACCCTTTTCCTATTACCTGGTGTGGTACTGGTGTCTTACGGCCCCACCCTTATCGCCCTGATCGATGATCTGGCGGTCCCTTTTGGATAGTTCCGCGCTTCCCCCCGTGACCGGCCGGTTGCCGGAGAGGAGAGGAGCGCTAAATGCGTTTGTGGACAAGGGTTCTCGCCCTGACAGCGGGAGATCGAGGGCAGGGGACGGTGGAATACTTCCTAGTAATCCTGGCAGCTACGGCTCTAGCGATAATCGGGTTGAACTGGCTCCAGTCAGGGTCCGGGAGCGGCCTGCTCGGTGGTCTGTTTGGAAAAGTGATTTCCTGGGTCGTCGGGAAATTCTGACGGAGCGGGGTTCGATAACCGTGGAGTTCTTCCTGATTTTGCCTTTGGTGATCTTTGTGCTTCTTGCTGGCATCCAGGTGGTGGCAGCCGCTCAATTACGGGTCGAGCTCCAGGGCGCTGCGCGAGAAGGGGTCCGGGTGGCGGCTACCACTCCGGACCCCGCGCGGGCGGTAGCCGCCGTGGTGGCTTCGTTAGATCCGGTTACGGCACAGAAGGCGCGAGTCTCGGTAACCCGTCCTGCTGTGCCGGGTCAGACAGCTTCGGTGATGATCGTCGTGCGCCACACCGTCCGACTCCTCTTGCTCCCAGACATTTCCTTTGATCTTGCGGCAAGGGCAGCAATGAGAACCGAGAATTGAGCCGGGATCGGGGTGCGGCGACTGTGGTGGCACTTTTCCTGGTAGCCACCGCAGCGATGGGCATGATCGGCGTTGGGGCGGTGGCGTCTCTTTACGCTGCACGAAACCACGCCAGCACGGCTGCCGACGCTGCGGCCCTGGCGGC
>JBBKXI010000203.1:0-3662 GCA_037969415.1 Acidimicrobiia bacterium | reverse complement strand
GCTCCTTCTCGAGGACCATGAACACTCTCTCGTCGTTCGGCATCGAAATCGATCTCTACGAGGTCCCGACAGCCGCAGGGTAAGAACGATATTGTGGCGCCCGTGGTGCTTCTCGCAGTAATCGCCGTCCTTGTATTTGGCTACTCGTTGGTGTCTCGAGCGATGGAACGCTCGATCGTGAGTGCTCCCATGTTGTTCACTGGCATCGGAATCCTGTTGGGCTCGGCCGGCTTCGGGTTGTTCGATTACCCCTCTTTAAGCACCGGGGCGGTGGGGACCCTCGCTGAAGCGACGCTTCTTCTTGTCTTGTTTACCGACGCGATCAGAATCGACGCTCGCCGCTTGCGCACCGAGTCCCAACTTCCCTTACGCCTTCTTGGGATGGGGTTGCCGCTCACGGTTCTTGCAGGGACCGGCGTGGCACTCCTGGTGTTCAAGTCATACGATTTGGCGACGGCATTGGTTCTTGCCTCCATATTGACGCCCACGGATGCCGCATTGGGCAAACCCGTCGTGACCAGCGACGCAGTCCCGGTAAGCATTCGCCAGACCATCAACGTCGAGAGCGGCCTCAACGACGGGATCATGCTTCCGGTGGTCACCGCGGCGGTGCTCCTACTGGCAGAGGAGGCCGGCCTCGAAGAACGCGGATTCGTTTCACTCCTTGCGACCGAGATCGGATTCGGAGTGATTGTGGGCCTTTCGATCGGTTGGCTGGGCGGTAAGGCTCTCGAATGGGCTGTGTCCCGCCGGATGGTCGAGGGAGTGATGCGCCAGTTGGGCACCATGGCGATAGGGGTGGCAGCGTATGCGCTGGCAGATCTGGTCGGAGGCAACGGCTTCGTGGCGGCCTTCGTGGCTGGTATCGGATTCGGGATCGCCGCCCGGAACCATTGCGAGGGGGCTTATGACTTCGCTGCAGATGAGGGTGAATTGCTAACCCTGATCACATTCTTCCTGTTCGGGCTGATCGTGGTTGAGGATGCGACCTCCAATTTCTCCTGGGCGACGATCGGATACGCCATTTTGTCTTTGACCCTGATCCGGATGATCCCTGTTGCTATTTCGCTCATCGGTTCCGGGGTGCGAACACCGACCAAGTTGTTTATCGGTTGGTTTGGCCCCCGAGGACTGGCTTCTATCTTGTTTGGTGTGTTCCTCTTGGAGGAGACCGGGGTGCCAATTGCCGATTCGATCTTCGCCGTGGTGGTGTGGACGGTGTTGATTTCGATTGTCGCTCATGGGATGTCAGCCATGGTTCTATCCGGGAAATACGGTGCCTGGTACCGCCGTTCCGGTCCGGACGACATGGTCGAATCTGCGGAGGTCTTTTCGCATCCAACTAGGTAGTCGGGTTGACGATCGGGTGATGTTGTCTTACCGTGGCGCCCCACATGACCGGTCAGCACCTCTCGACGAACATTTCTACCACCTGGTGGTGGCAGCGGAACGCGCCGGAGGTGGCGTCTTAGTCAAGAACCGAATTCTTGCCCTGACGTAAACGCAACCCACCTCCGGCCGAAGGTGGGTTTTTGTATGCCCATTTGCTCGGGTCGGAGAGAGGACCTCTCCATGAAACAAATATTTGATATCGCCGCTGATCTCGACACTCCGGTATCGGCTTATCTCAAGCTTGCTCCCCTGCGCCCATTCTTTCTTCTCGAGAGCGTCGAGCACGGTGAGCGAGTAGGGAGGTATTCGTTTATCGGGTTTGGTGACGGGCTAAGGGTGTCGTGTCGGGGAGGTGAGATCACCGCCGGCGATAGGACGTTTCCAACCGACGGCACGATCGGGGCTTTGATGGCCGCACTTCGGGAAGTGTTGGATATCGCGCCGCGTCCGGGGCCGGTCGGAGCTGGAGTTCCATTTCATGGCGGCCTGGTCGGGGCGGTGGGTTTTGATGTCGCCTATCGAATACCAGGTGCCGGTGGGGGTCGGTCCGACGATCTCGAAATGGCCTTTTACGCACCATCATCGGTTCTCGTCTTTGACCATCTCAGCCGGCGCGCTGCCCTTCTCCACGCCGGGACTGAAGACGACCGGATGGCCCTGCGGTCCGAAGTGGTCGATCTTCTCGCTGGTGGCCTGCCCGCCCGCAACGGATACACGAAAACGACCAAGACCGCTACCGCGACGATGGAGAAGGATCAATTCGTGCGGGCCGTGGAGAGTGCGAAAAGCCACATTGGGGCTGGCGATGTCTATCAGTTAGTCGTCAGCGTGGGGTTCGAAGGACTTGCCGACGTCAATCCCTTCGATGTCTATCGCGGACTGCGTCTGCTCAACCCGTCGCCATATATGTACTTCATCGATCTCGAAGACACCCAGATCATTGGTTCATCTCCAGAGGCGTTGGTCACCTACTCCGACGGTGAGGCGGAGTTGAGACCCATTGCCGGGACCAGGCCTCGCTTCGATGATCCCGTCGAAGATCGCGACGCCGAGTACGCCCTCCTCGCCGATTCCAAGGAAGCGGCAGAACATGTGATGCTTGTCGACCTCGCTCGCAACGATCTGGGCCGTGTTGCGGTTCCGGGGAGTATCGTCGTCGACCCGTTCCGGGTCGTTGAGCGCTACAGCCATGTAATGCACTTGGTGAGTGGGGTGCGTGGGAGAGTTGAGCTGGATGTCGACTGTTTCGATGTATTCGCTTCGGTGTTTCCTGCGGGGACTGTGGTCGGGGCGCCCAAAGTCAGAGCTTTGCAATTGCTGGAGAAATTGGAGCCAGCGAGACGAGGTTTCTATGCCGGCACGGTCGGCTATTTCGGGCATGGGGGGTCGATGGACCAGGCCATCACAATCCGGACCATCGTGATGGAGGGTTCGCGCTATCGATTTCAGGCGGGCGCCGGCATTGTTGCGGACAGCGATCCCGTCACTGAGTGGGAGGAAGTGCTGTCGAAAAGTGATGTGATGCGATCGGCCATCGAGATGGCCGTGGAGGGACTGTCGTGACCAGAGTCCTGCTCGTCGACAACTACGACTCCTTCACATACAACGTGGTCCAGGCGTTGCGCATACTCGGGGCCGACGTGATCGTGAGAACCAATGACGACATCTCAGTCGAAATCGCCAGGGAGCTCGATCCCACGCATCTTGTGATTTCGCCCGGCCCGGGCCGTCCCGAAGATGCCGGCGAGAGTGTGACGCTGATATCGGGGTTGTTGGAAGAATTACCGATTCTGGGCGTGTGCCTCGGTCACCAGGCGATCGCGGTGGCCCTCGGGGGAGAGGTCACCCGCGCACCCGAACTGAGACACGGTAAGGCCTCACCGGTCTATCACGATTCCCGCACCCTCTACTCGGGACTCCCCAATCCTTTTGAAGCGGGGCGGTACCACTCCCTGGCCGTCACTGAGGGGGAACTACCCGAGGAGCTGGAAGTTTCGGCCTTCACCTCGCAGGGGGTCGTCATGGGGCTCCGTCATCGAAGTCTTCCGGTTGAAGGAGTTCAATTTCACCCGGAGAGCCTCCTCACACCGGGTGGAGACCTCTTGCTTCGAAACTTTCTCGACTTCGAGCCAGTCGCATGAAGGAATCTCTCGAAGCCATCCTCGACGGTAGACGGTTAACCGCCGCCGAGGCCGACGAGCTCATGTCCGAGTTGACGTCGGGCGAGCTCGACCCCGTCATGGTGGGCGCTGTGCTGGTCGCTACGAGCT
>JBBKXI010000202.1:0-7725 GCA_037969415.1 Acidimicrobiia bacterium | reverse complement strand
TCGAACTCTCCCCAGGCTTTTCCGACCGAACCCGCAGCTTCCGGGGTCAAGTTCTTTTCCCGGAGTCTCCGGTTTATCTCAAGAGCTTCCTCCCCCTCGATTGCCCGGGCGGTGCCTTCAGCCATCGCCATAAAACCGGGTGGGTCGATAGCAAACGATGCTGTCGGGTTTGCTCTGATGTTCCGCACCTTTTTAGTTATTGAGGCGGTTTCGAAATAGAACTTTCCGTTCTCCCACAGGAAAATGACGAAGGCGAGATGGATCGAGCCATCAGGATTGAGAGTTCCCACTACGGCATTGATAGGTCTCAGCAACTGAGCCTCGATGTCGTCGGGTGGTGGCTTGACGAGATATACCTCTTTTGCGTCCAAATTTGCTCCCTTGAGTCAATGAAAGAACCTACCTGCGATTCTGCACATTGTCACCCGATCCGGGATGGCGTTCGTCTGTTGATTATGAGTCGAGTCGGAAATCGAGGAGCATTCGTCGTTCCTCTGGCGCTCATTGGCGCTTTAGTAGGCGGTGAAGTGGTTGGTCCAGGTGTGGCATGGCTATTCATCGGACTGGGCCTCCTATTCGGGTGGAAACTGGTTCCGAGGTTCCTTTCGACGCTTGTTTCTGCCGGATTCGCTGGTGCTGTCGCCGGAGGAGTCATCATCGGCATCGGATTTCGGATCGCAATGCGGATCGTCGCACTTATGGAGCCATCTCGGATTCCCGAATTCACTGTTGGTGGAACAATGTTCATCATCGTGGGCATTGGGGGCATATTCGGTGGCATTTTCGGAATCGTTGCGTCCTTCGCCCGGAAAGGCTTCGGTGCTGGCCGAATCGGAGGAACCCTGCTCGCGGCCGGACTCGTCATGGCATTCATCCTCTTTGACAGCGAGACACGGGGAGAAATACTTCACCTGGGGGCTGGCGGTTGGTTGAACCTCCCCATGTTCGGTTTGATCGCACTCGGATATGGCTACGTGAGCCAACTAATTTTTGATCGCGTTGAGCCGAATGCAATTCAGGAAGCTGAAAGGATCACGGTATGAACCAGTTAAGCGTCAAGGAACGGCGAGCATCCGCTGCATTCGCCTCTCTGCTCGCGTTGGGTGTGATTCCGATAGCTTTGCTTGGCTTCGTGGGTCTCTTGGTTACGGTCGTTCTGTTGGTGGGAGCATGGAAAATGATTCCCGGTTTCTGGCGAATGACTGGGCGGAGCCTGCTCGCCGGACTGATCTCGGGGGTACTCGTGCTGGGTCCCGGTTTGAGGCTGGCGATGCGCGCCGTGGCCATTGCCGACTCCAATACAACTCCTGAATTCAGCTTTGGCGGCACCATTGGGATCATTGTCCTCATCGGTGGATTCCTCGGGTCGATCTACTCGGTAGTGGCGGCGTTTGCCCGCGAGGGCTTTTCGATAGGGAAAGCAGCCGCATCGGCGGTCGTATCACTTGCACTGATCGCCTTCCTTTTCGCAAGTCCTGACCTACGAAGCGAGATCACCCACCTCGGGTTTGGCGGTTGGGTGAACATTCCAATGTTTGCGACGATTGGTTTTGCCCACGGATGGGTGTCCCTGAGCCTTTACGACCGGCTCAGCAAAAGGTCGATCCGCGACGCACCGGCAGTCAAGGCGGTGGCATGATTACTCCGACGACTGGAAGGGAACCATGAGCTGGTGGGTGATTGAATTGATCACCAACATCGTCCTGGTAGCGATTGTGGTGATATTGGGACCGTTGATAAAACGATTTGGGCGCAGCTACGCCGGGGACGTCTTCAGGGCAAACCCTCGTACCGGAAAAAGCTACCTCGTCCTGATGGATGTCGCCTACTACCTGATCTTCGTCTCGTTGATTCTGTTCACAATCAAATTTCAGAAGCCCTTTCTCTGGAAGGACGTAGGGGTCCAACTCGAGGCAGAAATGGTTCGGGTGGGGACCATGCTGCTTCTGATGGGAATCCTCCATGGACTCAACGTTCTGAGTTTGCCTCTCATCGGCCGACTCCTGGGCCTCAGTCGTCAGTTCGAAGACGACATTTCCACCAATCCGTGAACCTGACACTGGCCTTCATGGTCGAAGTCATCGCCGCGACGCTGGCGGGTGACGACGCAGACCGGAAGAAGATTCTGGTCACTATGTTCAACCAGGAGGGGGCTTCCCTGGTTCGTCTCGCCCGGATTTTCACCGATGACCGCAACGCCGCCGAAGACATTGTCCAGGAGGCGTTCATTCGTCTGCACCGATCAGCGCACCGCGTAAACGACGACAACAAACTGCCCGCGTACTTGCGCTCGATCGTTCTCAATTTGGCCCGCGATCACAATCGCCGGGGGCTGCTCTCGTTACGACACCAACAATCTGCGTACCTCCCCCCGGGTGAAGCGCCGGAAGAACAGATTTTTCGAAATGAGAGCCAGGCGCGGCTGATCGAATCACTCGGAGAGCTATCCCCACGGCAACGTGATTGTCTGGTGCTGCGCTACTTCATGGAGCTGTCCGAGCGCGAGATCGCCGAAACCCTGGGTATATCACCTAACTCGGTCAAAACCCACACACAGAGGGGTATGGCTGCCTTGGGCACGCTTCTAGAGGATGTCCGATGACACTTGAGCAGCGTCTCAGTGAGGCACTCCACAGCGCCGATCAGTATGAGCCCAGCCCGGACCTGTTTGTTCGGGTCGAGCGGAGTGTTGAGGAAGACAAGTCACACCGAAAGCGTCTGGCCCGGAACTTTGTTCTCGCCGCAGGGGGCTTGATCGCGATTGCGTTGGCCACGGGCAGCACGCTAAAGGTCGATTCGGCGGGCAGTCTCCTGATCCCGGCATGGGTTCTAGGAAGCATCGCCACCGTGGTGATGATCCTGATCCTGGTGGTACTAGGCCCCGCGATTCGACGTTTCGGACGAAACTACGTCGACGACATCTTCTCAATCACCGGTGAGACCGGTGAACGTATTCTCCAACTCCTCGACATCGCCTACTACCTGGTATTCGCTGGTCTGATCCTGTCCTCTACAGAGCTGGCTGATTGGAGTACCGATGTGGTCTTTCAATCCGGATTGGAAGAGTCGCTGGTTCGGATCGGACGAATGATGGTGATTATGGGGATTCTCCATGCAGTTACGCTGCTCGTGCTCCCCATCGTCGGGTTTGTGTATTCCAGCTTGGTTTGGACGAACTATCGGCAGGATCTTGGTCGGACCCCACCGCCACCACTAGCAGGAGCCGCTCAGGCGGCGCGAGTGATGAGGGTGACACTCATCGTCATTGGTGTCATCATCGCTCTGAACCTCCTCGGATTGATCCCGCTGTTGATCGGCGGTCTTCTCGGTGTCTAGTTCTCGACGTAGGCAGCCACGGCGGTGGTAATGAGGTCGAGGTCGTATGGAGTCTCCTTTTTGTCAAAGACCCGGTCGCCGTTGACATCGACGGTGAAGATTCCTCCTTCGCCCGTCTTGAGACGCACTCCGTCGAGGCCCTGACCGAACTCCTCCAGCAGGTGTCGCTGGGTATCTAAGGCCCGGTCTAGGTGTCCACACGGGACGCAATACTGGATTTCTACGCTTGGCATAAGGCCCTCCTGGTTCATTCAACAAGTGCCGCCTACCCGTCTGCGTCTGGGTTTTCGATTAAAAGGCAGATCTGCTGAGGCTGTTGTCTCTGCCTATGCCAACCCCCGTGGCCAGCTCTTATTCCCTCTCTATGAGGCCCGAACTCTGTCGATTGTGATCCGGATTGGGAGCGGGTAGTCGTTGCTGAAGCCGTCGGGTGTCCATTTGTAGCCTTCGATCCGATCCAAATACTTGCCTAGATAGGGAGGGTTCTCCGCGGCACGCGGCGCATGCATGTCGACTCGCGCCGTCCCCTCCATGGTCACAACGGCTCCGCCCTGGGGCGTGCAGTTGAGGTTGAGCGACACCTTGGGGTTCTCGACGACATTCTCGTTGCGGATCGTGCCTTTTTTGGAGTAGATGAGCAGTTCGTCGCCTTCGAGTAGAAACCACACCACCGACGTTTGGGGTTGACCATCGGATCTGATGGTGGTGAGCCAAATGACCTCTTCGTGCTCCAGCTTTTTGCGGACCTTGTCGTTGATCATGTTCCGACTTTACGCCGACTGGCGGGATCTAATCTCAAAGTCATGATTTATCATTGGTGTCCGAAAGAGGATTGGGATCCAGCCGGGGGGGCCCACATGGCCACGAGCCTCGACGAGGAGGGCTTCATCCACTTTTCGTTCCGGGGTCAGGTGGAGCGCACCGCGACTGCCATCGATAAAGGCCGAAATGGGCTGGTTCTCCTTTGTGTCGATGACTCCAACCTCGAAGTTGTCGTCGAGGACAGCTACGACATCGGTGAGGACTTCCCTCACGTCTACGGACCGATCCCAAGAACAGCCATAACGCGGGTGATTCCTTTCCCCTGCGAAACGGACGGGTCGTTCCGTTTACCAGACGGCGCTTAGACCGACAAAGGTATTTTCCGTTCTGTGAAGGGTTTTGGTGCTTTGGGCGCAAAAAACGGTTCACAGAAGAAGAAAAGGGAGTCATCGCCCCACCCTTAGCTAAGTGGCCGATGCTCCTTCCTCCGCGGGAACTCCGGCCAGTGAAGGCTTCGCCGTGAGGTACACAAAGATTCCGTACAAGAGGGCCAAACCCAGAATCGGGGTGAAGATCCGCTTCAACGTGCTGTTTTCGGCCACCAAACCAACAATGAAACCGGCTGCTCCGACGTTGAGTCCGAAATAGATGACTTTGTTAGACGCCTCTGACACCAGGGAAACCACCGCGAGAAGACCGAATATCACGTTGGTGACCACAAGTACGAACGTACTGTGGTCAAGGGCCAGCAGGTAGGGCAGCAGATCCTCGAACGACTCATCGCTCACATTATCTCCGAGTGCAATGAACTTGTTCACGACAACGGCGGTGAACGCTACGGCTACGACCAGGCCGATAACTGCGGTGCGTAACAGGACTCGCGACATTCCGCCGCTCCACTGCCCTGGTGCAAGCTCCTTCCGCATTCTCCACAGAAAAATGAGCAAGCCGACCACTTGAAACGGCGTGCTGATCATCAGAAGCGGTTGGACATCGAGGAGCAGTCCGAGCATTCCGAAGAGGCCAGCAAGGAACATCAGCACCATCTGGATCACGCCCGCCTTCGCTCCGGCCATCCCCGGCGCATCATCCCCACGGAAGCGCCACTCCAGGATGGCAAGCATGGCCAGTACTACATATCCGATAGTCATCGCGGCGGGATGGGCGTCGCCCAAACGGGTACCGGCTTCTCCGGCCACCACCTCGATATCGGCCAATTGCAAGCCGAGAAGCACACCGAGAATGGCGCCCAGCAACAAGAAGAGTATTGCTAACGCCATACCAAACTCGGCGACGTTGTACTTCTGGCCCTTCTTCTGGCCCATTACCCACACCATCATCCAGACGATGGCGATAAATGCCAATGTTCCGCCGATTGGCCTCTGGATACTCTCGGTCGTGTTGAAAAGGTCGCCTGACCAGAACGCCAAAACATAGAGGCTCATCGCCACGATCGAGAAGTTGGCGAGTTTGCCCGAACTCTCATCTGAGCTTCCACCAAACATCCAGATTGCGGCGGCAAAAACGGACAGCGTAATCCATCCGAGTGTCCCGGCATGCACATGAGTGAGGAGGGTGTTTCTCGGTGGGTCCCAGACATCGGTCCCGTTGAGAATCCCGATGACAACGGTGATGATGAAGATACTCAGGGCGGCGCGAAATAGATTTCGCACCCCAGGTGGCGCTGCTTCCATGGTCCTCCTCCTCCTAATAGGCGTCGAAATTATCGCGCCCTAGAAATCCGGCTGCCCCAAGAAACGGAAATTTCTTTTTGTGGACATTTACACCTGCACGTCGTGGAAACCGTTCACACAATTGGGTTTTTTGGCCTTGTGAAGGGGACGGCCAGCGCTGCTGAAACCACAGCCGCGGTTAAAGGGCCGAGATTGGTGAGCCCGTAGACATCAGATGCAAACAGAGCGCTCACCACGGCGAATCCCGCAAGAATCCGGCCCGTCCGGAGCCGACGCGGATCGATCGGTTGCTTCTTGATATCCGTCGTGCTGGTCGGAGAAACGGGAAGGGCGAGAACTACCACTGCTATCAGGAGAAGCGGAAAGGCGAAAAACGCATAGACGACATCGCTGAGACTCTCTGCCGATGGTTGACGGACTAGGGCGACGGCGCCGCCCGCGGCTGCCGCGGCCAGGGCCCACGCAATGTTCTCACGACCACCCGACATCAGAATGCCGACAACCACGATTACTGCCAGAAACCAGCCGTCTCGGTACCACCCGCCGTAAGCGGCGGCAAGCACCATCACCGCCAGGTCGAAGCGCGTCGGTCCACCTCCTCCAACGGTTCCCACCAGTAGACGTAAGGCTCCTAGGGCCACCGCCGACAAGAGCAGGTATGGCAACAGCCAGATCGCCAGAAAGGCTGACCCTGCAAGAGCCAGGAGAGCCGTGGTCTGATGATCGGGATCTATTTCCCTTGCAATCGCCCAACCCAAAAACGCCGCCACCGCAACCGATAGAGAGTCGAAAATATCGAAGCTGTCGTTGACCACGATGTCATAGACCACTCCGACAATGCCAGCTGCCAGAACTCCGATAAGAGCAACACGAACCGACGGATATTTCGGGTCCGCCGAACGGGTCATCCCGGCCAGTCTCATATCCTCAGTTTTCCGTTCTGTGAATGGTTTTGGTGGTGAGGCCGCAAAAACGGTTCACAGAACGATCGAATCAGGCGAGAAAGCCCGTCACCACTATTCGTCGATCGAGCGGGCTCCCATAAAGACCAGTGCTGATCCACCAAACAACGCCAGGGCACCGAGGATCTCGACGAAGTCGTTCAAGACTGCGCTGGCGAATCGAATATCCCAAATCAGTTCGAAAATCGCAAACGCCCCGATCGCATATCCGGCCACCTTGAGCAGGGTGTTCTTGGGTGCGAGCCTTTCGAACAAGTCTCCCTTGCCCATAATCAGGGCGAGAATCAAGACGGCCAGCACCAGGACGGTCCAGTTGGTGCCGAAGTCGTCGAGAATGATGCTGAACAGCAACCAGCCGCCCAGGATCAGTGCCGCCCCAATCATCATCATCGACTCCGGAGACGATTTCGGCGCGGATACCTCTGCAACTGCAGCACTCTCCACAGGTTCCACCGGCACTGCCGGTTCGGGGGCTTTTCCAGTTCCACCCATTTCTTCAGTCATCTCTACTCCTTCAACAATGAGCGGAAGGATTCCGCTGGCGTACCAGGGACTCTACGCCGGACGAGGTCGCGGATGTCGTGTCGAACGGGCTAAAAAGTGTCGCACGCCTCAGGTTGACCGGTATCGAACCCGGTTTTCAGCCAGTTGTAGCGCTGCTCGGCGGTGCCGTGGGTGAATGATTCGGGGTTGACCTGACCTGTGGTCTGCTGCTGGATGGCATCGTCCCCAACCGCTTGAGCGGCGTTCAAGGCCTCCTCGAGGTCGTTGTCGTCAAAAACGGCAGCAGACGTACCGGTTCGAATGGTCGACAGCCAGACGCCGGCGAAACAGTCCGCCTGTAGCTCCAACGACACGCTCGCCTGGTTGGCTTGAGCGGGATCGGACTGCTGGATTTGATTGACTTCGTTGATGATGCCCAGCTCGTTTTGTACGTGATGACCGATCTCGTGGGCGAGGATGTAGGCCTG
>JBBKXI010000201.1:0-3171 GCA_037969415.1 Acidimicrobiia bacterium | reverse complement strand
GTGCCGTAGTACCAATCACCGTCAGGATCGTGATTTCGACACTGATTTTCCCCGGTAATTTCGGCAATGGTGTGTTGTGGTTTGGTGAAGTCGAAGTCAAGAAAAATCCCCGCTCCCATCCCGACGGGAATCTCCCCTTCCATGGCCACGAAGTATCCCTGGGGGAAGATTGCCGAATATGCCCTAATGTCGTCGGCACTGAGAAGATCGTCGGGGTTGGCCATCGGAAAACAGGCGAGCTCAATCTGTTCCAGCTGGTCGGCCATCGACACATCCAGATTGACCAGACGAATCTCAGCCAAAGCCGAAGGTCTCCCAATCGTGCAACCCAGGCTGGCCCCAAACGGCCTCGATGGTCCTGGGACCAGTGCGCATGATTACGGCACCACAGGTGGCTACGTCGTGAGGGCTCGCCGCACCGCGATTGATTGATGGATCGGCGAAGAGTGCATCGAGGTCCGATTTGTAACTGTTTGCCAGTTCCAACCGCGTTAATGAGCTCTCGGCGCCGATCGGATTCCTGGCTCCTTCCTCACTCCTAGTTCCGGAGTCGAGACAATGATTGGTGTGCGAGAAGGTTCCGGTTTCAACTCTGGTCACCTTTCGCGAACCCGGCATGGCTTCGATATTGCAGCCGGTGCCGTCCGGGCCGACGATGAAGAAATTGTGGCCACCGGCAAGGTCGGCCGATAGAACCATTTCGACCGCATCGTCGAGATTGCTCTGCTGTAAAACTTTGCGTACTACGAAGGGCCAGGTCACTCCGATCTTGCCCCGGGAGGTGAGGTTGTTGATGCCCACGGCAATGCCGGCCTCGTTGATACCCATCTGCCCAACACATCCTGCGGTGGTCTGCACCTTGGCTCTTGGCTCACCAAGCGGCTCAATGTCGAAAAGGTAGACAAACTCTCCGGCGGAGGCGTGCATGTCCCATGTCTGTGCGAGCACCCCGTTGTCGGCGTCAATGACACCCGTGCAGTCGTCCTCCTCGACATCTGGCCCTCCGGCGACACGCACTACGTCGATCAGATCGGTAAATCCACCAACAACAACAGCTTCAGCCGAATTGATGCCAGCCGCCGAGGCCATCGCGACCATCTCCTCGTAAAGAGGTTCGCTGTAGCTGCGGTGGGCGGCGAGGGTTTCCTGCGCCAAGCCAACGATTGACTCCAATTCGGCGGTTCGTCCCGACCAATAGGGATCGCCAGCCAGGTCGAGGCGGTCGTCTAAGTATTGGCGAATCGACCCTCCAAGCTCGGAGCCGTGGGCATGACCGATGTCGCTGGGGGAGCCGCTCATCGGGAGCACTCGGATTTTTCCTCCGTACATCACCGCGACGTTACCGGGAACCGCTACATGTCGGTGGCGCGTCCAAACCATGACCGGGCAAATACCCGGTGTGTGGAGATGGAGAAGGAGAAGAATATGAAACGACTGATAATTGTCCTGGGGGCACTCACCATCGTTCTTGCTGCCTGTGGGGGCGACAGTGTTGTAGAAACGTTCTCAGAAATCGGTTCGGGCTTGTCAGGTGGTGGAGACGGTGAACTCTTCTACGGCGACGGGGCGACCGAGGTAACCATTGCACCAAGTGCGGACGTCGACGAGGAGGGCACCAAAACGGCATCCAACCGCGTCAACCTCGATATCGCGGTATCCGATGACCGCAAGGTGATTCGGAATGCATCCCTCCAGCTCGAGGCTGACGATACCCGCAGCACCTATGACGAGATTGTTCGGATTACCGAGTCTCTGGGCGGCTTTGTCGCCAGCGCCGAGGTCTCGCCGACCAATGACGACCAACAGCCCGTGATCCATATCACGGTTCGAATCCCGGCCAGCGAGTTGACCGGTGCTCTGAATCAATTCAAGGACGCATCGGCCGAAGTGATTTCCGAGTCGCAGGGCGCCCAGGATGTGACCGAGACTTACATCGACCTCGAAGCTCAACTTACCAACCTGACCGCCCTCGAAACCGAGTTGCGTGCGCTGCTCGAGGAAGTTCGAAAGCAGCCTGATGCCGACCCCGACAAACTGCTCCGTGTCTTCACGGAGATCTCGAATACCCGCGGTCAGATCGAACAGATTCAGGGCCAGCTCAACTATCTCAGCGACGCCGTCGACCTGGCCACGGCCACTATCGCGGTCCAGCCGACACCCCAGGCAGTCCCGATTGTCGAAGCAAGCTGGACTCCATCCGATACTGTCCGAGACGCCTCGCGGACGCTGGTCACTGGTTTACAGAACCTTGGCGACACGGCAATCACATTTTCGATTGCTGTACTCCCGATGCTGCTATTGGTAGTGGTTATCCCGGCGCTGCTCCTCTACGGGATCTACAGGTGGTGGAGATCACACCACCCGCGACTCGATGTCGCCACCACCATCACAACCAGTTCCAGCTGAGTGAATCGGAAGGGGGGCTCGCACTGCGAGCCCCCCCTTCCGATTCACTGCCCCGTTAGCTCTTAGCCAGCTGGAAGAAGTCGTTGTACTGGATTTCGAATTCACCGGTGTCGGTGATGATCTCCAGTTTCTCCCTCAATTCGGCCGACGGATATATCGTCTCATCGGTAAGGACCTCCTCGAGAATGAAGGGCTCGGCCGCCTCATTTGGGCTGGCATAGAAGTTCCAGTTAGTCAGCGCCGCACCGTTCTCAGCGTCGAGCAAGAAGTTGATGAAGGCGTGGGCCGTGCAGGGGTGTTCTGAAACGGTAGGCACCGCCATGTTGTCAATCCAGATCGTCCCACCTTCTTTAGGAATCACATACGCCCAGTTGTCGGGATTATCGGTGTCGGCGAAGGCGGTGAAGAAGTTACCCGAGTAACCATGCCCGACGGCCGTCTCACCATTCACCAGGTTCTCGTCGTACTGGTCTGAGTCAAATGCAGTGACGTTCGCCTTGGCGGCCGCAATCACGTCGGCAGCCTCCTGCAGCTCGGCTTCGCTAGTTGAATTCAATGAGTAGCCAAGGTATTTGAGGGCAGCGCCCATCGTCTCACGAGGATCATTGAGCAGTGATACACCCCCGGCATATCCCGCGGTCAGATCGGTATCGAACACCAACGCCCAGCTCGGATCAAAATCCTCGCCAACTACTGAGAGGTCGACACCGAGACCGGTGGTCCCCCATTGGTAGGCAACCGAATACTCGCCGGACGGGTCATAGG
>JBBKXI010000200.1:0-25832 GCA_037969415.1 Acidimicrobiia bacterium | reverse complement strand
GGGAGTACCCGAGCGTCAGCGAGGGGGAGGGTGGACCTTAAAACACCCACGCAGATCGATGTTGCTGCTTTTTGGCCCGTCCTAGCTCCCGTAGTAGCTGAGGATTTGGAGTTCCGTCGATAGGTCTACCTGACGCACCTGGACGGACTCAGGAACCCTGACCCGGACCGGGGCGAAATTGAGAATCAGGGTGATGCCCGACTTGATCAGGAGGTCGGTGACCTGTTGAGCAGCACTCGCCGGTACTGCAAGAATCGCCATATCGAACCCATTCTTTTTGGTGTCTCCGGCGAGGTCATTTATCGATCTCACCTCGACGCCCCCGACCGACTTCCCGATTCGGGAATCAGCACTGTCGTAGGCGGCGACGACATCGAAGCCACGTTTACTCAACCCGCCGTAGTTGGCCAGGGCACGTCCCAGGTTTCCGGCTCCAACGATGGCGACGCGGCGTCGTTTGTCGATCCCGAGTTCCTGCCTGATCCGATTTTTCAGATCAACCACCGAGTATCCAAGTCCTCGCACGCCGTGGAAATCGAGATGGGAGAGGTCTCTCCTGACATTTGCCGCGTTGGCACCGGCCGCGATCGCGAGTTCGTCAGAGCTAACCGTGTCCCGCGAAGCACCAATGTCTTCGAGCAGTCGGAGATAGCGGGGGAGTCTCACAACTGTTGCCCTGGGTAGTCCGCTCATCGGGTGGCAACGTTACTCTCCGATCCCGCCATTTCAGACATTCGGCCACCTCCGACTACTCGCAGCCGCCGCACCCTTCTAACCTCGGCTGAGCATGAGTTCTCCTTCCATTCTCGTCGTCGGCGGTGGGCCAGCCGGTTCGGCTGCCGCCTACTGGCTCGCTGTGGCCGGGCATGAGGTCACGTTGGTGGAGAAGAAAGAGTTTCCCCGCAACAAAACCTGTGGCGACGGGCTAACGCCACGGGCGATCAAGCAGATGCAGGACATGGGCTTTGACTTTGACGTCCCAGAGTTCCACCGCATCACCGGTCTTAGGAGCTACGCGGGCGATGACCTCATGCTCGAGATGGCATGGCCGGAACACTCGAAATTTCCCAACTGGGGTGGGGTGATTCGTCGACGCGATCTCGACCAACAAATGGCCGCCCTTGCCGGCAAGCAGGGTGTTGTGATCAGGGAGAAGACCAGTGCCAACCCGGTAATCGAGAACGGTCAATTAGTCGGTGCCGAGCTGAGCTCGGGCGGTGAAACGGAGGTCGTCAGACCCGATATCACCATCATCGCCGACGGCTCGATGAATCGATTCGGCCGAGACCTGGGCGCAAGCCGACGCCGCGACTACCCCATGGGCCTCGCCGCCCGGGGTTATTACTCCTCGCCGATGTCAACAGATCCGTTTCTAGAAAGTCAACTGGATCTTCGTGATTCATCCGGCGCCACCATGCCCGGATACGGATGGGTCTTCCCGCTTGGCGACGGAACGATCAACGTTGGCGTTGGCCTACTTTCCACCTTCAAACGATGGAAGCATGTCAACACAACTCACATGATGAACGACTACGCCGATACCGCCCCGGCCCACTGGGAGATTTCAGCAGAATCCCAACTGAGCAAACCCGAAGGCGGCAAGCTCACCATGTCGTTCTCCAAGAGCCCCCTGGTGGGGAACAACTGGATTGCCATCGGCGATGCCGCGGGCGCGATCAACCCATGGAACGGAGAAGGAATTTCCTATGCCTATGAGACAGGACGGATTGCTGCCGATTTCGTGACCCAGTCGATCACCGAAGGCGACCTCGGGATTCTCCGCCGTTACCCGCAGTATCTCCAGGATGAGTACGGGCTCTATTACAAAATGGCCAGGATCTTTGTGAAGTTGATCGGGAATCCGCCGGTGATGAGGACCCTTGCACATACCGGCCTCCGAAACAAGACGTTGATGGAGTGGACCCTGAAGGTCATGGCCAACCTGTTGGATGAAGATGACAAACACATGGGGGAGCGCACCTACGACGCCCTTGCCACAGTGGTTCGAGGACTTCCGGTCAAGTAAGCCTCCGGAGACGACCATGGGAGTTGAAGAAACCTTCGTCGTGTTGCCTGACTCACCGGACAATACTGATGTTCAACAGCTGCTCGATGCCCACCTCAACTTCGCCAACGAACACAGCCCGCGGGAGGATGTCCACGCCCTGGATGTTTCCGGTTTGCTCAGCTCTGATGTTTCGTTCTTCAGCATCCGATCACAAGGGACCCTGCTCGGGGTTGGCGCTATAAAGCGGATCGACGCCTCGCATGCTGAGCTGAAATCGATACACACGGCCGAGGTGGCCCGGGGTCGAGGGGTGGGTCGTGCGATGGTCCGGCATTTGCTCGCCGTGGCGAGAGAGGGCGAATACTCGCGGGTGAGCCTGGAAACGGGCTCGATGGAGGCGTTTGCGCCGTCCCGCCGCCTCTATGAAGCAGTCGGGTTCGAGGTGTGTGATCCTTTCAACGGATACGGGCCCAGCACGAACAGCACCTTCATGACTCTGGATCTTTAGGCGGCTCACGGTCAGCCTCGAAAAGGTCTGGTTCTAGGTAGATCTGCATTGTCAAAGGCACGGCAGAGCGAATCGCCGATTCGACGTCGTCGATCGCATCGCTCAGCTGTGCATTGGTAAGTGACCTTTCAAATTCCAGTTTTCCGGCAACCAGCAGTTCTTCCCCGCCGATGTGTTGGGTACGGAGATCGATGATCTTGGTGACGCCTTTCGTGGCCCGTACGGCGGCAACGATGGACTGAACATTCTCCGAGGTTGCCGACTCCCCGATGAGCAGAGATTTCATTTCGACGGTGAGTACCACTGCAATGATCAGCAGAAGGATGCCGATGCTCAATGTGCCGATTCCGTCCCAGATTGGATCGCCGGTGACGCTGGCCAAAGTAATTCCGGTTAATGCAAGCACGAGTCCTACGAGGGCTCCGGTGTCCTCGAGAAGAACCACAGGAAGCTCGGGGGAGCGTGATCTGCGGATGAATTGCCACCAACTCTGGCGACCTTTGACCTTCTGAGCTTCTACAGCCGCGGTGCGGAAGCTAAAACCTTCTAACACGATGCTCACCAACAACACACCGATCGCCCATCCCAGGGACTCCAATTCGTGAGGATGCCTGATCTTTTCGATGCCCTCATAAATCGAGTAGATACCACCGAGGGCGAACAGGACCATCGCCACGACGAATGCCCAGAAGTACCTCTCACGCCCATATCCAAACTGATGTTGGTCGTCCGCCACCTTCCGGGCCCGTTTACTCCCTAGAAGTAGGAGGCCCTGATTCGAGGTGTCGGCAACGGAGTGAATCGCCTCCGCCAGCATTGATGCCGAACCGGTGACGACGTATGCGATGAACTTGGCGACGGCGATTCCAGCATTCGCCACCATCGCCGCAACTATTGCCCGGGTTCCGCCACTTGTTGCCATGGTTAGATCGTATCTTCGGATGCTTCTGTGAACCGAATTTGTCCCCACGACGCCATATCCGTTCACAGAACAGTGAATTGAGACGACCTTGCGATTTAGTTCACAAGCGGGGGCCGTTCTAAGCTCCGACCCGTGACTCTTGTCGATTATTTGCCGGTCGCCTTGATGCTTCTCCTAGCCGCCGCCTTCGTTGGCGTTTCACTGCTGGCGTCACGGATGATGCGTCCCAATCGGCCGACGCCGGAAAAACTGGAACCCTACGAATGCGGGATCATTCCGGAAGTGGAACCAGCGCAGAGGTTTCCGGTGAAGTTCTACCTGGTTGCGATGCTCTTTGTGATCTTCGATGTCGAGATCATCTTCCTATTCGCCTGGGCAACTATTTGGGTGGAGCTGGGCTGGTATGGAGTCGCTGCGGTCGGGATCTTCACCTTCTTTGTTGCCGAAACGCTGGCATATGTGTGGAAACGAGGCGCCCTCGACTGGAACGTCAAACGTCGCGCCCGGTATATTCCTTCAGACCTCTCCGAGGCCGCCTGATGGCCCTGGCACCTCCGGGCAACCTTCTGATGACCACCGTGGAGAGGGCGGCAAACTGGGCCCGAACCCGATCGATGTTCCCCGCCACATTCGGCCTCGCCTGTTGCGCCATCGAAATGATGGCCACGGGCGCCGCCCATTACGATCTTGCTCGATTTGGGATGGAGGTCTTCCGCGCATCGCCCCGTCAGGCCGACCTGATGATCGTGGCCGGGCGGGTTAGTCAGAAGATGGCACCGGTCCTCCGTCAGGTTTACGACCAGATGCCAGACCCTAAGTGGGTGGTTTCGATGGGAGCATGTGCCAGTACCGGAGGGATGTTCAACAACTACGCCTTGGTGCAGGGTGTCGATCAAGTTGTTCCCGTCGATATCTATATACCCGGTTGCCCGCCTGGTCCGCAGAGCTTGATGCACGCAGTTCTCACCCTTCACGACAAAATCATGTCCGGGGAGATCCGCAATTGAGCGAACTCAGCCAGATCATCGCCGACCTTGCCGCACCCTTCGAATCGGCAGCAATTGAGGAGTCCGTCGGGCAAGCAGTGGTCCGCCTCGAATCTTCCGATTGGTACCGCTTCGCCGAAGAGGCCAAGGCCGCCGGTTTCGAGGTTTGCGTCGATGTCACCGCCGTCGACTGGATGAGGGCGCGCCCTCATCGATTCGAGGTCGTAGCCAATCTGCTGTCGATGCAACACCGACTTCGATTGAGGATGATCACCACAGCGACCAGACAGGAACCGAAGGTCGCGTCGCTGGTACCGCTGTGGCCGGGTGCCAACTTTGCCGAACGAGAGGTTTATGACATGTTCGGCATCGAATTCGAGAATCATCCTGACCTAACCAGGATTCTGATGCCCGACGACTGGGAGGGGTTTCCCCTTCGTAAGGACTATGGCGTCGGTGGGGTACCGGTGCAGTTCAAGGCGAGCCACCAGGTGAACTGAGATGTCGGACGAAACCAAAACCACTGAAAACGTCGACATCTGGGTGGCAGGAACCGAAGAGCCTCAATTTCAATCGGCCGAGTACAGCACGACGGACGAAGGTTCCCAGGAGATCGGTGCAAACGAGTCGGATGCACGCCTCGACGAACAATTCGGCCGGGTGATCTCTGACGATTACATCTTTGATGACGAGGTCGACGAGGACGACCGGACTGTTGTCAATATGGGGCCCCAGCATCCTTCCACACATGGGGTTTTACGTCTTCAGATCGAACTCGAAGGCGAAGTGGTGCGGCGGACAAAACCGATTATCGGATACCTCCACACCGGCATGGAAAAGACCGCTGAACAACTCACGTTCGGGCAGGGGCCGACCAACGTAACCCGCATGGACTATTTGGCGCCATTTCACGGCGAGCTCGCCTATTCCCTCGCGGTTGAGAAACTGCTCGGGATCGAGGTCCCAGAGCGGGCGGCGGCGATTCGGGTACTGCTCACCGAGCTCAATCGGATTTCCTCGCATTTGGTTGCGATGGCGACCAACGGCATGGATATCGGTGCGTTGTCGATGATGATCTATGGCTTCCGCGAGCGTGAAAGCATCCTTGCGTTCTTCGAGAAGACCACCGGGCTAAGGATGAATCACAACTTCATCCGACCTGGTGGAGTGGCCGCTGACCTGCCTGTCGGGTGGAAAGACGACGTTTCGGCGCTTCTCACCGATTTGCCGATGCGTGTGAAGCAATATGACGATCTCCTAGAGTTCAATCCGATTTGGGAATCGCGCACCCGAGGGGTTGGGGTGATTACCGCGGAAGAAGCTGTTGGCTACGGCATCACCGGCCCGGCACTTCGTGCTACAGGCGTCGACTGGGACCTCCGTAAAGCTTTTCCCTACAGCGGTATCGAGCAGTATGAATTCGATGTCCCACTGGGAGAAGCCGGTGACGTTTATGACCGATACCGGATCCGGATCGAAGAGATTAACGAGTCGTTGAAGATTGTCGAGCAGGTCATGGACGCCATGCCCAAGGGGGATTATCGGGTTGACGATCGCAAGGTGACCCCACCTCCGCGTGCCCGAATCGACGAGTCGATGGAAGCTCTAATCCATCACTTCAAACTGTTCACCGAGGGTTTCAAAGTTCCCGCCGGTGAAACCTATGTCGCCGTGGAATCACCTCGTGGCGAACTCGGGTGTTACCTGGTTTCGGACGGCGAGGCGAAACCCTACCGGATGCACACCCGTGCTCCTTCGTTTGCCAATCTCCAGGCACTGCCAATCGCCATGGCCGACTCCTTGATGGCAGACACAGTGGCCACCATCGCTTCGATGGATCCCGTCATGGGAGATGTCGACCGATGAGTAGATGGCCGCAGGAAACCCAGAATCGGGCCAAGGAGATCATTGGCCGATACCCCGAGAAGCGGTCGGCGGTGATGCCTCTCCTTTACCTCGCCATGGCCGAGGATGGGTATCTGACCGAAGAGGGCATGGTCGAAGTGGGAGAGTGGACAGATCTAACTCCGGCCCAAGTTCAATCGGTTGCCAGCTTCTACACGATGTACAAACGGGAACGAACCGGCAAATATCTTGTGTCGTGTTGCACGTCGATCTCGTGCATGCTCTTGGGTGGTGACGATGTGCTCCACGCCCTCGAAGATGAGTCGGGAGTTCCCCATGGCGAGACCGATGAAGAGGGACTGCTTTCTGTCGAACATGTCGAATGTATCGGAGCCTGTGGTGGGGCCGTGGCGGTCCAAGTGAATTATGAGCTGATCGAGGGAGTCACCCCGGAAAAAGCGCGTCAGTTGGTTCAGTGGCTCAAGTCAGCCCGGCCTGACGCAGTGAACACCGATGAGATGCAGGAACTGTTTGGAGGGGTGAGGAGTTTCGATTGGGCAATTCGCGATGAGCATGCCGCAGTTGGCCCGTACCCGGGTTTTCAGCCTCTCGGAACAATTCGTAAGGCAGGTGAGGAATGAGTACCAACCCGTTGGTGGTCACCCGGCGAATGACCGAGCACCCTGCCGACTCTCACACCATGGAGCGCTACGAGGCCACCGGGGGATATATCCAGGCTCGTAGGGCACTTGACATGACCAGAGACGAGCTCGTCGAATTGGTCAAAAGTTCGGGTTTGCTCGGCCGAGGCGGTGCCGCATTCTCGGCCGGCCTTAAGTGGAGTTTTCTGGCTCCTGCTCGGCCCGCCTACCTCGTGGTGAACGCTGACGAATCGGAACCGGGAACCTTCAAGGATCGCCAGCTACTGGAACGGGATCCACATCAGATCGTCGAAGGATCCATCATCACGGCGTTCGCCAACGAGGTCCATCATGCCTTCATCTATATTCGGGGCGAGTACGCCAAGCCGGCCCGGAGGGTTCAGCAAGCGGTTGACGAAGCCTATTCCCGGGGCTATCTCGGCTCAGGGATATTTGGTACCGATTACGACTTCGAGTTCACCGTCCACCTCGGGGGTGGCGCCTACATCTGTGGCGAGGAAACAGCGCTCATCAACAGCCTCGAGGGTCGGCGTGGGGAACCACGGCTCAAGCCCCCATACTTCCCCGCGGCCAAAGGGCTCTACATGATGCCCACCATCGTCAACAATGTGGAAACTGTCTCCGATCTTCCCCTGATCCTCGAAATGGGAGCCGATGAATTTTCCCACCTGGCTCATGAAATTGATACCGGAACCTTCATGATGTCGTTGTCGGGTCATGTGAAAAATCCGGGCAATTACGAGCTGGCCCACGGGATCACCTGGCGCGAACTTATCTACGAAGTTGGCGGCGGCATAAGCGGCGATCGCGAACTGAAGGCCTGGATTCCCGGAGGCGCTTCGGCCCCTTGGTTCGTTCCCGAGCACCATCTCGATCTGGAGATCACAAAAGAGGCGACCGCAGCGGCCGGGTCGATGCTCGGGTCGGGAGCAGTGATCGTCATGGACGAGAAAACGTGCATGGTGCGCGCAGCTGAGCGAATAGTGCGCTTTTTCTCCCACGAATCGTGTGGCCAATGCACTCCGTGTCGTGAGGGCACGACATGGCTCGAAATGATCCTGAGACGAATCGAGGACGGTCAAGGCCGCGCCGTCGATCTCGATCTGGCGATCGGCGTCTCGGACGGGATCAGCATCGACCTGGCGTGGCCACCGAAGATGACCACCATTTGCCCGTTGGGGCCCTCGGCAGTTTCACCGATCAAAGCTCTCAAGGATTACTTTCGGGAAGAGGTCGACGCCCATGTCACCAACGGTGGGTGTCCGTTTTGAGCGATCTCGTCACCATCAGCGTCAATGGACAGGAATTTGAGGTCAAACCCGGCGAATTATTGATCAAAGCAGCCGAAGAAAACGGCACCTACATACCCCGTTTCTGCTGGCACAACCGGATGAAACCAGTCGGTATGTGTCGGATGTGTTTGGTGGAAGTCGATACAGGACGCGGCCCGATGCTGGTCACCGCCTGTACCAACGAAGTTGTCGACGGCATGGCTGTCGACACCGGAAATGAAACGGTCCAGAAGGCCCAGGAAGCTGTCCTTGAATTCCTTCTCGCCAACCATCCCCTGGACTGCCCGGTCTGCGACAAAGGTGGAGAGTGCCCGTTACAGGATCAGGCAATGGCCTACGGTCCTGGCGAGAGCCGATTCGTCGAGATCAAGCGGACTTTTGAAAAGCCGATCCCGATTTCCGACCTGGTCTTACTCGACCGGGAGCGATGCATCCTCTGTGCCCGCTGCACGCGTTTTTCCGAAGAGATCAGCGGAGATCCACTTATCGAGTTCATGGATCGGGGCAATACCACCGAGATCAACACTTTTCCCGATCTCCCGTTCAGTTCCTACTTTTCAGGTAACACGGTCCAAATTTGCCCTGTGGGCGCATTGACGGCCAAGGCGTACCGGTTTAGGGCGCGCCCTTGGGATCTCCGCATGGTGGAGAGCTCGTCGAACTTCGATACGGCCCACCCCCGTCTCGCGATTCATGTCTCGGAGAATGAGATACTCCGCCTCGTCGGGGTGGATTCCGAACCGGTCAACCACGGGTGGCTATCTGACAAGGATCGTTTCGGTTTTGAGTTCGTCAGATCTGAGAACCGTCTTACGACCCCCCTAGTGCGACGGGGCGATACCTTTGAGCCCGTCGACTGGTCCGAAGCGCTCGACATGGTCGCGAACCGATTCGGTTTGATCCTCGATGAGTCAGGCGGACAGGCGATTGGGGTGATCGGTGGTGCGCAGGGGACCAACGAAGATGCATACGCCTTATCAAAGTTTGCCAGGACCGTCCTCAAGACCAACCACCTCGACGCCCGAATTGAGGACGGCCTTTCCGCCCCGTTCCTGGCTGCGACGGTTGACCGGGGCCTGATCTCAGATGTGGACACCGCCGACACCATCTTGGTCTGGGGATCCGACCTCAAGGAAACCCATCCAACATTGTATTTGCGAGTCCGTCGAGCAGCGCAAGAGCTTGGTGTAAATCTGATAGTCGTCCACCCGCGGACTACCGGTCTCGACGACAGGGCTACCACAACGGTCCGGTATCGCCCAGGCGGCGGGTCTCAACTCCTCAAGGAGATTGTGGGTGGTGATCATCCCGAATTGGTAGACCTCCTGGGTGGAAATGTCGTTGCGATAGTGGGCAGAGCGACTCTGGCCGACGACGATCAGCTTCCCGAGTCGGTGGCCGCCGTGGTGCGAGAAAAAGCGGCAAGGGCAAGAATTATCCCGCTGACCAATAAGGCCAACACATACGGTGCCCTCGACATGGGTCTAGCCCCTGATCTGCTTCCCGGGCGTGTCGGGTATCGATCCGACGAAATGGCGTCAACCTGGGGAGAGCTGCCCGAGGGCGAGGGCAAGGACTCCGCTGGCATCATCAAGGGTTTGGCCGAAGAAACGCTTCGCGCCATCCTTCTGGTTGGTGCTGACCCGGTCGGTGATTCCATCCACGGTGGGGTGGCCGAGGCGCTAGAACTGGCCGAGTACGTGGTGGCGATCGATGCGTTCATGAACGACTCCAATCGACTTGCCGACGTGATTTTTCCGGCGTCCGTTTTCTCTGAAAAGGAGGGCACCACTACCAATCTCGAAGGTCGGGTGCAGAAGGTCAACGCCATCACGCCGCCCCCCGGCCTGAGCCGGCCCGACTGGGCGATCCTTGACGATCTCTCCAGCCGGATGGGTGCTGCGATGGGTCTGAGCACGGCTGAAGGAGTGGCCAAAGAAATCGCTGTCGTTGCTCCCGCTTATAGCGGTATCACCTGGGACTATCTGGAGTGGGAAGCACGCGATGGTGTTGTAGTCCCTCTGAGCGGGGAAAGCCCTCTGGGGCACATACCGGTCCGCTTGGAAGGGTCGTCTGCCCCGGGAGCCCAACTCACCCTTCACACGGCAAAAGTTATGTATGACGATGGGGTCCGACTGAGGAATTGCCCTTCGTTGCGCGCGCTTGCCCCTGGAGCCGTGGTGCACATCAACCCCGATGATGCCCGCCGTCTCGGAGCCCAGGAGGGCTATGAGGTCGATGTCGTCACCAGCAAAGGCGAGGGACGATTCCGGGCCAGAATCGATGAGGAGACACCAGCCGGGGTTGTTTTCGTGCCGCAGAACCAACCGGGCGCTGCCCGTCTTGGGAATGACCCGGTGGTCAGGGTCAAGGTGGTCACCTGATGAGCTGGCCAGAGTTTGGGGTAATCGCCCTCCGCGTGGTGCTGACCTTCGGTCTGCTCCTGGTACTCACGATCATCAACGTATGGCTCGAGCGCAAGGTGTTGGCCGACATGCAAAGCCGAATCGGTCCGACCCGCGCCGGGCCGTGGGGAATTCTGCAGACCGTTGCGGATGGACTGAAGCTCTTCTTCAAGGAGTCGATCACCCCGCGCAAGGTCGAGCTGGGTCTCTACATCCTCGCCCCGTTTCTGGCAGTCGTACCGGCATTTCTCATTTTCATGATGGTCCCCTGGGGACGACCATTCATGATCGGCGAGCAGGAGGTTGCATTACAGGGCGCCGATCTCAATATCGGGCTGCTCTTCATTCTGGCGATGTCGTCGATGGCGGTTTATGCGGTGGTTCTTGCTGGATGGTCGTCGGGTTCCAAATACCCGCTCCTCGGTGCGGTGCGTGGCACAGCCCAGGCGATTTCGTATGAGGCGGCCCTCGGGCTTGCCATGGTCGCCGTGGTGATGTTCTCGGCCACCCAGGGCGATGGAGGGACCCTCTCCCTTGCTGAAATCGTCGATCGGCAGGCGGGCACCTGGGGGGACATCATCCCCGTCCTGGAACCAATTCTGCAGTTCGTCCCACGTTGGAACATCTTTCCCCAGATCGTTGCTTTCGTTATTTTCTTCATCGCGATCATCGCCGAAACCAATCGCGCCCCCTTCGACCTCGTCGAGGCGGAGCAGGAGCTTGTCGGTGGTTTTCACACCGAGTACTCGGGCATGAGGTTTGCCATGTTCTTTCTTGCCGAATACGTCAATATTTTTTCAATGTGTGCCATCGCCGCCACTCTCTTCCTGGGTGGATGGAATGGGCCGACCTTTGATGACGCCTTGCCCGGCTTCATTTCCGGGATCCTTCCCACCGTCTACTTTCTGCTCAAGACCTACGCTCTGGTTTTCATCTTCTTCTGGATTCGCGCGACCCTTCCCCGCCTCCGGTACGACCAACTCATGACCCTGGGATGGAAACGGCTGATTCCGGGGGCTCTGGCCTGGCTGGCGCTCTCCACCCTGGTAATCGCCTTCCGTCAATTTGGATTGCCCTGGAGCTGATCATGGGATTTGTATCGGAGATTTGGAAGGGATTGAAAGTCACCGGTAAGACGATGCTCAAGACCATCGTCATCGGGCCTTTTGGAGGGTCCGAACTGGTCACGACCCCGTACCCGGACGAGAAGCGTCAGAAGCCTCAGCGATTCCACGGCCGTCATGTCCTCAACCGCTATCCCGACGGAATGGAGAAGTGCATCGGATGTCAGCTATGCGCAGGGGCTTGCCCTGCCGACTGCATTCACGTTCGGGGCATGGACAACGATCCCGCCCACCCGACGAGTCCTGGGGAACGCTTTGGATTTGTCTATGAGATCAACATGCTGCGGTGCATTTTCTGTGCACTCTGCGTCGAGGCCTGTCCGACCGAGGCCATCACGATGACCCATTTGTTCGAGATGTCGACCACTAATCGCCAGGATGCGATCTACACCAGGGCCGAACTCCTCATGGATAAAGACGGTTCAGTCCCACATATGTTCCCCGACGATCCTCTGGCCGATCTCGACGAGTTGATGGTGGCTGATGGTTGGGTTAGGGCCACAGCACCCTCGGGGATGGCAGCATATGAGGGCGTCCAGGCGTGGCAATCTACCGCTGGCCCCGCAGAATGGGGCCCCGAGCCCACTCAAGACGAGATAGATGCTCGCTCCGCCGGGGACCGCAATGGTTGAGTCGGTGGTCTTTGTATTGATGGGGCTGAGCGCCATCGCAGGAGCGCTGACGGTGGTTCTGGCGCGGAATCCAGTTCGCTCGGCCCTTGGCCTTCTGGCAACCCTGTTCTCGGTCGCCGTCCTATATGTTCTGCAGCTAGCGCACCTGGTGGCCGCGGTCCAGGTGATCGTGTATGCCGGGGCCGTGATGACGCTGTTCTTGTTTGTCATCATGCTGATCGGCGTTGACAAAGAGGAAAGCCGCGATGAGACCCTTCCCATGCAGCGAATCCTTGTCGGGGCAATCGCCAGCGGCCTTGTCCTTCTCGTGGTGGGCGTGACCGTATCCGGGAATTTTGAGTGGGTACCCGCCGCTGCCGACGGGGTATTCCCCGAGGCGACGAACGGCACGATCGAGGTCGTGGCGGAAGCCATCTTCACCGATTGGGTCATCGCTTTCGAAGCAACCGCCCTCCTGCTGACGATCGCCGCCGCTGGAGCGATAGCACTCGCCCATTACAGACGGGGGCCGAGTAGTGATTGATCCTGGTTGGTACATGTCGTTGGCCGCCGTGTTGTTTCTCATCGGTGCCCTCGGCATGTTGGTGAGGCGCAATGCCCTGGTGATGTTCATGTGTATCGAACTGATGCTGAATGCGGTCAACCTCACTTTGATCTCAGCCGGCCGTGCCATGAATGACCTCAACGGACAGGTTGCCGTGTTCTTCATTCTCGTTGTGGCCGCAGCTGAAGTTGTGGTGGGCTTGGCCATAATCGTGGCCATTTTCAGACGACGTACCACCGCGTCCGTAGACGAACTCCACGAGCTCCGCGGATGATGTTGACTCTGATCAGCGTTGGTGTTTCCAGCCCACTTCTGGCCTCGTTTACTCCCTCCGCTTCCGGAGGGAGTACCCGAGCGTTTTCTTTCTCTCCCTCCGCTTGCGGAGGGAGTACCCGAGCGTCAGCGAGGGGGAGGGTGGAACTCCGGCATCAACACCGATCAAACCGCGTGATTTCTGGAGGTCTCTCGTGACATCCGTCATTTGGCTTGTGATCGCCATCCCGCTCGCGACGGCGGTTTTGCTTCATTTCTTCGGTCGGTATCTGGGTGAACCGGGGGCGGGTTGGTTGGCCAGTTTGGCCACCGGGGCCGCTTTTGTCGTGGGTCTCCTTGCAGCCCTGCCGTTCTTCGCTGGTGCGGCTGAGGCCGAAATCATCCACCTCTGGGATTGGATGCCTGCAATCGGTGCCAACCTGGAGATTCAGTGGGATCCACTGTCCGCCTTGATGGTTCTCGTGGTCACCGGGGTGGGGACGCTCATCCACATCTTTTCCGTCGGCTACATGCACGGCGACGAGCGGTTCCATCGGTTCTTCGTCAATCTCAACTTTTTCATTGCGTCGATGCTCACGCTCGTCCTGGCGGGAAACTATGCGATGCTTTTCCTGGGATGGGAGTTGGTGGGGTTCTGCTCCTACCTGCTGGTGGGGTTCTGGTTCAAACGTCCCGCCGCGGCGGCGGCAGCCAAGAAAGCATTCGTTGTCAACCGGATCGGCGATGTCGGTTTTACGATTGGGTTAATGCTGGTGTTCACCAGCTTCGGCACTCTTTCATTCACCGGAGTGTTTGATCGAGCGCCCGATGTGCTGACGACCGGGACCGCCACTGCGATCGGGCTTCTCCTGCTTGCCGGTGCCGTGGGTAAGTCAGCCCAGATTCCCCTTTATGTTTGGCTCCCTGATGCGATGGAAGGTCCGACGCCGGTATCTGCGTTGATCCATGCCGCCACGATGGTCACCGCTGGCGTCTATTTGATCGCACGGTCGGCCGCAATCTTCGAACTCGCCCCGACTGCCTCCCTCACGGTCGCGGTCATCGGGACTGCGACGGCGCTGTGGGCAGCGACCATTGCATTGGCGCAACGGGACATCAAGAAAGTTCTCGCCTATTCAACCGTTTCCCAGCTTGGCTACATGTTCCTCGCCGTCGGATCGACCGCGTACGTCGCCGGGATCTTCCATTTGATGACCCATGCCTTCTTCAAAGCTCTCCTTTTCCTCGGTGCCGGGTCGGTGATTCACGCAATGAGCGACGAGCAGGACATGCACAAGATGGGGGGTCTCTTCAAGAAGATGCCGACAACGGCGATCACCATGGGCATCGCGACCCTCGCTATCGCCGGCATACCGCCGTTGGCCGGTTTCTGGTCGAAGGATGAGATTCTTGCCTCTGCTTTTGACCGAGGAGGTGTCTTCTCCATCCTATTTGTCATTGCCCTCATCACATCCTTGTTGACAGCGTTCTACATGGTGCGTCAGTGGGTCCTTGTATTTCTCGGCGAACCCCGGTGGGATGAAGGGGTTTCACCGCATGAGTCGTCACGGGTGATGACCTTGCCGCTGGTGGCCCTTGCGATCCTCAGTGTGGTTGGGGGCCTGGTCAATACTCCGTTCTTGACCTCGTTTGCACACTTCCTCGAGCCGGTCTTTGAAGGCCTGAGCCTGCAACATCCCCCCGAGGGTCTGACCATGTTTGGCATCCTTGCTGGCCTTTCGGTATTTGCCGCTGTGGCCGGTGGCAGTGTTGCCTATCTGAGCTATCGCCGGCCCCAATCTTCCTGGCAGAAGTTTGAGGATGGGTTCGAGCCGCTCTGGGGCACCTGGGAAGAGGCCTATCGGGTCGATGACATCTACGGGGCAACACTTGTAGCGCCCGGAAAGAGAATTTCGGAGTGGGCGGCCTTTGGCTTCGACCTTCCCATTGTCGACGGTGCGGTAAACGGCGTGGCCCGGTTCTTCGCCGGTGTCGGCGAGAAAACACGTCCTTTGCAGTCGGGATATGTGCGCAACTACAGCGCCCTGCTCCTGGCAGGCACAGTTGTTGTCGTGATCTGGCTTCTCGCGGTGGGCGCGTAATGCTGACCGCCCTCGTTCTGGTCCCGGTCATCGGTGCGTTGTTCGTCGCCCTGGTCCCAGCCAATCGAAAGGAAGTGCAGGTACCACTCGGGATTGCACTTTCCACTATGCCGTTGGTGTTGGCCGGATACCTCTTCTGGGCATTTGCACCCGAGCCGGGGTTCCAATTCGCAGTTGACGCTGCGTGGTACGAGCCCTGGGGGCTTAGTTGGTCGCTTGGGATCGATGGTATCTCGATGCCAATGGTCGTTTTGACCGCCATCCTGGTCCCGATCGCTCTAGCGGCCTCGAGCTCGATAACGGTCCGAACGAAAGAATTCATCATCTACACATTGCTTCTAGAGGCGGGCATGTTCGGCGCATTTATGGCGCGTGACCTGTTCCTGTTCTTCGTGTTCTTCGAAGTGATCCTGGTACCGATGTACTTCATCATCGGAATCTGGGGAGGCGAGCGGCGGATATATGCCTCGGTCAAATTCTTCATCTTTACCGCCTTTGGATCGGCCCTGATGCTGGCGGCGATTATCGGGCTCGCGGCAATGCATGCGGCTGAATTTGGTACGACCTCCTTCGCTCTGGCCGATCTGATGAATGTCACCTTGTCGAGTGGCACGGAGAAATGGTTTTTCGCAGCATTTGCCGTCGCATTTGCCATTAAGGTCCCCCTGTTTCCGTTACACACCTGGCTGCCCGACGCTCACGTCGAAGCGCCGACAGCGGGATCGATTCTTCTGGCCGGTGTCTTGTTGAAGCTAGGAACCTACGGGTTGATGCGGTTCAATCTTTCGCTGTTTCCACAGGCGTCTGTAGATGCCGTTGAGATTCTCGGGATCCTTGCCGTGATCGGAATCATCTATGGCGCAGCTGTGGCAATTGTGCAGCCAGATTTGAAGAAGCTCGTCGCGTACACCTCGGTATCCCATCTTGGGTTCATCGTCCTCGGAACATTCGCCCTCACCTCGGGGAGCCTTCAAGGAGCGGTGATCCAAAATGTCAACCACGGGTTAACGACAGGTGCTCTTTTCCTTTTGGTAGGACTTCTCTATGAACGGCGTCACACCAAGCAGATCGCCGATTTTGGTGGCCTTCAGAAGGTGGCCCCGATTTTTGCCGGGTTCTTCTTGTTCATGATCTTCGCATCGATCGGGCTTCCCGGACTCAACGGGTTTGTGGGCGAGTTCCTCATTCTGATCGGGTCATACGCAACAGTCCCGGTTCTGGCGATCGTCGCTGCCTTCGGGGTTCTCCTGTCGGCGGTCTACTTCCTGTGGGCTTATGAACGCGTCTTTACCGGGGATCTCGACCGGGAAGAGAATCGAAACGTCAAGGATTTGTCGCTCAAGGAGATCGGCCTGCTGGCACCGCTGGCGGCATTGGTGTTGATTCTCGGGCTCTATCCCAATGTCCTTCTCGACAAGATCGCACCATCAACGGAAGCCGCCCTCGATCATGTCGAGGCGACAACCGACTACGTGATTCCAGCTCCCGGCCGTCTTGGCGACGTGTTCGTGGTTGAGGAGGTGGGGGAATGACGACGCCGGAGATCGCATGGTTGGCAATCGCGCCCGAACTGGTATTGGCGGTTGGTGCCGCCCTGGTTCTCCTCGTCGAAGTTCAGTGGAAACCTCCCGTTCGGGTCCTCGGCTGGGTCGTAGCGGTGACCCTTTTTGCTGCGCTCGGATTAACCGTGTGGCAATGGAGCTCAGCATCTAACGCCCTGGCGTCGGGTGACGTGTCGGCGCTGCGTGCCTTCTCCGACATGATCTTGATGGACGGATTTGCCGTTTTTGGGCGTGCTGCCCTTCTGGTAGTCACCATTCTCGGTGTGGCGGCCGGATGGAGTTTCTTCCATGGGCTCGGTCGGCGTGGGGCAGAAGCATTGGCTCTGATACTTCTGGCAACGGCGGGTCTTTCGATCATGGTTGCGTCCAACAACCTGATCATGTTGTTTCTCGGTCTCGAAGTCGGTTCTATCTCGTTGTATATCCTGGCCGGGATCTCAAGGGAAAGCTCAAAGTCGGACGAAGCTGCCATCAAATACTTTCTCATGGGGTCTTTCGCCTCGGCCATCTTCGTCTATGGCGCTGCTCTCGCCTACGCAGGCACGAGGCAGCTAACCATTCTCGGGCTGGCCGAATACTTCGATGACTTTGTGGTGAGTAGCCCGGCGGTAATTCTCATCGGTATTGGGCTTATGGTCGTCGGGCTTGGTTTCAAGGTATCGGCAGCGCCGTTCCATTCTTGGGCACCCGATGTTTATCAGGGAGCACCGTCTGGAGTGGTCGGCTATATGGCAGCAGTTGCCAAAATCGCTGGTTTCGCTGCCATCGCCAGGATTTTGATCACCGCGTTTCCCAGTTTCGACAACACTTTCCTTCCGGTGATTGCTGGTATTGCCGTCGTCTCGATGCTGCTCGGCTCAACCCTGGCGCTGGTCCAAGGTGACATCAGGAGGATGCTCGCCTATTCCGGTGTGGCCCATGCTGGCTTCATCATGACCGGCGTGGTTGGTGGAAGCACGAGTGGAGTTCTCTTCTACCTGGTTGTGTATGCGGTGCAACTCGTAGGGGCCTTCGCCGTCGTTGCCGTTGTCTCCGGACCGAGTTCGTCCGGGTCTGAACTAACCAGCTATCGCGGCCTGTCGAGACGCAGCCCGTTACTTTCTGGAAGTCTCACCGTCTTGTTGTTAGGAATGGCTGGCCTTCCGGTGACGGCCGGTTTTGTGGCCAAGTTCGGCGTATTCTCCGATGCTTGGGCGAACGGCTATCAGTGGTTGGTCTTGGTCGCGGTCCTCACTTCGGTGATCGCTCTCGCCTTTTATGTGCGGATCATCGTCATCATGTACATGGAAGATGACGACTCTGAAAAGATTGCGGTGCCGACGCCAGTCAAATGGGTATTGGGGGCGGCAGTGGCGGCGACGATTATCTGGGGAATCCTTCCCGCGTCGCTCCTCGACCTGGCCGCCGATGCACTCCCTCTTTAAGAATCTCGGTCTACTTCTGATCGCGGTGACAATGCTTGTGGTCGTACCCGGTTTGCCGGCTCTCGCAGCGCAGACAGACAGTTCCGAACTGATCATCATCACCGAGGATGACGTTGTTGAACAGGACCTGTATGCGGTGGCCAATAGGGTCATAATTCGGGGGAAGATCGACGGAGACTTGATTGCGATTGCCGGCCAGGATGTCCGTATCGAGGGTGAGGTGACGGGGTCGGTAATGGCACTAAGCCCCGAGGTTGTGGTTACCGGCACTATTGGGCAGTCACTTCGGGCAACTTCGCCATCAGTGGTTGTGTCCGGATCGATCGGAAACGATTTAGTGGTGGTTGCCGGTAGCTTAGAAATCTCGGCAGAGGGTTCTGTGGCCAAGGACGTTGTGCTGTGGGCTTGGAACGCCTCTTTGTTGGGAGCGATCGGCGGTGGGCTTGAGGGGGCTCAGCGGAACCTCTATCTGGCCGGAGACATCGAGGGGGAAGTGTCGGTTTCAGTTCGCCGGCTCGAAGTTGTCGGCCCTTTGTCGGTGGGCGGCGATCTCGACTATCGGTCAACTGCTGAGGCCACGGGGCTCGACCAAGCCACCGTAGGTGGTGCAGTCGTAAGACAGGAACCCGTCCCGGCCAACATCAGATTGCGAGCTCTTGGCCTGGTCGGCCGGTTACTCGTCGCCATCTCTCTTTCGGCCCTGGCACTACTAGTGGTTTGGGGATGGCCGAAACGGACCCAGCGTGCTCTCGATAGCCTCAAGTCGTCCCCTCTACGTTCTGTTTTGATCGGGTTCACCGTCTTCGTCTCCCCGTTATTGATATTGGGCCTAGCAGTCTTGATTTTCAGCCTCGCGCCCACCACCGCCGCACTGCCATTGGTCGGTGCGATGATCCCGTTGTTTCTTGCCTTGGTCGGGCTGGTGTTTGTCCTGGCTCTTGTCGCCGCTATTCCATCGGCCGCCTGGATCGGCAGCCTTCTCCGGAAGGACGTGACCATCGCTGGGGCGGTTGGCATCGGTGCCGCCATAATTTCCCTGCTCTGGCTCGTTCCGGTGGCGGGATGGTTTGTCGCTCTGGCGGTGCTGTCAGCCGGTCTCGGTGGATGGATCAATTCCTTCCGTCCATCGGCCGACGACGGTCAAACGCTCGAAGAGGTCGCCTTGGAGAGCTGATCCACAATCTGGTCCTTTTTTACCAATCCGGACTGCCTCCAACGCTGATGGAGTTGGTTCCCCTTGGGTAGGACGAGGATGAAGGTCGGGGTCGATTTCACTTTGAATTTGTAGAACAGTTCGGGAATGGATTCGAGGTTTGCTTTGACAACAGTGACCTCCCCGTCGAATTCCTCGGCCACTTCGTTGACGATCCCATCCATCACCTGACACGGCTGGCATCCGTGCTGGTAGAAGTCAACCAGGACTGGCTGGCCTGCGTCGGTCAACTCAACGAACTCATCCATGTTCCCCAGTTGCCGCGTCTTGAACCTCTTCTTGAATAGTGACATTGAGTACCTATTTTCGTGGACGATTGATACAACCCCGAATCAGATCATCGTATTGCAACTGACTTGACAGATCGGGCCGACTCCAGAGCAAGAGAAGCCCGGTAGTCTCGTGGTATGTCACAGCCTGTCGACACTCGAGGGCGACCGATTCGCGATCTTCGGATATCGGTAACTGACCGATGCAATTTCCGCTGCACATACTGCATGCCGCGAGAGGTTTTCGGATCGGACTATGTGTTCTTGACCCGAGAAAACAAGCTGACATACGAAGAAATAGCGCGGGTGACAAAACTGTTTGCCGACCGTGGCGTCAGCAAAGTTCGTCTCACGGGGGGCGAACCGCTATTGCGACGTGAGATCGAGAAGCTGGTAGCAATGCTGGCTGAGATCGACGGAGTCGACGATCTGACCCTCACCACCAACGCTTCGCTTCTCGCCCGGAAGGCGCCTCAGCTCAAGGCTGCGGGGCTAAACCGGGTGACCGTCAGCCTCGATGCCGTGGATGATCCGACTTTCATGAGAATGAACGATGCTGGATTCCCGGTGGCCGCTGTGCTGGAGGGGATCGATGCCGCCGCCGACGTAGGGCTCGGCCCGGTAAAGATCAATGCAGTAATCCAGAAGGGTGTCAACGAGCACGCTGTCGTCGACATGGCACGTCACTTCAGAGGAACCGGCCACATTGTCCGCTTTATCGAGTTTATGGATGTTGGGAATAGCAATGGATGGCGTCTCGACGATGTGGTCCCGGCGGCCGAGATGGCATCTGCGATTGATGCTGAATTCCCCCTTGAGCCGATTAATCCCAACTATCGAGGTGAAGTGGCCAAGCGTTATCGCTACCTCGACGGCCAGGGCGAAGTCGGGTTCATCTCCTCGGTCTCGTCTCCATTCTGTGGCGATTGCACCCGGATCCGACTCTCGGCTGAGGGCGCGATCTACACATGTTTGTTTGCCAGCTCCGGAACCGACTTGCGAGATTCGATCAGAGGCGGGGCTAGCGACGGCGACCTGGGGTCGATTATCGACTCGACCTGGGGTGAGCGGACCGACCGATACTCCGAGATCCGGTCGTCGCAGACCGTCACCATCGGGCAACGGGTCGAGATGAGCTACATCGGGGGATAGCCACTATCTCCAACTCGAAACTGCTTGGCGCAGCCGTGCTTCTCTGGACTCTGATCGCTTGGGGCGGCCGGCTCACCTTCCTCGCCGTCGGCGATGACTGGTGGGACTGGGCCAGAATCGGCGGGTCGTTCCTTATTGGCATGATCACGGGAATGTTGCTTCTGGTGCCGTCACTTCGCGGATGGGCCGTGCCCGCCATCTTTGTGTTTTCAGCCTGGACCACGGTGATCTGGATCCGGAGCATGATCGCCAATTGGACCGTGTCAGGGGCCGTGAGCCTCAAACTGGTCCACACCGCTCTGGCTATCGGTTTCGGCCTTTTGGTCTGGTGGGCTCTTGCGTTTGCCAGAAGCGACCTTGTACCCCGCCCAGATCAAGCTGACGGCGAGCAACAGAGACAGAGCGAATCCGGTCCCGTCGCCGAGAGCTAGGCCCGTCCCCCGCCACGCCGCGGCACCCACTCCTGCCACGATGAGGGCATTGCCCCAGACCAGGGACCGGTTTTTGTTCCAGAACCGGATGAGGCTGGTAACCGACAATGACACCAATACTGTTGTCCCCAGCGCTCCGCCGATAATCGCAAAAAGCCGGGGACTGAATCCGAGTGGAAATATGTCGATGGGTATTCCACTGGTGGGCAATGGATTCTCAAAAGGAACAGTAAGCGTCAGTGTCGTTGAAATCGCTGCGAGGGCGCCGATGGCGATAGTCGCGACGTGACCAGACTTTCGGCCAACTACCAAAAACATCGAACCGATTGCCAGCACCGGGATATTGAGGATCGCACCGAACAAGAAAAAGGCTCGGTAAACGGGTCCGTTCCACCCGAAAGTAAGCCCGTAGAACAGTGACCATGTCGCGATGCCAAACATCAAAATGCCCGCCCCATACGTTGCGACATGCGGTCGGGGTTTGGATGAATAGTCGCGATATAGATCGGCTGCAAAGAAGGTGGCTGCCAGGGCAGCGATCAGCGATACGATTGCTTCCATCAGATACGTTCGATGGTAACGAACCCGATTCGTTTCACATCACCGCGCATAGACCAGCGCGGTGATCGCCCGAACCCGACATCGTTGGCCGATTCGGTATTGCGGCCCGGACCCGATTCGAGACCTGACCCTGACACCGCCATCCATTGCCAGTGTGATCAGCTGGTCGTGGCCAAAGAATTCAATGTGTGCGACTGTGGCGTTTGGTGCTTTGCCAACCGATAGCTGCACGTTCTCCGGCCGGATCATCACAGCGACCGAGCCGGAAATCGAAGTCTCGAAACGGCCAAGAGCGGTGTCTGCATAGCCTTCGATGGCAGTTGCTTCGAGGAGGTCGGCGTCACCTAGGAACTTAGCCACCCACTCATCGACAGGATGTGCGTAGAGATTGCTCGGCGTGTCAGCTTGGATGACTTTCCCCGCTCTCATTACGGCGACTATGTCGGAACTGGCGAGGGCCTCTTCTTGGTCGTGAGTCACAAAAACGGCGGTGGTCCTGGCTTCGGTGAGAATGACCTTCAGTTCGCGGCGCACCCTTTCCCTCAGGGCGGCGTCGAGGTTTGAGAAGGGTTCGTCGAGAAGGATTACCTCCGGATTGGGCGCGAGGGCGCGAGCGAGAGCGACACGCTGCTGTTGCCCCCCGGAAAGCTCGTCAGGCATACGGTCGCCAAGCCCATGCAGACCGACCAGTTCGACAACTTCGTCGATTCGATGAAGACCGGCGTTTTTCGTCACTCCATATGCGATGTTCTTGCGGACGGTCATGTGGGGAAAGAGGGCGTAATCCTGGAACACCATCCCGACCCTTCGCTTCTCCGGGGGCACAAAGGTCGAGGCATCGAGGACCGTTCGCCCGTGAACCTCCACCGTGCCGGTAGATCGCTCAAAACCGGCTATGACCCGAAGTGCTGTGGTTTTACCACACCCTGAAGGGCCGAGAAGCGTGACGACGCTGCCTTCCCAGACGTCGAGGCTGAAGCCGTCGAGTGCGACCACACCATCAAATGTCTTGGTTAGATCGCGGGCACGGATGGCGAGCTTGTCAGTTGCCGAGGTCACGGGTGGTCACGATGAATATGGGGACAATCGACACTGCGACAAGGATAAGGCCGGCAAAACTGGCGCGGGTCAGGAAGCCCTCCCCGGTTGCACTCCAAATCCTCACGGCCAGGGTCTCAAATCCGTTCGGCCTCAATAGCAACGTGGCTGGCAATTCCTTAACCACACCGATGAATACGAGGGCCGCACCGGCCAGTAGTCCGGGACTAATCATCGGAATCGTGACACGAATCAGTGTTGCCATCTGGCCTTTTCCAAGGCCCCGCGATGCATCCTCGAGGTTGGGATTTAGACGACGGATGGAGTCCTGGGTGCTGCTCATTGCCTGGGCCAGGAACATCGCGACGTAAGTAGCTATCAGCAGCGCAACAGTCTGATAGAGAGGTCGGGCCCATGCCAGAGCGAAACCGACCATTGCCACGCCCACCGTTATATGGGGGAGCGCGTATGTGCCCCAAACCGACGATTCGATGAGGCTGGCCCGTGCCGATCGTTGGCGAGCCGTGACCATGGCAAGCGGAATTGCGGCGATGGCGGCGATGGCGGCGGCTGACACCGAAACGCTGAGTGTTCGGGTTGTCTCGGCCCATATCCCAGGTAGATCCCGGCCCGCACCAAGCCCCCTGACCATCCAGAAAATAAGTACTGACAGCGGTAGGGCCAGGCTGACAAGGGCAAACAGAGAGAGAAAGCTCAGGGCCGCCCCAGTAGCCCGTCTCGAGAGTTGAACCCTGACCCGTCGCCGACGTATTCGTGAGCCGTGATATTTGGCCCGACCGCGTGTGCGTCGTTCTGCGATCAGAATGGCAAGAGCCAGAACCATGAGAATTGCCGAAAGGGTTTGGGCCGGCGTTCGATCGATCTGGCCCTGATAGAGGGTGAATATCGCTCGCGTGAAGGTGTCGTATCTGAGGAGTGATACGGCCCCGAAATCTGAGATCGTATAAAGCCCGACCATCAAGCCGGCCGACACCAGCGCAGGACGTAGCTGGGGGACAGTGATGGTAAAAAACGATCGAATCCGGGATGAGCCGAGGCCGATGGCGGCCTCTTCGGTCGCAGGATCGATAAGACTCAGGCCGGGGGCGATGATGAGGTGTGCCATGGGCGCCAGGAATACCCCCAAGGCCATCCACGTACCGACAAAGCCGTAAGGCGTGGCCAACGTCAAGCCGGTGAGGTCTGAGATGAGGCCACCCGGGCCGGTGGCGCCGATGATGGCGAGGGCCGCGACATAAGAAGGAATCACAAGCGGAATTGCCGCGAGGATCATCCAGGCCCGTCGGAAAGGAATATTCGTCCGCATGGTTAGCCATGCCGTGGCGGTACCGATGGCCAACGCCGTCGCGGTCACGGCCAGCATCAGCAGCAGGGTGTTAGCGAAGAGTTGCAGCAGTCGCGAAGGCGGAAGTACGACATCAGAGCCGTCGCGAAGAACCCCGATCATGAGGCTGATCGGCGGAATCAGTGCTGGGACCAGGACTAGCCCGGCGGCAATCCACCATCCTGGCGACAAAGGTCGCTTTGCGCCCCGGTCCCGGGTCACCGACGGCGCTGCGGTCACATCACACCAGGCCGGCTTCGCTCACCAGACGGGTCGCGGTATCCAAATTGTCGGCCAACTCGGACAGGTCGATATCAGGTGAGTTGATTTCCTCGAGAGCGGGGAGTTGTGGATTTTGGGCTGCACCGGTCAGAGAGTATTCAAAAGTGTCATCGACGAAGTACTGCTGAGAGGTGTCAGAAAGTAGGAAGTCGACAAACTTCTGAGCTGCCTCGGGCCGATCGGTGGCCGCGAGTATGCCGGCGCCAGCGGGCATGACCAGGGATCCCACATCCCCTGCGGGAATGAACCAATTCTCCGCGTTTTGGCCCGACCCTTCCGCCCGGAGCCGGAGGAGGTAGTAGTGGTTGACCAGGCCCGCCTCTATCTCGCCAGCGTTGACGGCGGTAACAATGGGGCTGTTTCCCTCGAACGATGTTGGTTGGGCTGCGGCGAGCTTCTTCAGCCAGTCAAGAGTGGCGGACTCACCCCGTTCAACAATCATTGCGGATACGAATGCAAGGAAGGAGCCGTTGGTGGGGGCAACACCAAGCTGGGCAACCCATTCGGGATTTTCAACGACATCGTCGATTGTCGCGGGAAGTTGGTTGGTTGTGCCCTTGTCATAAACGAAGACACGGACCCTTCCCGAAGCACCCACCCATTTTCCATCAGTATCGTTGAATTTGGCGTCGACCTGATCGAGAGTCGACGCGGGAAGTGTCAAGAAGAGATCCTTCACTGCTCCCAACGAGGCGGGGTCTTGCGCGAAGAATACGTCTGCATCGGTGCCATCACCTTCGGCAATCAGAGTCGCGGCGAGTTCCGTGGAGCCGCTATATCTCACTTCGACGCTGATGCCGGTCTGGGTTTCGAAGTCTTCGATCAATGGTTCCACCAATTCTTCTGATCGGCCCGAATAGATGACCAGGGGTGCGTCAGAATCGCTATCGCCGTTGCCACACGCGGCTAACAGAATCGAGCCGGCGAGGATAAGGGAAGTGGTGCGTTTCAAGTGGGCTCCCATGTTGATCCGAGTTGGTCGTTAGCTACCTAACGACATGGTGAAATCTATTAGCACTATCCCCGTAGTGCAAATTTCCACCGATCGGGGATGGGCACCGGGAAACGAGGGATCTGACTGATGAACAAACCTGAGAGAACAGAGTCAGCCGACGAGGAGAGGGATAAGCAACTCGCCGGGGGCAAGTCCACCGTGATATGCGTGGAGACGCTTGTCGAAACCGCGGGGCAGGATGACTTTGCCATCGGGTGCGAGCAACAGGTTGGGGGGAAGTCGCTCGAGGGTCCTGGCGGTGACTGCGGGGCCTAGGAG
>JBBKXI010000199.1:0-4341 GCA_037969415.1 Acidimicrobiia bacterium | reverse complement strand
CTGGGCGCTGTCTTCCTGGTGGTCACCGGTTCTGAAGCCCTTTACGCCGACATGGGCCACTTTGGGAAACGACCCATCCGAATCGGTTGGGTCGCATTGGTCTTCCCCGCCCTGGTGCTCAACTATTTCGGCCAGGGCGCCATGCTGATCGCCAATCCTTCAGCAATCGACAACCCGTTCTTCCGGATGCCGCCGGAGTGGGCCGTAGTCCCCCTTGTGATCATCGCAACTATGGCGACAGTCATCGCTTCTCAGGCCCTGATCTCGGGCGCTTTCTCTCTGACCATGCAGGCTGTGCAACTCGGGTATCTGCCACGAATGAAGATCGATCACACCTCGCCCCGGGAGATCGGCCAGGTCTACATCTCGTCGATCAACTGGGCCCTGATGGTCGCCTGCGTGAGCCTGGTCTTGGCTTTCAGGTCATCGACCAATCTTGCTGCCGCCTATGGAGTAGCGGTCACCTCCACGATGGTCATCACCACCATTCTGTTGTATGTGGTGATGAGGGAGAGATGGAATTGGAACCGTCCTGTCGCCCTGGGCCTCACAGTTGTATTCCTTGTCGTTGATCTCGCCTTTTTCTTGGCCAACATCGTCAAGGTGCCTGCCGGTGGGTGGTTCCCGTTGGTGTTGGCCGGTGTCGTCTTCCTTCTTATGACTACCTGGAAGTTGGGCCGGACCCGAATCTCCGATCGAATCAGAAGGGGAGAGCTTCCCATCGAGAGATTCATTGGCTCCATCGCCAGTCACCCCCAGATTCGGGTTCCGGGCTCCGCCGTTTACCTTTTCCCGGAACCCGGCGCTACGCCCCCAGCCCTTCTCGCCAATCTCAGGCACAACAAGATCCTCCACGAAACCGTGGTTCTAGCCGCTGTCCACACCGCCACCACGCCCCGGGTGCCGAAAGCAAAAAGAGTGACGGTCCACCCCCTTGGGGAGGGCTTCTATCAGGTGGTGCTCCTCTTCGGGTTCACAGAAGAGCCTCTACTGCCACCTGCCCTATTTGACATCGTTGACGCAGATTTCGGGTTGATTCCGGCTGAGACGACCTTCTTCATCGGCCGCGAATCTGTGGTGAATGATGCCGTGGGATTCCGACGGTTGCGCACCGGCCTTTTCTCATTCATGTACCGAAATGCCACGAATGCTGCGCAGTATTTCGGCCTGAAATCGACTCGTGTGGTGGAGTTGGGGACCCGGGTCTCGATCTAGACGCTCAGAAATGAAGCAAGCGACAACCCGAAGGTTGTCGCCAGAGGGGTAAATCTCACCGGGGACTCAATCCAGGAGAAGTACTGGAACAAGTATGCACCTAACAAGTGACCCTGACGCGCGTTTTCGGTGACTACTCCAGATTCACCCGATTTGACTAGTCAGAGGCGCTGAAGTCACGGTGTGACCTGCTTGCAGTCGGCCCCGTCTGACCTTGATACTTCGACCCCAGCTCAGGCGACCCGTAGGGATACTCCGCCTCGGTTGTCATCTGATAGAAGCTGATCTGTCCGATCTTCATGCCTGGATAGATCGCGATTGGGAGAGTCGCCACGTTGGAAAGCTCCAGGGTTATGTGCCCTTGAAAACCGGGGTCGATGAATCCAGCCGTCGAATGAATGAGGAGTCCCAGGCGACCCAGCGACGACTTGCCCTCGAGCCGGGCGACAACGTCGTTGCCGAGTTGGATTCGTTCGAGGGTCGCTCCGAGCACAAACTCCCCGGGGTGAAGCATGAACGGGTCCTCGTCTCCAACTTCGACAAGTTGGGTCAAGTCCGACTGAGGGGCTCTGGGGTCGATCTCGGAGTACTTGTGATTGACAAACACCCGGAACCCATTGGCCACCCGGAGATCTACGGACGAAGGCTGAACATAGCTCGGTTCATATGGGTCGATGACAATATTCCCGCTTGCCAGCGCTTCCTTTATCGATCGATCCGAAAATATCAAAGGTTCTCTCCTATACGTGGGGATTTTGACCTTCCCCTCTCCCCAGATGGGGAGACTCACTTCGTCCCGGGAGCGGGTGAAGGGAATCGAACCCTCGCTCTCAGCTTGGGAAGCTGAAGTTCTACCATTGAACTACACCCGCGGATTGTCGTCTGGATCGTACCAAGTCCCCTGATTCATGACTAGACAGGCTTTCTATCCCTGTCCCGTGCCACTATTGGCAGTCTGTTCCGTCGGAACGCGGTCTTAGTGCACCAGGCTGACTACGCCCCAGATTGTCATAACCACGCCCACTGCCATCAAGAAGCGGACCCGGCCGGGACGGTAGGTGGCTCCTTCCACGCCATCGGGCGCTGTGCCCTGGCGGTTCTTCCACCATGCCAGGCCGTTCCCGATTAGAAGGGCAAGACCAAGCCCGATAATGAGTTCGGGTAGGAGGTCGTCAATTCCAAGGAGTTCAGCCACGGGTAAAACGCTAATCGTGGATAGGCTCCAACCGTGATTTCACCTGCGTCAGTCTCCGCTCCCGCCAGTAGTGCCAATCTGGGACCGGGATTCGACACTCTCGCTCTAGCTTTGGAGTTGCGATGCACGGTTTCGGCATCGCCCGCCGACCAATGGTCGATTGAGCATATCGGCGAACATCGTCCGACCGGCTCAGACACCGATGGGGTCCTGTTTGCCGCCCGCAAGGCTGTGGGCGAACACAACCCGCTAGCGCTTGTGGTTGAAAGCGATATTCCCCTTGGAAAGGGTCTCGGCTCTTCAGCTGCTGCGTTCGCGGCTGGAGCAGCGGCGGCAGCCCTCGCCGTCGATGGCGCCTATTCGCCTGATCATGTTTTTCGGGTAGCGAGCGAACTGGAGGGCCACGCCGACAACGTCGCTGCCGCCGTGTACGGCGGGTTCATTCTGGTACCAGCCGAAGGAATGCCGTTTCGCCTACCCCTGCATCCTTCGATCAATGTTGTTGTAGGTGTGCCCGAAGAATCCCTATCGACAGCTTCGGCCCGATCGGTACTGGCATCCAACTTTCCACGAGAAGTCGTCACCCGTTCCCTGTCGCGAGTTTCGGCCCTGACCGCGGGAATGATGTCTGCAAACCCCCAGTTTCTGGCCGCAGCGCATGGCGACGAGATTCACGAATCAGCTAGGGCCGGATTAACGCCAGAAGTTGCCCTCATCATCCAACGGGTTCGAAATGCAGGCGCCTGGCACTCGGCCCGATCAGGGGCAGGGCCGTCTGTCATTGCCTTGACCAGCACGGAAAGCCTCACCAGCGTCAGCGATGCATTCCGGGCATCGTCCGTCGAGCCCCTGCATCTGGCAGTGGCCACGACAGGTTTGATCTGAGCGAAGACTGGCAGAACCAAAGAAGGCTGTGGCGGGTGCCACAGCCTTCTCGATTGTTTTGCCTGGACGGACTAGGAGAGGAGTTTTGCCTTCTGGGCCGCAAACTCTTCTTCGCTGATGACACCCTTGGCCTTGAGGTCACCAAGTTTTGCCAATTCGTCGGCAGAACTAGCGCCACCACCGGCAACACTCTGGATGTATTCCTTTTGTGCCTTTTCCATCGCAGCCATCGACTCAACATCGCGTCGGGCCATATCCCCACCTTCGGCGATTAAGTAGATCAGCGTTCCGAGGAGCGGGAGCACTATCACGAACAAGCACCAAATGGCCTTAGAGAAGCCGCTAGCTTCCTTACGGAAGATGTCAGTGAAAACCCTGAACAGCAACATCAGCCATGCAAAGAACAGGAAGAAGACCAACATGGTCCAGAACAAGTCGAGTATGGGCATCGAATCTCTTTCTCTCGTATCGAATTTAGGTTGCAGACTCTAACCAGAATTGCACCCGCGCCCAATTGGGCGACAGGACCCGTCGGATGCCGGACATACTTCCTATGGTGAGGCCCGATATCAGCCGCCGAACCCGGTTCGAATCAGTCGCAGGAGAAGTTTTTGAACCCCTGCAGAGATACTTGTTGCGCCGCGCCCCGCGCGACATGGTTGACGACGTCCTGTCCGAAGTCATGCTCGTGGTTTGGCGACGCATTGACGATGTACCGGAAGGGGCGGTATTGCCATGGTGCTACGGAGTTGCTCGAAGAATCCTGGCAAATCATCGCCGTTCCGAGCGTCGACACCTCCGACTTGTCGATCGGCTCGACGCCGAGCCAGCGCCACCGGTTCCTGGAATTGGAGATTCCCACCTTCTTGGACCTGAGCTGGAACAAGCCATTACCCATCTGAGTCGCGATGATCGTGAGTTGGTCTACCTCTGGGCATGGGAACAATTGGAACCCCGCGAGATCGCAGTTGTGCTTGGCTCAAATCCGAATTCGGTGAGTCTTCGCCTGACCCGTGTGAAGAAGAAGCTTCTCTCTGATTTAGAGC
>JBBKXI010000198.1:0-11514 GCA_037969415.1 Acidimicrobiia bacterium | reverse complement strand
AACCGATACGGCTGAGGAAGTCTCTGACAACTAGCAGTGAGTTGGCCCGGCCCGATCCTTCGACTCAGCGACTGAAGAGAGGTCTATTTTGAGCGGACGTGTTTCACAACGCCTCCTTGCATTACCAGGGTCGGCGACCATGGCTATTAGCGCCCGTGCCCGTGAACTACAAGACATGGGTCGCGACGTGATCGCCTTTGCAGCAGGCGAACCGGATTTTCCCACCCCCGAGAACATCACGGCAGCAGCGGCCCGATCGTGTCACGACCCTGCAAATCATCATTACACGTCGAACGCCGGTCTCATCGAGCTTCGCCGCGCTATCGCCGATTACACAAACACCTACTCGGGAGTTTCGGTCGACGCCGCCGAAGTTGTGGTGACCAACGGAGCGAAGCAGGCTGTTTTCCAAACATTCGCCGCGCTGATCGACCCCGGCGACGAGGTTTTGCTCCCTTCTCCACACTGGGTCACTTACCCCTCCGGAGTTGAATTGTCGGGTGGAGTGGCAGTCCCAATTCCGACAACGATGGACGAGGGCTTCAAGGTTTCTGTCGAAACTCTGGAGCGTTATCGAACCGACAGGACGAAAATGCTGATCTTCGTGTCCCCTTCAAATCCAACAGGGGCCGTGTACACGGCGGAGGAAGCCCGGGCCATTGGCGAGTGGGCTCGCGACACCGGGATTTGGGTTATGGCCGACGAGATTTATCAACGCCTCGACTACGAAACGGACGTATCGCCGTCGATTGTGGCCGAGACGACACGCTTCGAGAACTGGATTCTCGTCAACGGAGTCGCCAAATCCTATGCAATGACCGGGTGGCGTGTCGGGTGGATGGTCGGGCCGAAAGACGTCATCGACGCTGCTGCCCGTCATCAGTCTCACGCCACATCCAACGTGGGGAATGTCGCGCAACATGCCGCTCTGGCAGCGCTGACCGGGCCGCAGGATTCGGTGGTCCAAATGCGTGAGGCCTTCGACCGACGACGGAAACTGATGTTTGAGATGGTGTCGGCACTTGATGGAGTTCGATGTCTCGAACCCCGGGGTGCCTTCTACGTTTTTCCGGATGTGTCCGATTTGCTCGGAGATCGTTGGGCAACCTCCAACGACTTTGCTACAGCCGCTATCGAAGACGCCGCCGTCGCCCTGGTTCCCGGTGAGTCATTTGGAGCACCCGGTTTCATCAGACTCTCCTATGCCACGAGCGATGCCGACATCGAGCAGGGAATGACTCGGATCGCCGCTTTGATTCGAGGCTGATTCCGACGGTTGAATACCGGTTTAGACTGCTCACATAATGGTATCGGGGACAACAGCACGAGCCATGATGCTCGTCGAACCCAAACATTTTTCGCTCACCAGCCTCCCGACTCCAGATGTGGAGGGGGGAGGTTGGCTCGCAGTCGAAGCGACATCGATTTCAGGTGCTGACGTCCAGGTGTGGAGTGGCGAGGCACGCGAGGTTGTCTATCCGTTGATCCCCGGCCATGAGGTAGTCGGTCGGATTGCCACGTCAGCACCAAGCATCCCGTACCCGGTCGGCACGAGGGTGGTGGTTGAGCCCCGGATGCATTGCGGCGAGTGTCGGCGTTGCCTACAGAATCTGGCGACATGTGTCCGACGGCGTCCCTTCAATTCGTATGGCTTCATACCGTCGGTCGAGCCACCCGGCCTTTGGGGCGGACTCGCCGAACTCCTCTATCTGGATCCTTTCGCTCGCATGCACGAAATCACTGACGATGTCCCGGCGGAAGTAGCCACATTTGTCCACCCCCTTGCATCCGGCCACAGCTGGGCTGTGGAGACGCCTGCCCTCCAACCAGGTGAAGACGTCATGATCCTCGGACCAGGCCCGCGCGGCCTCGCCTGCCTGATCGCCGCCAAGGCAGCTGGTGCAAGATGGGTCGGTATCGCCGGTCTGGCCCATGATCGAGACCGACTCGATCTGGCAACGCGCCTCGGTGCCGATATGGCAATCGACATTGAGACCAACGACCTGGCGGGAGCAATAGCCGAAGCCATCGGTCGACGGCCCGACATATTGATCGATGTGACATCCAACGACCCGGAGGCCGTTTTTACAGCTATGGATATGGTGCGTAGCGGTGGGCGAGTTGTTCTTGCATCCACAAAGGGAAACCGGGCATTTCACTTTCTCTCCGATGTGATCGTCGCCAAACAACTTTCGATCAAAGGCGCGATAGGAGCCTCGTCGGTTGGGTATCAGTGGGCCGCTAAGCAATTGGAGACCGACCCCCGCATTGACGACCTGGTGTCCCATCAGTTTCCACTCTCGGAGGCACCGCGGGCACTTCAGGCGGCCGCCGGATTGCTGGGGCGGGAAGAGTTGATTTCGGTAGCAGTGACCTTCTGAGATGACCTCGGGGGCCGGTGTGAGCCGCCGCTCTGTTCAGGCATGGGTCATATACGACCTGGCAAACACAATCTTTGCCTTGGGCGTCATCGGCCTCTACTTCCCTGACTGGATCACATCTCTCGGCCAATCAGACAGCCTGCTCGCCTTCATCGAGGCGAGCGCCGGGGCCATTGTGATATTCGTCGCACCTTGGGCCGGAGCCCGAAGCGATGCGAAAGGGAAGAAGATTCCCACGCTGATTTTCACCACCGTTGTTGCGGTAGTGGCCACGTCGCTGCTCGGCGTCAATATTCCGACATCCGCACTGCTGCTCGTGGTTGCCTTAGTTGCGTTCAACATCGGAGGTGTCGTTTACGACGCACTACTGGCAGAAGTGAGCACAGAGGAAAACCGCGGTCGCGTCTCGGGTTGGGGTGTGGGAATCGGATACATTGGTTCATATATCGGTTTGCTCATCGGAATCGTCACCCTCGATGTTCTGGACCTGGGTTATCCGGCCACATTTCGGGGACTAGCCCTCGGCTTCCTTTTCTTTTCTTTGCCGGCCTTCTTTTACATAAAAGAACGACATCGAAAGCCGGTATCCCCTCCCGGGCTTACTCAATTGCCAGGTCGCCTTGTCACTTCCTGGCGGAAGGCGAGCACATACCCCGGTGTCGTCAGATTTCTGATCAGTCGGTTTCTCTATACCGATGCCGTCAACACACTCATCGGCGGTTTCCTAACCATCTTTGTGATTCAGGAACTGGGACTTGATCGCCAGTTTGTGACGGCTTTGCTCGGTGTCGCTATTACGACGGCAATCTTTGGCGGGGTCCTTGGCGGCCGTTTCGCCGAGAATTACGGGCCCAATCGGGTTCTCCGGGTGGTTCTGATCGTATGGATGGTTGCTATCGCCTCTGGCATCGTCGCAGCTGCAACCGACCAGACCTGGATCGCATGGGCTATCGGACCGCTTGGTGGCTTTGCACTTGGCGCCACCTGGGCCGCCGATCGTGTCGTCATGGTCCGGATCTCTCCCCCACGACATCTCGGCGAGTTCTATGGCCTTTATGCCACTGTCGGAAGATTTGCCACGATTCTGGGACCTTTGACCTGGGCGCTAATCGTTGATGGGCTGGGGTGGGGGCGCCAAGTGGCTATGGGTGCCTTGATCGCGTTCATACTCGCCGGGTGGATACTCCTCCGAGGCGTGGACGACTCAGTTCGCCAATGGCCCGCTGATGATCTGATTTTGGAGACTACCGATCGCGGCGAACCCCTGATATGAGGTGCTGTTCCACCGCGTAGGGGATTGGGAGATCACGTACCTCGGCAGGTCCCCTTACCAATCGGCGGCCAATCTCGGCAAACCACGTGTCGTTGGCAAACGCCCACGGCCATGCTCTGATCCCCACTCGTGCGCCCAGAATTGCCCCCACAGCGGCGCCTCCGTTGCCGGCGGCGATTTTTACGCCCTCAGCGACCGGTTCGTGGGACCGATCTGCGGTTGGGGCGGCAATAAGCAACATCGCCAATGTCGCATCGAGTGAACTACTTCTCCCATCTATTCGCACACGGTCGAGCGCTTCGGCGCTCGACCGCAGACCATATATATCGACCAAACCCGAAATACGATCTGGCGCATCGGCGATGAGATCGATATTGGTCAACCCCACTGAACCGGAACTGAGTTCGCTCACGGCCGGCTCCACCGACTCAGAAACTCCGAGGAGAAGATCACGGCCTATTTGCCCGAAGCACGACGCTGCGACCGCCGCCGCCACGATCACTCCGCTCAAGAGCGATGGAGCGTCGTTGTGAAAAAGTCGGTTGAGCCCGACAACCTCGTGATAGAGGGCCTCTGGCTCACGGCGGTAATAGACACCGAGAGGGGCTGAGCGACCGATCGGATCGAGCGAGGGAGTTTCGTCAGGTACCGGCGAGCCGAGGGCCGCGCCGTCGAGCCAGGTTCGAAAACCCGGCGTCTCGGAACGAAAAACGGGCTCCTCGTCTCGAGAGCCATCGAGTTCGAGCATTGAATCGGTGATTCGACTCCGATCGATTTGCCCGGAACCGATCAGTTCGTACGAGATGATGGTCGCTTGTTGGGTTATCGCCGAATACCCGAGTTCCCATGCCCCGCTGGCCGTATCCCCCGCGGCCAGCCCGAGGATGGCTCCATCACCTTCTCCGGCAACCAACGAAAATAAAGGCTCTGTCATGGGAGGCAGGGTAACGAGGACGGTCGTCGGGGCGCGGTTGGTTTGTAAAGGGAGGGATGCCCAAATAGTTGAGAGTCACTACCGTCGGCGTGTGGATCGAGCCGTCGTAATTGCAAACCCCTCTGCCTCTCAGTTCACAGGTGGCGCCCACCGAGATGTGATGGCCGTGTTGAACAAACACTTCGACGTATCGGCGATATGGCCAAAATCGGGAACTGATGCAACGAAAGAGAGCCGAAAGTGGGCCGCAAGAGGCATCCCATTGATCGTTGCGATGGGCGGGGATGGGATGGTTCATCACGTCGCCCAGGGATTGATCAAGAGCGAATCATCGCTTGGGATCATCCCCGTCGGTACCACCAATGTGATCGGTCGGGTGTTCAACATTCCCAAATCTCCCACTAAGTCGGCGAAACTCCTGACCCAACACCGGGAACCCGAACTGGTGGGCACCGTCCAGATGGATCTGGTCCGAGGCACGGTCGAGTCACAACAGTTTGCGATATTCGCCTGTGGGCTCGGACTCGACGCCGACGTAGTGGTCGCCGCTGACAAGGATCCCTACAAGAAATACCGATTCGGCTCAATTCACTACGCCCGGTCAGCCTTTGGTGTCGCCCTGGGGAGCTTCCCGAAGAAACGTCCCAATATCTCAGTTGCCTCAGAAAATCGGAAAGCACTAGTTTCAGCGATCGCATTCCAGTTCCGAGACGTGTACACCTACTTCGGGCGATTACCAATCAGGCTCGATCCCGAGCATCCCAATCCGATGACTGCACTGCTCGTCGACCGGTTAAAAAGGCGAAGGGTTCCAGTTGTCGCCGGCAAGATCCTCTCAGGTGCTGATCTGTCCAACCTCGGGGAAGTTGAGATCTGGACCGACCTCGATTCAGTTAAGGCCATCGCTGACCCTCCAATCGCCGCCCAGTCAGACGGTGAGTCGCTCGGTATGGTCGACGCGGCAACCTTCACGTGGCACCCGGAGTCACTCAGGGTTCTGAGTGGTCACTCCCCCGGCTGAGTAACAGTGAGATGTGGGAAGGGGATCTCAATGCCCTCGGCATCGAAACGATTCTTGATTCGTCGGCGTGCTTCCCGAAGCGACTCCCAACGCCTTCCTGCGGGGACAGTCAGACGAGCCCGAATCACCACCGCACTTTCCCCGAGACTCTGGACACCCAATACCTGTGGGGGTTCAACCATCGAGTCCACCCAACCCGGATCCTCTGCCATCTTGGCGAGCTCATCCCGCAGCACATCCATGACCCGCTCCACGTCCTCTTTGTACGCCACGCCGATGTCGAGCAGTGGCTGGGCATAAACTGCCGTGTAGTTGCTACTCACCGTTATTTGACCGTTTGGAACAAAGTGTTTGTTGCCTTCGACGTCACGTAGGACTGTCACGCGGAATTGAATGTCCTCGACTGTTCCCTCGGTGCCGGCAATCCGCACCACATCACCGATATGGAATTGGTTCTCGGCCAGGATGAAGAAGCCAGAGATGAAATCCTTGACGAGGTCCTGAGCGCCAAAACCGATGGCCGCACCAAACAATGCGCCGAAGGCAACCAAGGGTCCGAGATCGACATCCCAAACCGATGCGGCAAGTATCAGAAAGGTCAGGATTCCGATCGTCAACTGGAGCATCCGCTTCCCGACTTTCCTCAGGGTGCCGATTCGGCCCTCAGCGTCCGGAGCTTTGCCATACATACGTTTCAGCAGACGCGAGCCCAAAGCAAGGGTGACGAAATAGATGGCGTATGCGACGCCGATGACTATTGCGGAGGCAATCAGTCTCGCCGAGTTTTCTTCTCCCAACCAGTCTTCAAGCACGGAAATGCAGCCTAATCACTCCGCGTTAGGTCTCAGGGCCGCCACGTCGACAGCAAGACCAGCAAGATTCGCTCTGGCTACTCCCCTACCGTGAAGAAAGGGACGAATTCGACTGGCGGTGAGTTCATCGATCCGACTCCGCAGCCACGTCTGACGATCCGCACTGGCCGTGTCGGTGCCGGACGACCGACCGAATCGCCGCCGGCCCTCTCTAGCGATGTGTGGTGGGAATTGTTCGAGCGCGTCTCGATGGGCTTGGCCGAGAGTTTCACCGGCATGAGCGGCGACTGCTATGGACTCCTCGGCCCCCGTGCCGGATTGGCCATCGGCAATGTTGAGGAAGAACGCCGCAAGCACACGAGAGCCGGCAACGATCTCACCCTCCGCTGCCATGGTTATTGCCTCCTCCAGTGCGGTCTGCCACTGCGTTTCAAAGTCCAATGTTGGATCCCCGAGAAGACCGTGCAGGTCGGCCACGGCTGCATCGAGATCGGCAAGCATACGATCGACCGCCAAACCATCGGCACGATTGCTCAGAGCGCGTACCAACCCGTCAATCCCCTGCGGTGAACTCAGAATCGGGCCTGCAGCAATGGTATGGATATCGGGTGAGCGGTACCCGTCTTCTACCAAAGCATCGCGAAAATCGGCAACCAGAGCTGGGATTTCGGCTTGGGGCACGCGGTCGATCTGGTTGATCACAAAGACAAACTGCGCCTCGTAGTTGCGAAGGGGGCGGAGAAACTGATGATGGAGCGATCGGTCTCGATATTTCTCGATATCGACCATCCAGACCACGGCGTCGACCTTGGGGAGCAAGTTCGACACGACGAGCCGATGGTCAACCTCAACGCTGTCGGTGTCCGGCAGATCGATGAGGGTGAGCCAGGGGAGAACGTCGTGGGTCGTGGTATCGACATCTCCGAGCGATTCAACGTATCCCAAAATCTCCCGCCGGCGATTTGTGGGGAGTGAGGCCAGGGCCCTTGAAGTAGTTGGGCGAAGGCCGCCTACTTCGGCCCGATCGCTACCGAGCACCGCGTTGAACAGACTCGACTTACCCGAACCCGTACCACCGGCGATGGCGACCACTGCGAGGTCAAGGGGGTAATCAAGCCGGTTTCGTATTTTCCTCGCCATGATGGCCGTCGGATCGAGAGCGCCCTCTGCCACGAAATCTTTCGATTGTGCGAGCGTTGCATCGAGCCGGTCGAGCACGTCAACCAACTGATCATGCATTAGCAACGATTGGCTCCGTGATTCCGACTCTTGCTGAGTCGATAAGAGAGTCGATCGCTGCGAACTCGCGGGCAAAGCTCAGGGACTCGAGGTCAGTCACAGCATCCTGGTAAATATCGTCGATCCGGTGGCGAAGGTCCGTGGCCGCGTTATCGACATTTTCGTTCTCTGTTTTGTGTCGATTTGATGACCCTATGGCTCCTGAAATCGACGCAGACGGGTGATCTGACAGGTCGGAGAGCAGGTTGGTAACCGCAGCGATCGCGTTGAGGACTTTGTCTCGCGCCCGGCTCCTACTCAGAACTGCCAGGTCGCCGCGGGGCTCGACCTCGCCCATCCACTCCATCAAAATCGCCTTCGACGGCGCGGTTACCTCGTGGCTGATTGAGGACTCTGAGAGATCGACTTCGATCTGTGAACCTTTTCTGGCGATCAAATGGAGATCCTGCTCCATTGCAAGTGCGATCTCGGTCACGAGATCATCCCGCACCGCTTGATACGCTGGCATCCAGCGGGACCGAGACACCCACCATGGCACCCGATCAACGTCGCCCAACCACCTCTGACGATGCATCTCAGCATTGAAACTGTTGGGGAATGAAAGTGAACGGTCAAACTCGTCTCTGACCTTAAGTAGCAATTCCTGTTTCGCCTCCAGGCCACGCCGCATCTCCACCAATTCATCCATGACGTACTCGACCCCGTTCTCAATACGATCGGTCGCCTCGCTCTCGGATGGCACGCAGGAGACGATCGCCCGTCGCAGCTCCCGCACCGAGGCCGCCGGTAGCACTCCCCCGCCAATCTGATGTTCCTCAACGCGCACCACCCGCATCGACATCCCTTCACTGCGGGCACGTCGTCGGAAGTCGGTGACGACCCCGGACGTATGTGTCGAGATCCGGTTGAGGGCGAAGATGATCGGAACCCCGCGCGCTGCGACGTCTCGGAACACCTCCCAGGGGACCAGATCGGAATAGCGGAGGGCAGAAGAGACGAAGACAACCACATCGGCCCGTGATATCGCGTCCATTGCCCGTGCCCGATTCTCCAGGTTGGTTGAGTCGAGATCGGGTGTATCGATGAGAGTCAGCGACTCGAGAATGGGCGAAGCACCGGTGACGAGGTCGTATTGGATGTCACTCACAAGCTGAGAGCGGTGGTCGGAGTGGGAGTAGATGAGCGGATGTGTCGTTGTCGGGCGGAGGACCCCAGGCTCGGTCACCCAGCGACCCGCAACGCTGTTGATGAGCGTCGACTTTCCCGACCCCGTGGGGCCAGCAAATACGATATTGAGCGGCATCTCAGGCGACCTCAGCCTTGGCAAAAGGCCGTTTCTGATCAGTTGGGATAAAGACGAGCGGTCGGGCCGGGGGAACCGCAAAGTCTCGTCATCGAGAACGGCCGAGACCCGGGTCAAATACTCATCCGAATCGAAATATGGTTCGGTGTGACGCACCATCAGATTGTGCCACGGATCCGAGCGAGTTTCGGGTTTACCCCGTCCAACCGCCCTCGGGCCGTTCAAACCAGACATGAACCTGGCCGGTGCCGGTGGCATTCTCATAATCGGAGAACATCTCACCAGGGGCCACACAATTTCTCCCCCCGACCGAACCCAACATCATCAGATAATGACCGAAGTCGCCTTCAGGTGCGTGTGCGAAGTAGTCGTTCATTGAGTCAACGATCTGAGCATGATCCCCTGCCTTCATCCACTCGAGCCGCTCCTCGTCTGCTGCTCGGGCTTCCGGGGTAATGATGTGGACCGGATCTGAGGCCTCGTGCTTGGCGATCTGTTTCAACGGCCAAAAAGTGTGGCTCATCCCGCCGGATGCCAACACAACGACTCTTCGATCCAGCCGGTTGGCCGCTTCGCCTATCGCTTCGCCCATGGTTAGAAAGTCATCTGTCTCACCGGTCTGTGCAACCGAGACTGAAACCACACGCTCATCCGTGCGGAGGTACTTCACAAGGTTGATGGTGGCGTAGTAGAGGGGAAGATATGGGTCGTCAGTTGCGTGGGTTGGCGTGCCCAATTCGTTTCCGAGGTCGGCGGCGGCGTGGGCAAATTCTGGGTCTCCCGGGTAGTCATACTCGATTCCTGACATTCCTCGAGGCAGTTCCGAAGACGTGAAGGTCCCCTTTTGGTGCTCCTGGGCCGTGAGCAAATGTTCGACGGTGGAAAACCAATGGGAGTCGATGATGACGATCGTGTCTACCTCGAGTCGACTGAGAACTTCGGACCGGAGCCGGTGCAGACCGGGAACCAATGAGATCTCCTTGCCTTCGTTGAGCTCCCTCCTGGTCGCCTCATCGAACATGATTGTCGGGGCATGGCTGATCAACCCGACGCCAACTATCTCGCCCATTTCAATCTCCTCGTTTCAAGCAACTTTGTTCGCAACCAAACGACATCCTATCCCGACCCGACATCCCCTGCGACGAGGTCCGACCCTGATGCTGTCGCGGTGACCACCCGAAGAAGACGCGCCATGGTTGCCATGTCGTCATTGTTGAGACGCTCGGTGAATCTCGCCTCGAACTCATTGAACCGTGGAAACACCCGTTCGATCGTGGAGCGCCCCTCCGGGAGGAGATCAACCACAACCCGCCGTCCGTCGTCGGGATGACGCTCTCTGGATACCAGATCTCCCTTTTCCAGAGTTGTCAACATCCCGCTCAGCGTTCCCTTGGCGAGCCCGCAATCATCGGCGAGATCGCCGGTCTCACGCTCGCCCCAAACCCAGAGGACAAACAAGATTGTGAAGCCGCCCCAGGTGAGACCTTCAGGACCGAGCACTTCACGTTCCATGCGGTTTCGGACGGCGTTGGCGGCCCGGTAGATATTGGATACGGCGAGCATCGCTTCGAAGTCCAGTTTCCGATCACCAAGACGAGCCCTGATATCCCGCTCAGCGGCAAGCAGTTCTTCCGCATTGTGATTGGTCAACGGGATCGGCATTTATGTCCTTGGTAGTGAATCCACAGTTTATCCTTAGGGTTCCAAAGTCCTTAGGTTGCTAACGATCTTGGCACGATTTGTCGAAACGAGCACGCAATGCCTTCAAACCGATTCGAAATCTCTGAATATGCAGTGTCCCCGGACCACTACATCGGTGGTCGACGGGTCAGTTCGCCGACGACATTTGAAGACCGTTCTCCCCTCGATTGGGATTGGAAGCTCGCTGACATCGCCCGGGGGGACGCCCTCACTGCAGACAAAGCGGTAAGCGCAGCGGTCGAAGCTTTCCCTGCGTGGGCTGATCTGGGTCCCGTTGGCCGGGCAGAGCATCTGCATCGCCTGGCCGACGTCATCGACGACAACATAGAGATGCTCGCCACCATCGAGTGTGTCGATATGGCAATGTTGTTGGAGAGTTTGCAATTGCGGGTAATCCACCGAGGTGCTGAGAACTTCCGCAACTACGCCGACCTCGCCGCCAATCACGTCGAGCGAAAATGGAGTTCCAAAGGTACCGACAATGTCGTCCAGAGGATGCCAGCCGGCCCTGCCGTGATCATCACTCCGTGGAACGCACCCTGGCTCCTCTCCACCTGGAAGATGGCTCCTGCGTTGGCTGCAGGCAACACCGTGATCCTCAAACCCGCCGAATGGTCGCCTCTATCTGCCTCGATCCTCGCCGACCTGGCCGACGAGGCGGGAATCCCACCCGGAGTCCTCAACATCGTCCAGGGCATCGGCGAAGAGGTGGGCGCCGCGTTAGTCGGTGACCACCGGGTACGCCGGATCAGCTTTACCGGTTCAATTGAAACTGCCCGCCACATCGGTGATGCCGCCGCCAGGAACATCACGCCGTTCACAGCTGAGTTGGGTGGCAAAGGACCGTTCT
>JBBKXI010000197.1:0-28309 GCA_037969415.1 Acidimicrobiia bacterium | reverse complement strand
GCAAACCAGAGCGCCCGAATCGATCCGTTCTGCAGTTAGTGCCTTGATTTGAGACCGGAACAGCTCTCGTGATTTGGGTTCTGGCAGTGGCATGTGCCGTCGCAGCCGTGCCGGGCGGGCTCCGTTGGCTCCGGGTTGCGCAACGCGAGCATTACCTGCCTTCGGTCACCACGTTTGCCTTCCGCTGGTGGGCCAGCGGATGGGTCAACTTCGTACTGTTCACGCTGGCGGTGGTCGGTGCGCTTGGAGCGTTGTTCCAATCCTGGTGGGGTTTGCTGGTTATTTTCGCTCAGGTCGGGCCGGTTGGTCTCTCCATCAGCGGTCGGACTTCGCCTCTATCGTGGACAACTCGCCTCCGCCGGGTGGCCGCTGTCAGCGGAGCGATCTTCCTTTTGGTGGTAGCTGCTGGCGTCGTCGCCAACAGCGCTGCCGTGGTTGTGGGAGCGTTGCTGTTGCTCCCAATGATCGTCGACCTGGCGCTACTGATACTTGCCCCGGTCGAAGCGCGGATAGGAAACAAATGGGTTGAGAAGGCAGGTCATCGGCTCCGGGAATCCGGGGCGCGGGTGGTTGCCATCACCGGGTCTTATGGAAAGACGACAACCAAAGAATATCTGCACCATCTGATCGGCGACCAGGTGCGTTCAGTCGCCAGTCCGGCCTCGTTTAACAACAGGATGGGTCTGGCACGGGCGATCAACGAACGTCTCGTGCCGGGCACCGATGTGTTCATTGCCGAGATGGGTACTTACGGTCGTGGTGAGATTTCAGCACTCTGTAGCTGGCTTCACCCCGAAGTCTCCGCGATTGTCTCGATCGGCCCGGTGCATTTGGAGCGATTTCGCACCGAAGAGAACATCGTTGCTGCCAAGTCCGAAATACTCGATAGTGCTCGACTTGGTGTGCTGGCAATCGACCATCCACTCCTGGCCGACCTCGCCGATCAACGCTCGAAAGTGATGGACATCGTCACGGTGGGCACGGGCAATCCAACAGCCGACATCGTTGTTGATTCGTCGACGAGACGACTACGTCGCGATGGCTCCGATCTCGGTGTGATTCCCGACGATGTTTTCCCCACCAACCTCGCCGTGGCGGTCGGGATCGCGGGTGGTCTCGGCATCGAAGTCGATCCGGCTCGGTTTGCTACGCTTCCCCGCGCTGAGCACCGCCAGAGCGAGAGCGTTGGTGCCGGCGGTTTTACCATTATTGACGACACCTTCAATTCGAACCCGGCGGGTGCGGCGCTCGCCTTAACCAGGCTGGTGGAAGCCGCTCCAGAGAGCAAACGCGTGTTGGTAACTCCGGGAATGGTCGAGTTGGGCCCGCTGCAAGACCAGGCGAACTACCAGTTCGCCAACAGTGCAGCGGAGGTCTGTGATCACATATTTATTGTTGGACACACGAATCGGAGTTCTCTTCTCAGAGGCTCCAACAACGGGCGCGCATCGGTTACTGTCGTCGCCGAACGAGGGGATGCCGTTGACTGGGTCCGAGAAAACCTGACTGCCGGTGATGCGGTTCTTTACGAAAACGACTTACCCGATCATTATCCATAGGAGTTAATCGATGGCGGACACGGCCGTTGTATTCGGAGGCCCATCCGACGAACACGACATTTCGATCCTCACCGGTCTTCAAGTGGCCCGTGCCCTTGGAGAAGTCTCATGCATCTTCTGGTCGAAGACAGGAGATTGGTTCCTGGTTGGATCGGGTCTCGAAGCCTCCGAATTTGTTGATGGTGTGCCGCGGAAGTCCAAGGAACTCGAGTTCCACGCGTCGTCGGGCGGTGGTTTCTTCATGAAAAAGAAGCCACTTCGGTTCGACGCTGTGTTTATTGCCTGTCACGGCGGGCCGGGGGAGGACGGGACCCTTCAGGGGCTATTCGACCTCGCCTCCATCCGCTACACAGGGCCCGGCCAGGCGGCATCGGCCCTCGGAATGGACAAATTGGCCTTCGGGTCGGCGATGGCAAGCGCAGGCCTGAGGACACTGCCGCGGAGTTTGGTAGCGACCGGTGCCGAAGTTGCTCCAGATTTCCCTGGCCCCTACATCGTCAAGCCGCGTTTTGGTGGATCTTCGATCGGAATAGAGATCGCCGACGACTGGGACACAGTTCTCGCCCTGAAGCGTACCTCGCACTTTTTCGACCAGGGAGCGGTTGTCGAACCATATCTCCCGGCGAGTCGTGACCTCCAGGTAGCCGTTCGCACCTATCCCGCTCTGGAGATTTCCGCAATCGAGGCGCCGGCACGGGCCGAAGAGGGAATCTATTCCTACGACCAGAAGTACCTGGCATGGGGCGGGGAGGTCAGCGGTGGCCGCGAATTGCCGGCCCGTCTCGAGTCGGACTTAGAGACTCGGGTCAGAGATCTGGCCGGGCGGGTTGCATCGGTGGCGGGGCTGCGCGGAATCTGCCGCATCGATTTCCTCGAGAAAGACGGAGAACTCTATGTGAACGAGGTCAACACGATCCCCGGATCGATGTCGGCTTACCTCTGGATCGAGCCACCACTCGAGAGGACGACCCTGTTTGCCGACATGGTTGCCGAGGCAAGCCAGGGACCAACCCGCGTCTTCTCCGTCGCGGGCAGCGATGGCACAGCGCTCCGAAGCGCCGGGACTATTGATTCTAAGTTGGGATAGGGGTCGTACCTTTAGAGGTTTACGACCGGGCAGGTGAGAGTTCGGGTAATACCGTCGATAGCCTGGATTTTGGCGACAACCAGCTTGCCAAGTGAATCAACGTCATTGCTGGTTGCCTTGACGATCACGTCGTACGGTCCGGTCACATCGTCCGCTGAATCGACGCCGTCGATTTTGCGAACCTCGTCGGCGACGATGGCTGCTTTTCCAACCTCCGTCTGGATCAGGACATAAGCCTGCACCAAGTGTTTCTCCAATCGCTCTGGGAGGGCGACTCTAGTCAGCGCGAGTCAGGGAGTGCACAGCGAGAGACCACATGTGCTCCGCTTGCAATCGCCACGGATGCGCTTAGTAGCCGTCCTGGCCCATACGGACAGTCTCGGCGTATCGCAGTTCGCCTTCCTCGACTACATCGAAGACCACACGTTGGCCCTGACGGAGGGTGCGGAAGATCGAGCCGCCCAGTGAACCCGGCTTGAGATAAACCTCGGATTTGTCGTTGTCGCGGACGATGATCCCTGCTCCGGTCACCGGGTCATAGATCTTGACGACACCCTGGGCCATTGATCAGGCCTTTTCGACCTTGCCGGCGCGGATGCATGACGTGCATACCCGGGCGCGTCGCGTGTTCGACCCGTGCTTGACCCTGACCCTTTGGATATTGGGCAGCCAACGACGGTTGTTGCGCTTGTGGGAGAAGCTCACGGATTTGCCGTAGCTCGGCTCCTTGCCACAGATTTCACAGCGATAAGACATGTTCAAAACTCCTGGAATGGTCTGGAAGGCACCCGGATTGTAGATCCGCTGCGACCGGTCGTAAGGATAGCGGGGTGGCAGACCAAGTCCTAGTTCAGCGGTACCGTAGCTGCTGTGAACCCGGGATCAGGAACAAAATGGCCACTCTGACCCGTCTCGCCTCTTTGGATGTTGGCATGGTCAGGGGTCTGGGTGGCAAACGCACCGAAATCTTGTCTAAAGCCGGCATCCGGACTGTGGCCGACCTACTCCACCACGTTCCCCATCGTTATATCGACCGCTCGAAACACTCCTGGATCGAGTCGATCCCGGTAGGAGAGGAGGTAACGGTCGTCGGGAAGGTCGTCAAGTCGAACCTGCGCCGGCTTCGCAAGAAGATGACCATCCTCGAGGTCTTTATCAGCGACGGTTCTGCTTCGATAAAGGCAGTCTTTTTCAACCAGCCTTTTCGTGCCAGACAACTCACGGAAGGGACACAGGTGGCATTCTCGGGAGTGGTTACAGTCCGGAACCGAGAAAGGCAATTCAACAGCCCGGCCGTCGACATTCTCGATGCCGCTTCCGAACCGATGGTTACCGGCCGTGTTGTGCCGATCCACTCAGCAGTTGGGAATATCACGCCGGCGATGATGCGAAGCGCCGTTCACAATGCGGTCTCCAGGTCGCGCCCGATCGACGACCCCCTGCCTGCCGATCTGATTCGTCGTCACAAGCTCATCGAACGGGACCGGGCATTTTCAGACATTCATTTTCCGGAAGAAATGTCGGACATCAAGCCAGCGCGCACCAGATTGGTCTATGACGAGTTGTTTCGTCTGGAGCTGTCCCTGGCGATCAAACAGCTCCAGTATCGGGAAGACTCAAATGGAATTGCCCATGCACCCACCGGCGAACTCGTGGAAGCGTTCATCGGAGGGTTGCCCTATTCATTGACCCGCGATCAGACCGAGGCATTGCGTCAGATTGACAGTGACCTTCGCGAGTCGGTGCCCATGCACCGCCTCCTCCAGGGCGAGGTGGGGTCGGGTAAGACCGTCGTCGCCGTCGCAGCGATGCTTTCGGTGATCGACGGTGGCTACCAAACGACGGTGATGGCGCCCACGGAGGTATTGGCAACGCAACACTTTCTAAGCATTGTCGACTTGCTGTCTTCGGCCGGAATGTCACCGGAGATTCGTGGTCTTGGCTCCGAGTTGGGGATGGATAGCCTCTTCAGTGGCGAAGGTCCCGCCGTCCACGTAGCCCTCCTCACCGGGTCCAGTTCGTTGGCCAACTATCGGAGCTCGCTAACCCGAACCCAATTACTCGAGGATGTCATGTCGGGCCAGGTCGATCTCTTGATCGGAACCCACGCACTAATCCAGGAAGGCGTGATTTTCAAGAGTTTGGGTGCGGCCGTGATAGATGAGCAGCATCGGTTCGGAGTTTCCCAGCGGGTCAAGCTCAAAGCCAAGGCCGGCATCGACGATCCCGACTTGTTGATCATGACCGCAACTCCAATACCCCGAACGATGAGCATGACGATGTACGGCGATCTCGATGTCACGATTATCGAGGAGATGCCACCCGGTCGCTCGCCCGTGGCTACCCAGCATCTCCCCAAGAGCGACGAAGAAGCAGCCTGGGCGCTTATCCGTAGGGAAGTTGCTGACGGTCGCCAGGCTTTTGTCGTTTGCCCGCTTGTCGAAGACTCAGCGAAAATCGAGGCAGTGTCTGCCACCGCCGAGTTCGAACGGATCTCCTCCATCATGCCCGAGCTGAGAGTGGGTTTGATCCATGGTCAGATGAAGTCGGTGGAGAAGGAAGCGGCGATGTCCGCATTTCGCGATGGCCTCGTCGACGTTTTGGTTGCCACCACGGTCATCGAGGTAGGTATTGATATACCCAACGCCACGGTCATGGTGATCGAAGATGCTGATCGTTTTGGACTCAGCCAACTCCACCAGTTGCGAGGCCGGGTCGGGCGGGGCGTCCATCGAGGGCATTGCATTCTCCTCGCCGATGCCCTCACCGACGATGGCGAGAAGCGACTGGCGGCGATGGTCGAGACGACAGATGGTTTTGAACTCGCCACCACCGATCTACGTCTCCGGGGCCAGGGGACGGTGTTCGGCACCAAACAGTCGGGATTGACCGATCTCAAACTTGCCAACGTGATCGACGACGAAAAGATCCTGATCAAGGCACGAAAAGACGCCTTCGACCTCGTCGGGTCGGATCCCGATCTCAGTGATCATCCTGAGTTGGCGATGGAGATTCGGGCGATGCTCGGGGAAAGGGCGGAATGGCTGTTTCTGAGTTGAGGGTTCTGAGATGAGGATCATTGCCGGTAGTGCCGGGGGACGCCGATTGAAAGCGCCCGAAACTGATGCCACCCGTCCCGCTACCGACCGGGTGCGGGAGGCAGTGTTTTCTTCGCTGGGAAAGGCGGTGGTGGATGCTGTCGTCGTCGACCTCTATGCCGGTTCTGGCTCGTACGGTCTCGAGGCGCTGTCCCGCGGGGCCGCTTCGGCAATTTTCGTCGAGAATGGTCATTCGGCTCTTCGGGCGCTATTAGAAAATATTCAAACGCTGGGGCTCGGGGGGGAGGTTCGCCGGTCGACGGTGCGACAATTCCTCCAGACCAACAAGGTCAGCTTCGATCTGGTCTTTGTCGATCCTCCATGGCCGCTGGCCACAGAGGAACTGGAACGCGATTTCCTCGTGATCGACCACGTCCTTAGGCCCGGGGGTGTAGTTGTTGCGTCGCGGCGTCACACCGATAGAGTGCCCGAAGGTCCCGAAAATTGGCGGGTTGCCGCGGAGAAACGCTACGGAGATACCAGAATCCTCAGGTACCAGAAGGAAACAGAGGAAGAATGACGACTGCACTGTGTCCGGGGAGTTTTGATCCCCCAACAAACGGGCATATTGATGTCATTTCGCGATGTGTCGCTATCTTTGACAACGTGGTGGTGTCGGTTGTGGATAACCCGGCCAAGAACTCCTTGCTCACAGTGGAGGAACGGGTGGATCTGCTCACGACGCTGCTGGGCGCCCAGGTCCGCGTCACCTCCTTCGCTGGACTTCTCGTGGACCACGCCTCAGCAGTTGGGGCAGATGTGGTTGTCAAAGGTCTGAGATCGATCGACGACTTTGAGTTCGAGAAGCAAATGTCGCAGATGAATGGACATCTTTCAGCGATGGAGACCGTTTTCATGGCAACGAATCCGAATTTCAGCTTTGTTTCCTCGTCTCTGGTGAAAGAAGTTGCCAAACTGAGGGGAGATGTGAGTGAATTGGTCCCGCCCGAGGTGCTCAAGATTTTGAAGGAGCGATTCGGATGACAGAAGAGCCAGACATGCAGCAACCCGAAGTACTCGGGAACGATCCAGCCACGCCGACCGATGTCGGCGAGCTACAGGACACCGTTGACGACCTTTTGGTCCATCTGCACGAAGCAAAATCAGTACCACTATCGGGGAATGTGCTCGTAGACCGTGAGCTTTTCCTGGGACTCTTGGAAAGACTGCGTTCCGAGCTCCCCGACGAACTTAGAGCTGCTCGTTGGATGGTTCGCGAACGCGAAGCCTTTATCTCCCGTACCAATGAAAAGGCCCGCGAGATCATCGACAAGGCCCGAGCCGAGGCAGATGAACTGGTCTCCGAGTCGAATATCACCAAGGAAGCCGTGGAGGAGGCAAACATTCTGGTCCGGCGGGCTGAAGGTGAGTCACGCCTAATGCGACTCGAAACCGAGGATGAGATCGAAAAACAGCTTCAGGACGCCGAGAACTTGTTGAGTCGCCTGCTCTCCACAGTCAAGAACTCTCGCAATGAGCTGCACCAGGCCCGGCCCAAGCCACCAGACGTCCCTATCTGATCAAATGCTCGACCCATTAGTGGTCCCGGTCGACAAATTGGTGGGTACGGCCGGGCGGGAAAGGAAATTCCAGGGAGAGCGGTCGGTTTCGCTGCGGTTAGGGGAGACGACAGTAAACGGGCCGATGAGTGTTTCCGGGGTTTTGGTGGGTACGACCGACGGGGTGGATGCTCGTTTTGACGTCCTGGCGACGGCGAATCTGGTTTGCACCAGGTGCCTTCTTGTGTGGTCCGAGGAAATTGAGGCGACCGGGAGTCAGTACTTTCGAACCGAAACCGATGAGGATGGATATGGCATCGTTGACAATGCGGTTGATACTGGAGGACCGGCACAAGATGAACTCGCCCTGGCGCTTCCAGCTGTTCCCCTTTGCCAACCTGAATGTGCCGGACTTTGCCCAACGTGTGGAACCGACTTGAATAGGGAACCCTGTGATGGTCATGGTGACGATTCTGATTCACCATTTGCCGTCCTGAAAGATCTATTCGATTCCTGACGAACCAAGGAGAGCACCTCATGGCGGTGCCAAAGAAAAAAATGTCGCGCTCACGCACCCGTCAGCGCAAAGCGGCTTGGAAAGTGAAAGCACCTTCCTCGGTCGCGTGTGAGCAGTGCGGGACCCCCAAGCTGCCCCACCGCGCCTGTCGCAATTGCGGGACCTATGCAGGCCGCGAAGTCATAGACACCAAGTAGACCCTTGGCCCGTATCGCTCTTGACGCGATGGGGGGCGACAACGCTCCCGTCGAAACCGTCGCCGGGGCCGTTCTGGCGGCAGCCAACGGCGTCGACGTTGTCCTTGTCGGTGCCAAAGACCAACTGCGAAAAGAGTTGTCGTCCCACGCGGTCGATCTGGAGATTGTGGATGCAGTCGACAGTATCGGAATGGGGGACGATCCAGCGCGGGCGCTACGGGAGAAACCTAACTCGTCGATCTCAGTTGCCGCCCGGCTCGTGGCCAGTGGTGATGCCGCTGGCATGGTTTCAGCGGGTTCCACTGGAGCGGCGATGGCCGCTGCAGCCATACTCATTGGTCGAATCAAGGGTGTCTCGAGACCTTCGATAGCCTCAATTTTTCCGACACGGGGAACTCCCACCCTGGTACTCGACTCCGGCGCCAATCCCGAGGTGAATGAAACCCACATTTATCAGTTTGCTGTGATGGGTTCAGTGGCGTCGGAAGCCCTACTTGGGGCAACCAATCCGAGGGTTGGTTTGTTGTCGATTGGTGAGGAAAAGGGGAAGGGGCGCGCCCTGGAGAAGGCGGCATACGCTTTGCTCGAGGCGAGTGACCTCAATTTTGTGGGCAACGTCGAGGGTCGAGATGTCGAGACAGACAAAGCCGACGTATTTGTCACTGACGGTTTTACCGGCAACGTGTTCCTGAAGACAACGGAGGGAGCGGTCCGTCTCATTTCGGGATTCGTGGCCGAAGAACTCGCAAAGCTCTCGCCAGAAGCACAGAGTGAGGCCATTCCCGCGCTTGAGCGCATCGCCGAACGCCTGGACTATGAAACATATGGCGGAGGACATCTCCTCGGTGTCGACGGAGTAGTGGTGATTGCACACGGTTCGTCGACCCGGAAGGCAATTTCGAATGCTCTTTCCATGGCGAGTGAGGGAGCGGAGAAGAACATTCCGGAGCGTATCCGCCAGCAGCTCGACCGATGACCCTCGAAGAAATTTTGGGCTATGAGTTCTCAGATCAGTCTCTCTTGGAGATGGCACTAACCCATCGATCAGTCAGTGCGGAGAATCCGGCGACACGAGACAACGAGCGGTTGGAATTCCTCGGCGACGCCGTGCTCCAACTCGCGGTGACAGAGAAGATATACGACGACTATCCCAACCTTGCAGAAGGCAAGTTAGCGAAAGTCAGGGCGGCCGTCGTCAGCGGGCAATCGCTATCGCAGATTTCGAATCGCGTCGATCTGGGTCGATTTCTCAAGCTGTCCACCTCCGAAGAGAGGTCGGGTGGCCGGACCAAAGACTCGATCCTCGCCAACGCTATGGAGGCAATTATCGGAGCGGTCTACCTCGACGGCGGTCTCGATGTTGTCACCGCGATGATTTATCGATTGTGGGGTTCGATGATCGATGACAAGGCGGCAAGCCCGGGCAAACTTGATTTCAAAACCCGCCTCCAGGAAGTCCTGGCAACACAGGGAAAACGCCCGATCTACGAGGTCTCAGGTGTCGGTCCTGATCACGACCGCACGTTCACCGCCACAGTTTCGGTGGATGGAACCATGCTCGGTTCAGGTCAGGGACCTTCCAAGAAGGCATCGGAGCAAATCGCTGCGCGACAGGCACTTGAAACGATCAAGTAGTAGGTCAGAAGTTCTGCAGAACGAAAGGTCCGTCGGTTTTTGCCCTCAAGCTGAGATACCAAACGGCCATTCCTACACCGATGGCCGCGATTATCAAGCCCTGGACCGCCACCCCTAGCGCGATGGTGACGCCGAAGGCGACCGATGGTGAGCCGACGAGGAAGAGCGGCACGGCGATCACCTGAATCAGCTGCGATGCGGTGCCTCCGATCAAGCCGATCAGCATCAAGAAACCGAATGTGGACCACCAACTCCCCTTTACAAGATCAAAACTCCGCTTGATCGCCCCAACAGGTCCAAGCCCTTCAATTGCGATGACAGGGGCGGTCATGCTGGCACCAATCGCGAACCAGACACCGGGAACGATCAGCAGCAGAAAGCCCACCGAGGTCCCGACGGCGATCATGGCGAGTGCGATAATCCAGATGAGCATCGACGAGATCGCGGCTGAAACCACCGAGCGTCCCGACGGTTGTATAGCCACTTCCTCGGCGACGGCGCGGGCAGCCACGAGGTAGAGGAACCCGTACACAACAGCGGAGGCGATAGCAACCCAAATCATGGCAACAAAGAAGTCGACAAGCAGCTCGACCAGTTCTGCATCAGGCATCGATTCAATGATTTCAGGGTTGTTGAGGGTGAGATCGAAGAAGTCGAGTGCGCCGGACGCGGTCAGCACAAAATATGAGATAAGGGCAACTACAACGCTGGCCGCAAGGGCCGGCATCAGCAATGGCCTCCACACCTTGCCCAGCATGTTGATCAGGTCGGACAGCGAGTCGCCAAAGGAACGAGGTTGTATCTCCATGGGTTCGGTACGGTAGCGATTCGCCCACTATCTCCTGGTCACAATGCCCGAGTTACCCGAAGTCGAATCCACAAGACGCCATCTCGCCCCGGTGCTCGATGGTGCAGTTTTTGAGGAAGTCGAGGTCACCCATCCCCGCACTGCACGTCACAACCAGAGCAATCCGAGCATTGTGGCTTCACGACTGGTCGGGCGTCGTGCTCTCGGGGTTGGACGGAAAGGAAAATTCCTCACGGTTCCGCTTGACAACGACATGACAATGGTGGCCCATCTCGGGATGTCGGGGAGATTCGTTGTCGACTCTGATGTTGACATTCTTCACACCCATTTCCGGGCTCATCTCAATAGCGGGCACTCCCTCGAATTCGTCGATCCGAGGACCTTTGGCTTCATCGCTGTCTTCGACCCCGAGGAGATTGAGGCGTCGGGATTGTCCCGACTCGGGCCCGACGCATGGGAGAGCCCTCCCGACGTCGACGTTCTCGCCGGTTCGTTGCGGGGCCGAATCGCCCCGATCAAGGCCTTACTCCTGGATCAAGGCCCGATATCTGGGTTGGGCAACATCTACGCCGATGAATCATTGTTTCTGGCAGAAATCGATCCCCGTGCACCGGGAGGCAGCCTGGATTCGGGGGACTTAGAGCGCCTCCTGATTGCCATTCGAGAGGTCTTGACCACGGCCATCGATAACGGCGGCACCAGCCTCGATGACCTTGCTTACCTGCTTCCCGACGGTCGAGCTGGTGAGAATCTCAACCTTTTATTGGTATACGGCCGTGATGGAGAACCTTGTCGGCGGTGCGGAGAGATCATCGATCGTGTCGTGATTCGGGCCCGGTCAACCCATTTCTGTCCCGGTTGCCAGGCGAAGCGATGAGTCAGCGAGCGATCAGCGCCCGGGTCACCGGTCACGTTCAGGGAGTTGGCTTCCGGCAGGGTTGCCGTCAGATGGCCCGTTCGCGGGGTCTGGACGGTTGGGTGCGCAACCGATCTGACGGATCTGTTGAAGTATTCGCACAGGGAAATGCTGATTCGATCGACGCGCTGGTCACATGGCTTTGGTCGGGGCCATCCGCTGCGAGGGTCACCGGTGTTGAATCGGACTCGGTTGCATTCGACTTCACTCTGCGTGACTTCTTCATCCATCCCGATCCGGCGAAAACCCACTGAACAGCCAGCCGCTGTTAGCCTGACTGGGTAATCACATACATGTCATTTGTCAGGAACCATCTGTGTATTTGAAGTCATTGAAACTCGTCGGTTTCAAATCATTCGCCGACCGGACCCATCTTGAACTCAGACCGGGAGTCACGGTGATCGTCGGGCCCAATGGGTCGGGCAAATCCAATATCGTCGATGCCCTTTCCTGGGTGATGGGCACCCAGTCCACCAAGGCACTGCGCACCGACAAAATGGAAGACGTAGTTTTCGCCGGAACCGCCACCCGGCCCTCGCTCAACAGAGCTGAGGCAACGGTTGTCATCGACAACGCCGATCGGACGCTAGACCTTGATCTCGATGAAGTGGCGATAACCCGACGTCTATACCGCGACGGTTCTTCCGACTATGAACTCAACGGCGTGGGGTGTCGTCTCCTCGACATTCAGGAGTTGCTTTCCGACTCAGGCGTAGGCCGGCATCAGCACGTGATTATTGGCCAGGGCCAGGTTGATCGAGTGCTCAACGCCTCACCTGAGGATCACAGGGCTGTTATCGAAGAGGCGGCCGGAATTCTCAAACATCGTAAGCGGAAGGACAAAGCCGAACGTCGTCTCGACCGTACCGACGAAGACCTACTCAGATTGACCGACCTGCTCGGCGAAATTACCCGACAAATGCGTCCGCTGAAACGTCAGGCTGGCGCTGCCGATAAATATCAGGGTCTCAAAGACGAGGTCACCGGTCTCACGCTCTATATCTCCGGTCAGACTCTGGCCCGGGTTGAATCCGAATTGGCCGCTTCTATTGAAGAGCAGGCTTCCCTGTCGCAGGAGCTGAAGGCGCGGGTTGCCCGGATCGAAGAGTTGTCAGCTGACGTCGAACGCCTGACTCACCGCGCCGGTTCGCTCGGGTCGGATCTTGAGCGTGACAGTACCGCCGCTGCCGTTCTCGAAACGACGACAGAACGACTCCGCCGGCTCTCCTCGGTTGCACATGAACGGTCCCGGGCCCTTTCCGGACGGCATCAGGCCGTAGCGGAACGACGCGCCGACCTTGAAGACGAACGTCTTCTGATACTCGGTGACCTCGACGTCCTGGTGGGCAATGAGCCGCAAGCCCTCGTCACCGCCGAAACCAACGAATCCCGATTTCGTGATCTCGAAGCTGAGCAACAGGCGATCGCAACCCAGAACGCCTTATCACCCGAGGGGGCGCTTGCAGCTGTGCGGGGAGAACTCAGCGTCCTGGAAGCGGCTGAGATCAGGGATCAAAGAGAGCTCGATTCCGTGGTGCGGCGGATCGATGTGGTGACCTCACATCAGAATGATGAATTGGCCGAAGTTGGGAGAATTAACGCAGAAATCCTCGAGATCGACGCCGAATTGTCCCGGGTCCAGGTCAAGTACGGAGAGACCCGAAATCGGAGGGTCGCCGACCAGGAAGTCTGGACAACCGCCGAAGAGCGGCACACCGAGGCACGTATGAACATGTCGGGAGCCGAAGGACGGCTCGAGGCGATCAGAGCTGCTTTGAGTGGTCATTTTGACGAAGAGGCGAGGTCACGCGTCGAAGCAGCGAGAGGTTCGGTGGGTTCGTTGGTTTCCCGTTTGGATGTCCCCGAAGGCCTGGAACTGGCAGTCGATGCCGCCCTCGGAACCTGGGCCGACGCCGTTGCTTTTGACGGCGAACAGAGTCTCGAAGTGATTGTTGAGTCGATCAAGTCGAGGGGCCTGGGCGGCGTTCCCGTGGTGGCTTCGGTCGCTTCTGGGCCAGAACTTGCCCGGGAAGTCGCGGCGGACCTCGGTCTCGAGGCGCTAATCGACATTCTCGGCCCGAAGGCTGATGCCACCCTCGCCTCCCACTTGCTTGGTGACATCGTTGTCGTTGAGGGCTGGTCCACGGCGTGGAAACTGGTCAGAAAGCACCAACATATCCGGGCAGTCACACCCGAGGGCGATTTGATAACCGCCAATGGAATCCGGGTGTCGAGTCCCGATGGCGCAGGCGTAGCCATGTTGGAGGCTGCTGAGGTAGCCCTGGAACGTGCCACCACCGATCTGGCCAGGACAGAATCGCGCCATGTTGCCGCCAAGCGCGACTTTGAAAAATCCCGTCAGGCAGAGCGCGACCAACTCGAGTCCGTCGAGGCTCTCGAAGCCCGACTCAGCGGGCGCTCTGAGGCAATGGACCGGCTCCAGAAATCGGCAGATGCCCTCGCATCGGAGCGGGAACGTCTTGAGGCCCGCCAATCGGCCATTCGAGAGGCGTCTCAAACTCGGATCAGCCACCAGACCGAGTTGCAGGAGCGCCTCAGCTCGTTGGAAGGCGCCGAGGCCGATCGCATGAGGGTCTGGGAAGAACTTGAGTCGAAGCGGATTGCCATCGCGGCTGACCGAGAGGTGGCGCGGTCTGCCTGGCAGGAGGCAGCGGAAACCTTGCGGTCGCTCCAGGAACGTAAAACCCTTCATCAGGAAAGGCTTGACCGGATTGACGACGAGTTGGGACGGTTGGACCTGGGTGGTTTCGATTCATCGGTTTCGACCGATTCGCTTGACTTCGTGGTCGAGAACGCACGGGCCGCGGTCGCGACTCTTGAGATCCGGCTCGGTGAGCTGAGAATCCGACAGCAGGAATTGCGCGCTGCAAACCGTGACGCTCTTGGCTCGCTGGAAACGGTACGAGCCGAATACGAGTCGGGTCGGAGCAGGGTTGAAGAAATCAGGGCGCGAAGCGCTCAACTCGAAGTCCGCACCACCGAACTCCGTCTCCAACGGGAGGCGATTGCCGAACGTGTTCGTCGCGATGCCGACGCCACCACCGACGATGCCCTGGCGGCCTCACGTCCCGAGTTGCCCGAAGACGCCGACCTCGAAGCCCTATTGGAGTCCCGTCTCGTCGAGTTGAGGCGACTGGGTCCGGTTAACCCACTTGCGGCCCGGGAATATGCTGATCTCAAAGAGCGTCACGACTTCTTGAGTGATCAGATGGCCGATGTCGAATCTTCCCGACATGAGCTTCGCAAGGTGATATCTGCTCTTGAGGTCGAAATTGAGCTCAGATTCCAGGCCGCATATGTCGAAGTAGCTGAGGCGTACCAGAAGTATTTCTCGATCCTGTTCCCGGGTGGGAAGGGTCGGATTCGCCTTATTGATGGTGACGGCGAAGCAGCAGGACTTGAGATTCATGCCCAACCTCTGGGAAAGAAAGTCAGCCAGTTATCGCTGCTCTCCGGTGGAGAGCGCAGCCTCGCCGCCCTGGCGTTCATGTTCGCGGTGTTTGAGGCGAGACCAAGTCCCTTTTATGTGCTGGACGAGGTTGAGGCCGCTCTCGATGACTCCAACCTACGACGCTTCCTCAAGATCGTCGATGAGTTCCGACTACAAGCACAGCTACTCGTTGTCACCCATCAACAGCAAACGATGGAAGCTGCCGATGTCCTCTATGGCGTGACCATGGAACCAGGTGGATCGTCCAAGGTTGTCCGCAAAGTCATGTCAGAGGCCGATGTCGCCAACGTCGCGTAGCGTTTAGCCTGCGCCGAGTAAATGGACACCACACAGCTCTTCATATTCTTCATCGCCATTGTCGTGATCGGTGGACTCGTTTGGCTGCTGTTCGCTCGTCGTCGTGCGCTCGTTGCCCAGCCCTCCTCGTCAACCAAAAGGTCGGGAGGGTTCGGGGCTTCGCTTCGCAACCTCTGGGGAAGTGGCTTATCCGAAGCAACCTGGGACAGCCTCGAGGAGATGTTGCTGGCTACCGATATGGGTGTAACCGCCACTACATCAGTGGTCTCAGCGGTCAAGAAGCGCTCACCGGTGTCGTCCGAAGAAGTCTTGACTGCGGTTGGTGATCAGATACGGGGGCAGTTTTTGCAAGTCGACCGTGGACTCAACCTGTCCGGGAGCCCCGCCGTGGTACTCGTGGTCGGTGTCAATGGGTCCGGAAAGACCACCACTATCGCCAAGCTTGCCCAGCAGTTCAGGGGTCAGAATCTGAGCGTGGTGCTGGGGGCAGCCGATACTTTCCGGGCAGCGGCCGCAGAGCAGCTGACAACGTGGGGCGATCGTCTCGGTTTTCGAGTCGTCCGGGGGAGCGAAGGTGCCGATCCAGCCTCGGTGGCCCACGACGCTCTGACCGCAGCGCAATCATCTAACTCCGACATCCTGCTGATTGACACCGCGGGACGTCTCCACGCTAAGAAGAACCTCATGGCCGAACTCGGCAAAATTTATCGGGTGGTTGGCGGCGACAAAGGTCGGGTTGGCGAAGTTTTGCTCGTCCTCGATGCAACGGCTGGCCAGAACGGGTTGGCCCAGGTACGCGAGTTTGCCTCAACCGTTCCGTTGACCGGGATCGTCTTGACCAAACTCGACGGCACTGCCAGGGGTGGAATCGTCGTGGCAGTGGAGAGGGATCTCGGGGTTCCGGTTAAGTTCGTTGGCGTGGGGGAAGGGTTGGGTGATCTCCAACCGTTTGATCCAGATAAGTTTGTGGCAGATCTGATGGAGGCATCATGAATAACCAAGCACTCTATGAGGGAGCACGTGAAGCGGCCGAACTTGCCTATGCGCCTTATTCCGAGTTTCGAGTTGGTGCGGTAGTTGTCGCCGACGACGGTCGGGTATTCACCGGCGCCAACATCGAAAATGCTGCCTATCCCTCGTCGTCATGCGCCGAAGCAACCGCCATTAACACGGCTGCAGCGGCCGGCGTGCGGAAGATCGACATCGTGGCGGTCGCATGTATCGACACCGATGACATCGAAGGTGCTTATCCCTGCGGCCGATGCCGCCAGATCATGTCGGAATTCGATGTCGACCAGGTATTGGTCACCGCCAGCGAAGGTTCGGAGGAACGAACCCACACCCTCGACGAGTTGCTACCTCATCGATTTAAGCTCTGAGTGGTCGCCGCCAAAAAGTCAGGCGACAACCCTTCCACCACTAACCGACGAGCCATCCATCGGGTGCTGTCGCCGGTTTGCCAGCTGTCGCAATCACATCAGTATCGCTCGTGGTAGCCACAAAGCTATCGGCGGGCCAGATCCCGGCTGCTACTGCGACCGAACTCCGACCGTGACCGGCCCGTCCCCACTCCACATAGCTAACGATGTCGTCCGGGTTGTCGAACTTGCCACTTTTGTAGAGTCCCAATTCCCCGTTTGTTGGATCGAAGCCGTCGACCAGTGATGCGTCGATGATGAGGCTCTCACCGGGTTGGAGAGTGTCATCTCCGACGTCCGCGTAGCTAGGGCGCTAACAGATTCGATATCCACTGAGACTGCCAGATGACGTTCCGACATTTGCGATCTCGATCGTGTCGTCAGCGAAGTCGATCGCAGTAATAGCAAATGACGCACCACCACTTGACACGTCCGTGGTGGTTGTTTCGACCAGCGATGAGGATGATGACTCGGGCTGTGTGGCGGTGTTCTCGGTGGTGGTGGCCGCAAGTGTTGTTGCCGTGGAACCTCCTCCGCAGGCTACGGCAACCAGTGGAAGGACCAAAAGGAGGGCGGGCCAGCGTTTCATCGGATTAACCCTACGCCGGTGACGGAGGCCGGGTTCGGAGTTTTGATGCAAACTAGGGCGGTCGGCCTCGAAGGCCTGCGCCGCTGCCACCAGTGTCGCTTGAGGATCGGTAGAATCCGTCGGATCCGGGGGCCGTCACGATCAGCAAGGAGATATACAAAGGTGCCTTACGCCGCGAAATACTCCTGGTTGTGGATTTGGCAAGTGAAGAACCGGCAGGACAAGAAGTCCACCAATTTCTCCTGGCAAACACCACCTATATTCCCCTTAATAGGGTCTTAGAGGCTCCCGATAATCTGACCGAAATACCTTTTGTTCGTCACGAGAAGTGAGAGGACGCGACTCTGAGCCAATTGGGCGGTCGAAAACTCTAAAGCTCGGCGACAAGAATGCAGTCCTCGATTCGTCAGACGGCAAGGTTCGATTCGAGCCTGGAGATTGTTTGTTGCCCTTGGCCGTCTCTCAAGATCAGAAACTCGTCGTGATCGACGCTTCAGGATTCTGCCCTGAGATTATCGATGGGAGAGCGAAGTGATTGCCCCGCACAGTCAGATCGTTGATATGGAAAGCGGGGAACTGCGATTCGACCTCGGTGCTAGGAGTCTATTCAAAGCGATGTTCTCCCCAAAGTCACCGACGATGAGTGAGCCCTTTCTAGTTGTAAGTGCTGAGCAGGCGGAGATAGAGATCTATTCGATAGATGATTTCGACCTAGTCGCGAGGTTTTCGTCTACCGAGTTGGAAAATGACGGCTTTTTGACGCTCGCAATCGATCCTGAAGGGCGGTACCTCGGTTTAGGGACTTCGACCGGTTCGGCCACGGTCATAGATGTGGTTGCGCTCTTTGCTGGTGTTGAAAAGTTGGACGCGGTTGTGTTCAACCGCCGCATCGCCAATGGAGCTGTCCCACAGGTGCGGGTTAGCAACCAGGGCCTGGTCGTGAGCTCAGATTTCGCCGGCCTGTACAGACTCTTCGACCTCGAAACCGGTGAGGAATTGTTCACGATACGGGATCCAGACTTGGTGAGCCAGGGTGCCGCACAGTTCACCTGGGATGAAGAAGAACTCGCCTACGAGGACGGTCTGGGCAATATCCGATTCACGCCAATCGATACCTACGAAGTGGTCAAGAAAGCGAAAGAAGTTTTGACCAGAAGCCTCACCGACGATGAGTGCACGCAGTACCTCCACACCGACGGCTGCGAGGACTAGCGCGCTGATTGGATGGCTCAGGACACGTCGAAAGGGACGGTTTCCCGTCTTCTTCTTGGTTTCGGTGGGAATCTTCGGTGGTCTGGTTGAGGTGCTGCGGGGTGTGGGGAAGGTCACCCCTACGGTCTGGTTGCGGAGCCGATGCTGACCAGATCCGAATCCGATGGAGCACCGGATTCGTACAGGGGTCTCCGAAGCCGCCACCGTCCGTGGTCGGGGTGTTGGAAGAGTTGTAGTCCGCGTTGGTGGATGGCAATGTGGTGGTGGAACCAACAGAGCGGAAGCAGATTCTCCGGGTCGGTCCGGCCGCCCTGCGAATAGGGGGTTTTGTGATGGACTTCCACGCGGTAACGGCTGTTGCAGCCGTCGATACTGCAATGTCCACCGGTGGTGGCCAGTACTGCCCGGCGTAATGCCGGTGGAATCATCCGTGATGACCGCCCGTAACGCATCGGGATCCCATCGGAACCGTTGACGGTGATTTCGGTAAACGAATCACAGAGGATGGCTGACAGCGCTTCGGCTCCTACCCTCGGACCGGCCTCCAATCGCACTCCAGATTTCCCATCGCTTGGAGTGGCTTGTTCGGCGTTGACAAACACAGTCACCTGCGCCTGGGGAGAGGTACCTCCGGAGGCGAGTTCGTACAAGGCGATGGCTCGTTTCCAACTGGTCGATCCGGCAGAACCGTCGGATAGCTCCGGGAGTCTCTCGGCACGATCGGTGAGCGCCTGGTCGATTACCGCTCCCATGACCCCGTCCAACCCTCCTCGAAGTGTCCACCATGACTCATCCAACGAGGGTTGCATGATCAAATACTGGTCTGCTGCAGAACGGACTTCGTCTTCGGATGTGATCTCGACCCGGTCAGCAGCCGTCCGGTAAACCCCCGAGATGTCCAGATGTTGCATCAGGTCGGTTTCGTTCTCGATTTTAGACAATGCTTCGGCGCGATCGAACGAGACCACACCCGCATTCAATGCCTGGCGAATATGTGGTTTGTTCTGCGTGCGACGCATGGTCTGTACTAACGACCGGACAGTTGTGTGACTGACATCGGCACGGGCGGCGTACCACTCCGACAAGTTCCGGGAGCCATCGGCGGTGAACACTTGACGACGGTCCAACTCCTCCAGCGCTTCAAGTTTTAGCGCCTGGCCCTCGGACTCTTTCTGTTCGATCCGACTCAAGATTTCCTGAATCTGATCGTTGGTAAAACTTCTCCACTCCATAGCCCAAACGTACATAAGGCCTATGACAGAAACGGGCTAAAAACAGCGAATCCCCAGAAATTCTCAAGAAATTTCTGGTTCGAGAAGTGTCTAGTCGGACGAAGGCTTCAGATTCCAATTGGCTTGGTCGTTTAGTACCACATCGGCTGCCGCTGTTTGGAGAATTCCGGACACATCGGGGCCCAAATCGCCGTCGTATTCCAATCCGACCGGGCTCTCGCCGAATACCGTGGCGTAGAAAACGCAGGCCGCCAGGTAGGTGCCGTGGAGGGTCGGGTGGCTTCCGCCGTTCATGAAGAGGAAGATTTCGGGGTGGTCGATTAGCACCAGACTCCAGGCAACACCGACTGGTGCAATTGTCATGGACTGGGTCTCGCCGATCCCGATATATGCGTTGGTGGTTGCGTCCTGCATTGGTTGATAGGAGCCGTAGCCGACTTCGGGGAATCCGCCTTTACGAGCCCAGGTAAGAAAGAGCCCCGGGGTCGCACCCACTTCGCGAACCTGGGTGGCGAGGTCGGCGACCGCCGGCCCCATGCTGTTTACCCGCTCGTTTTGAACCGACGGCACGATGCTTTGCTCCTGGAGGAATACGTAGTCCCATTCGCGGGAAGCGATCGCGTTCGAAGTTGCCTCGGAAGCGACGTGGTCTCTCAGCCACCATCCACCAGTTGCTTCCATTCCCACCTTGACCGACCTGCCTCCCGATTCGGCGAGATCGGAAAACATCCCAGGCAAATCGTTGCCAAATGTGTAGCTGTTGCCTACGAAGAGAACCTCCGTGGTTTCCCCGTTGGAACACGCAAACACTGGCAAAAGGAGGATGGTTGCCGCCAAGGCCGCTCGCAAGCGCATGGAGTTGGCGCTCCTCTTACCGCGAACCGGTAATCACAAGGTAGGTTGCTCTGCCGGCCTTCAGCTTCTCAACCCGGCAGGGGACCTCGAATTCGTCGGTGATCCTCAGAGTTGCAGCTTCCGCCTCTTTTGGAGTGATGCCATGACCTGACTTGCCCGGTTTCAACTCACGTTCCACTAAATAGAAAGCACCCCCCGGTTTGATGACACGGAGCATCTCTCTGAGACCGACGTCCTGATCGGCCCAGTGGTGAAAGGTGGCGATTGACCAGACCGCCGTGAAAGCTTCGTCGTCGAACGGGATCGCTTCGGCGGAGCCCTCTTTGACTGTGGCCGCTGGAACCCGCTTTGACGCCCGTTCCACCATCGAAGGACTGGAGTCGACTCCACTCACCGAATCGGCGCCGGCGGCAACGGCGGCTTCCAGGGCCGCTCCGGGACCGCATCCAATGTCAAGAACCATGTCACCTGGTCCGATTCCGGCAAACTGGACCAGGGCGCTGTTCCGTTTGGCGTTTCCCTGGACAAGCGAGAATGCCCATGACTTAAAACCGGACCATCTCTCGACCGATCCGGGTTCGCTCATCGGTTCTCCAGCGCCTCGATCAGCTTGGGCAACACGTTGTGGACGTCGCCGACGATCCCGAGGTCGGCTACTGAGAAGATCGGAGCATCGGGATCTTTGTTGATGGCGATGATCGTCTTGGAGTCTTTCATCCCGACGAGATGCTGCATGGCTCCCGAGATACCGGCTGCGATGTAGACGTCAGGTTTCACTGTCTTGCCGGTCTGTCCGACCTGTTTCGCATAGGGGACCCACCCGGCGTCGACGATGGCACGGGTTGCACCGGTCGCCGCCCCGAGTTGTTTCCCGAGTTTTTCAACCAACTCGTAAGCCTCCGGCGAGCCGAGGCCACGACCCCCCGAAACGACAACTGCCGCGTCACCAAGTTGCGGGCCTTCCCGCTCTTCGACATGGGATTCCACCACCCGCGCCGCAGACGATCCGGCGTCGGAAAGCTCAAGTGTTGCAACGGCTGGCGCATTACCACCGGAGGGCTCAGCAGCGAACGATTTCGGCCGCGCCAGCACGATCGATGGTGACCCCGAAGCCGAGGCAACTGCGATCTGGGTCCCACCGAAAATCTCGTGATCGGTCTCCACGCCACCATCGACAAGCCGCACATCTGAGGCGTTGGAGAGAACCCCGACACCCATCCGGGCAGCGAGACGCCCCGCAACGTCGCGGTCGGTATACGCCTGACCAAAGAGAATCAGATCGGGTTGGTCCGAAGAAGCTTTCTCTGCGAGTGCGGCAGCTACCGGAGCCGAAGGGAGTGCATCGCCGGCGCTGGCATGAAGAACGTTGGTGGCTCCATATTCGCCAAGTGTGGCGAACTGAGAGTCGCCGCCTGCCCCGAGGTAGACCGCGGTGACGTCACCCAACGAGCGCGCTTTGGTGAGCAGTTCCAATCCGAGCGAACTCGGCGCCCCCGAATCTTCCTGGACAAACACCCATATGGAGGCCATCTAGATCACCTTCCTCTCCTCAAGGAGGGAGACAATCGCCTGATAGGCCTCGCCCTCGTCTTCGATCTTCTGACCGCCCGTCCTGGAAGGAGCATCGTTGATCTCTTTGACCTTCTGTGAAGCGTCAGCCTCGACTCCAAGATCGGCGAGGGTCTTGTTCTCTACGGGCTTCTTCTTGGCGTCCATGATCCCTTTGAAAGTGGGGTAGCGGGGTTCGACCACACCGGCCGTCACCGAAACCACTGCAGGCAGGGATGCCTCGACCTCGTCGTATCCAGCAACAGTTTGACGGTGAATTTTCACCTTTCCGTCGCCGATCTCTACTTTGGTGGCGTAGGTGAGAGCCGGGGAGTCGAGAAGTTCGGAAATCATTTGGGGGACGACACCGGAATAGCCATCGGTCGACTCGGTCCCGGCAATAACTAGGTCGAAGCCTTCTTCCTTGATCGCAGCGGCGAGTACCCGGGCGGTGGTCAGAGCATCTGACCCGCGCAGATCGGAGTCATCGATGAGAATCGCCTTATCGGCACCCATGGCGAGCGCCTGGCGGACTCCTTGATTGTTCCCGGCCGGACCCATGCTGACCAGGGTCACGGTCCCGTCGTTGGCCTGGGCCAATTGGAGGCCCATCTCAACCCCGTATCGATCCGTGTCGTCGAGCACCTGCTCGGACGGTCGGACCAGCCAGTTGGTACCTTCTTCGAGGGTGTATGGGGTGGCGGGATCGGGGATCTGTTTAACGCAGACAACGACCTTCATACCGGGCGTCTCCTTACTGTCAATACTTCCTGATACATCAGCAAACGATGGTAACGCCTAGGCGATCTATGAATAATCGCCCAAATTCCTCAGGCCTCGATCCGCTCCACGATGAGTTGGGGCGAAGCGACCCGTTCATCGCCAACCACCCAGGCAGCCTGCAAAGCCTCGCGCTGTTCTCCCCACCGCGAGCTGTCGTTGTAGACGACGGTTGCGAGGTTGTCGCCGGCGGCGACTTCGTCACCTACCTTCTTATGTACGGTTAGGCCTACGCCGGGGTCGATTGTGTCGCCTATGCTTTCGCGTCCCGCGCCGAGTCTCGTCACGACCGTGCCGATACGGAGGGCGTCGCACACTTTGACATATCCCGCCCTGGGAGAACGCACACTCGCTTCGTACTTTCCCTGTGCTAGGAGCGATGGGTCGTCGATTACAGCCGGGTCGCCCTCCTGGGCGATGACAACCTCTCGCAACTTGGCGAGTGCCCGGCCAGATTCGATGTTGCTCTCGAGAAGACCTCGTCCGCCGCTGATCCCGGCCAATTCGAGCATGACCTCGCCGGTTGCCATCGTCAATTCGGTGAGGTCCGATGGACCGTCGCCTCTGAGCACTGCGATTGATTCTTTGATTTCGTTAGCGTTGCCGACTTCTTTGCCCAGTGGCTGGGACATGTCTGTGATCAGTGCAACGGTGCGGACACCATAGGTGTTGCCGATTCCGACCATGGTCTCTGCCAGGCGTCTGGAATCCTCCAAAGCTTTCATCTGAGCACCCGATCCGGTCTTAACATCAAGAACCAATCCGTTCAAACCTTCCGCCAGTTTCTTGGACATTATCGAGCTCGCAATCAGCGGTATCGAGGGCACGGTTCCAGTTGCGTCTCGGAGCGCATAGAGCTTCTTATCAGCTGGTGCAAGTGTGCTGGACTGCCCAGCGAGCACCAGACCGTGTGATTCCAGCAGACGACGAAAGTCCACGCGATTCAAATCCGTTGTGAAGCCTGGAATCGTCTCCAGCTTGTCGAGGGTGCCTCCGGTATGGCCCAGACTCCGGCCAGATATCATTGGGACGGCGACACCGCAGGAAGCAACGAGGGGCGCGAGCGGAATTGAGACCTTGTCACCGACGCCACCAGTTGAGTGTTTGTCGACCTTAGGAGCTTTGATTTCGGAGAAATCGAGCACATCCCCGGAATGGAGCATCGCCCGGGTCCAAACAGCCAGTTCATCGTTGTCCAGGCCGTTGAAGTAAATGGCCATGGTCATCGCCGACATCTGATAATCAGTTACCGACCCGTCTGTATATGCGGCGATCAGCCAATTGATTGCGTCGGCAGACAGCGTTCCATTATCTCGCTTGACTTCGATCAGTTCGACGGCAGTAAAGGACATAGCCCCCAAGTTATCCGAACGGCGCCTTGTTCTCTAGCTGCTGAAGGAAAACTCGACCTGAAGACCGATCGAAACCGAGGCCGTGCCGGGTTCGATGGGTGTGGCACCATCTGCCGCTTCGAGTCGGGCAAAGTCGATGGGAACTGGGGGTCTGCTCACCGATTCGCTGATCGAAATGACCGGTCCCAGTTTTTGTCCAGATAGCTCGGCAAGTTGTGAAGCTTTCTTGAAAGCATCATTCCATGCGGCTTCTCGTGCCGCCTCGACCATCTCAGCGTCATCTTCGATGCTGAATGAAATACCGTTGACCCGGACCGAATCGCCAGCGACCTTGCTGGCGTCATCGATGACCGAACCCGAATTAGTTACGTCGGAGATTTTGGCGCGGACGGTGTTGTTTACCCGGTAGCCGAGGAGAACCTGGGCGTCGTTCCGGTAGTCGTATTCGGGGTAGATCGAGTAGTTGGTTGTGGTGATCGATTTTGGGTCGACCCCATTGGATTTCAGCGAATCAATCAGAGCGTTCGCAGCGTCGGCCGCTTTGGAAGTTGCTTCATCGACCGTGTTGCCGAGCACGGATACGCCGAGGTCGACCGAAATGGTATCTGGCGTTCCCGTAATTTCACCGGTCCCTGATACTGAAATACCTGCCATCTGTCCTCCTGATCCGTTGTTTGCTGGAACCGTGACCTGGTTGGCTCCTGCAGTTGTTCCGCCACATGCAGCGACCCCAATTGCCGCAACCGCGATTATTGCCCACCGTGAGCGTTTCATCATCCACACCGTCCTTCTCTCTTTGTGAGGTTTGGACGGGTCAGGTGGGTCTTACGGTTCCGACGGTCACGCGTTTCCCGACGATGTTGACACCTTCCGCTCTCAACAACTCAGCCTGGTGTTCCGACTTTGGCGTGCGGAGATATCCACCGGAACCAACCACACGCCACCAGGGGAGGCCATCGGTTGTTCCTAGAATGTTGCCCACGGCGCGCGCCGCTCCCGGGTATCCGGCTTCTTGGGCAACCTCACCGTATGTGGTGACATCACCAGGTTCAAGGGATGAAATCACTGCGATTACCGCATCCTCAAAAGAGGTCACAGGGTGCCGAAAAGACGGTCTCCCATATCGCCAAGACCGGGTTGGATGTAGAAGGCGTCGCTGAGGCCGCGATCGAGACTGGCGGCGACGACCCTGACATCGGGATGGTCGGATTCCATTCGTTCCACTCCAGCCGGAGCAGTGACGACGCAAACAGCGGTGATGTCGTTGGCGCCGTTCTCTTTGACCTTGTCGACAGCCCATGACAATGACCCACCGGTGGCCAACATCGGCTCCAGGATCAAAACCCGGGCGCCTTTGAGGTCAGGGAAACGGGTGTAGTACTCCATCGGTTCGGCGGTTTCCTCGTTTCGTTGCACACCGGCGAAGCCGATCGCAGCGTCGGGAACGAGGGTCAACACCGACTCGAGAAGTCCGAGCCCGGCACGAAGCACTGCCACCGCGACCACCGGTCGGCGCAAACGCTGCCCGGTCATCACCTCGAGTGGGGTTTCCACCTGGGCATCCTCGGTTTTCATGTCGGCAAGAGCTTCGGCCACCAGTAGATATCCCAGACGTTCCGCCGTCTGGCGGAATTCGGGAGGATCGGTGTTCTTGGAGCGGAGAACGGAAAGGAGGTCGGAGGCGAGCGGGTGGTTCAGAACTGTCAACGGCATATCAGGAGGCTACACATTTGTCCTACCCTCCACGCTGTATGGATCTATTCACCAATCGGGCTGAAGAAGTGACCTCACGGATGGCACCTCTTGCCGCTCGAATGAGGCCACGGACCCTCGATGAGGTTGTGGGCCAGCAGGCACTCCTGAAGTCGGGCGCAGCGTTCCGACGTGTCGTCGAGTCGGGTCGGCCGGTGTCGATGTTGCTCTGGGGGCCGCCGGGGACGGGGAAAACCACTCTGGCCAAACTGATCGCCGGATATGCGGATGCCGCCTTTGCGACATTGTCAGCGACCAACGCCGGCGTCAAAGACGTCCGTGAAGTGTTGGCCGGGGCGAGAGAGCGTTTGGCCACGGAGGAACGCCGCACGGTCTTGTTCCTCGACGAGATTCACCGCTTCTCCAAGAGTCAACAAGATGCCCTCCTCCCCGGGGTAGAGGACGGGATCATCGTTCTGGTCGGGGCAACTACGGAGAACCCATTCTTCGAGGTCAACGGTCCACTCCTGAGTCGGATGACCATGTTTCGCACCGAGTCACTTGAACCCTCCGATCTCGCCGAGCTGGTCAATCGTGCGGTGACCGACGCCGACCGGGGGCTAGGCGCTGATGGGCTGTCGATGTCGGGGGAGACGGTCGAAATGCTGGTGAGTCGGGTCGGTGGCGATGCCCGCCACACCCTCACTACGTTGGAAGTCTCCGCGACACTTGCATTGGGCCGCTCGTCGAGCGCGATCGAAGAAGTCGATGTGGAGGAAGCACTGCAACGTCGATTGATTCGCTACGACAAGGGCGGTGACCAGCACTACGACGTTGTATCGGCCTTCATCAAGAGTGTCAGGGGTTCAGACGTCGACGCCTCCCTCTACTGGCTCCACCTTATGTTGGAGGCGGGGGAGGATCCGGAGTTCATTGTTCGCCGCTTGATTGTCCTGGCATCGGAGGATGTCGGGCTCGCCGATCCCAACGCACTGCTTCAAGCGATGGCGGCCTCGCAAGCACTCGCCTATGTCGGCTTGCCCGAAGCCGCCTTCCATCTCAGCCAGGCAACGATTTATCTGGCGCTGGCTCCGAAGTCGAATTCGGTCACTGAAGCCATGGGCGCTGCCCGATCGTTGGTGGCCGACGGAGTTGCTCCCGTTGTCCCACCACATCTCAGGGACAGTCACTACTCGGGAGCAAAAGAACTGGGGCATGGCGACGGCTACAAATACGCTCATTCGTTCCCCGAACATGTCGTCGACCAGGATTACTTCCCCGAAGGTGTCGAGGAGCAGCCCTTGTTTCGCCCCGGAGAACAGGGCAGGGAAGCGGGATTCAAGGAACGCCTCGCCTGGTTGGACACTGTGTTCAATCGGAATGGTCGGGAATAGCGTTGGCTCCGGCCTGGATTTTCGATGGTTTTTGCTCCTTTTGCGCGGCGGCGGGAGGTGCCATCCGGTGCGCCAGTAGACCAAACACTGCCAGGGTCGAGCCCACGTAGAGACCGATGACCCAGATGTTTGTGGTGTCAGTACCGGCAAGGATCCCATGGAGGAGGGCGGCGAGAAAAAGGCCGAAGGAGGCGTAGTGGATGCGTCGCCATGCCTTTTGGCCGATGTGCTTCTTCACGTAGAAACTGCCAATCACGACGACGAGGCCGTAGAACGAGACAACTCCCAGGGCAACCGGCAAGGTTTTCCAGGCAGAACGGCCGGGGATGAGTATCTCTCCCCAGGTGAAGGGAAGAAACTCATGAATCGAGAGACTCACCATGTGGATGACGGTCGCGATCAGAGCACTGATCCCCAAGGATTCATGAAACCAGGTGAGGGCTTTCGCCTTCGTCAAGCCTCCGAGGAACTTCGTGCTGACAAACAGCCCCCAGATCACAGAGGAACTGAGCAGGGCAAAGGCAGCGATTCCCGATCCGCGGATGAGCAACCATTCGAGATTCATATCGCAAGCTTCAATCCGCTGGTCCCGTAAACCGAACCATCGCTCCACACCACTAATGAAGACTCCACCCAATTGGTGTCGTCCGCCCATGAGGGCCCGTCCGCACCGAGCAAGAGGATTGTCTTTGCCGCGATCTCAGCCTCCAGGGCTGTGCGAGCGGTCGCCGAGGCGCTCAGAACCGGCGACGTGGTGGGCGTCATCGTTCGGGGATCGATGATGTGACTCACTGTGCGACCGCCCGCCTTCCACCGTCTCCTGGTTTGTGAACTGGTCGCCAGTCCGCCCCTTCCCAGTGGAATAGTTGCGGCGACTTCTCCCCAGGGGTCGACGATCGGCACAACGGTGTCGTCCCGCTCGCTGCGGATGTCGCCGCCGGCCGAGACCACGGACGCAAGGCCGTTCTCAACGGCGCGATCGCATGCCCACCCTTTGGCTGCCCCGCCGAGGTCGAGATATGTGCCCTCATCCCGTTCCACACTGCCGTGCTTGTAGGACCAGACCGGGCAGGTGAGACGGTCGGGGAGGTCGGCAGCAGCAAGTCCGTCTTCAAATGATCGGGTGTAACCCCACGCCATCAGGGCAGATCC
>JBBKXI010000196.1:0-3815 GCA_037969415.1 Acidimicrobiia bacterium | reverse complement strand
ATGCGACTTTGTCTTTGGAGGGGGAGTCGCGTGGTTTTCTCCGGCGACCTCCTCCATGCGACTTTGTCTTTGGAGGGGGAGTCGCGTGGTTTTCTCCGGCGACCTCCTCCATGCGACTTCGTCTGCTCTCCCTCCTTTAGGAGGGAGTGGCATCGGCCCGAGTAGGGCCGATGACGAGGGTGGGGTCTTAGGCACCAACGCTGATCGAAACGCGTGGTTTCCACCGTCCACCCCCGGCCGTCGCTTTTCGCAACGGCCACCCCCTCTATGCGACTTCGTCTTTGGAGGGGGAGTCGCGTGGTTTTCGCAACGGCCACCCCTCCCAAGCGACTTCGTCTCGGTGGGGGCGGGGAGCTAGTCAGAAATCTACGCCGATTGGGCGTCTAGTTCGGCGAGCATTTTGGCGATTCGGCCTGTGCACGTTTCCATGTCTGCTGGCGGGACCAGCGCCATGAGGGTCTCGGCAGACTTCATGAACGCTACGGCACCCGTAGATCCCGGATCACCTATCACTACGGGGATGCCTTCATCCCCTCCTGGAACGATATGAACGTCGAGTGGAATACTTGCCAGCAACGGCACCCCGAGATCGGTAGCTAGGTCCTCGCCGCCGCCCTGACCGAACAGATTGTGAATCTCGCCACAGGAGCATTCGAAGCTCGACATGTTCTCGATCACGCCGACGATGGGCATGTGCGAGCGTCTCGCCATATCCGCCACCCGTATGGCGACTTTTTGAGCGGCTCGCTGTGGAGTGGTCACCACCACCATTTCGGCCTGGGGCAGCGTCCGGCTCAGCGCCATCTGAACATCGCCGGTTCCCGGCGGAAGGTCGATTATCAAGTAATCGAGCTCGCCCCAGTCGACTTGTTGCAGAAACTGTTCTAAGGCCTTGGACAGCATCAGACCTCTCCACATGAGGGCGGTCTCTTCTGTCTCGACGATCAGTCCGGTGGACACAACTTTGACACCATGGGCTTCGATTGGCTCGATCAGCTTGCTTTCGTCACTCGCCTCGAGCCGACCGGTGATGCCCATCATCCGTGGCACCGAAAAGCCCCAGATATCGGCGTCAAGCAGACCGACACGAAATCCCATTCCGGCCAGGGCGACAGCGATGTTCACCGACACCGACGACTTACCGACGCCACCTTTGCCGGACCCGACGGCGATCACCCGGGTTGTTGGGGAAACCTGAGTGGGATCGGCATTTGCCCTGGCCTGGCTTCGCGCCACCGACATCAGATTTGCCCGCTGCTTCTTGGTCATTGCCGTTGTCCGGACCACGACGTTGTCGACACCGGGAAGACTGGCGACCCGCCGATTGGTGTCGTTCTCGATCTGGTTGCGTAGAGGACACTCGGCAACTGTCAATGCGAGTCCGATCTCTACGTCGGCGCCAGCGATGATGACGTCACTGATCATCCCGAGTTCAACGACGTTGCCGCCCAGTTCGGGATCACGCACTCCTTCGAGCGCCTTGAGGACGGTCTCTTTTGTAACCACGATGTCAGGGTAGATGGAAGATTCGTCCTAGTGGCTTGGTTGAATAGGGTGGAGGACGGCTACAATGAGGTCAAGATCATGACACAAGTTTTAAGCATCAAATCAAATCAGCCCCAGAAGGTCGTAACTGTCACCGACAACGCCGCCCTCAAGATCGGCGAACTGATCGCTGCCGAGGGGGACACGAACCTGGCGCTGAGGATGGCTGTACGTCCCGGTGGGTGCTCCGGTTTTTCTTACGAGATGTACTTTGACAGTGAGATTGACGATGTCGACATCATCGAGGAGGTCGGCGACGTCAGAGTAGTTGTCGATCCCCAGAGCGCTGAGATGGTGAAGGGGTCTGTTCTCGACTACAAGGATGGCCTGATGGGGGCCGGGTTTGCCATCGAAAACCCAAATGTCACTCGCTCCTGCGGTTGTGGCAACTCTTTCTCCTAGACCGTCCTTCACCCGATAGACTTCGAAAACCGTATTTGCGCGCCCCGACCAAGGAGCTTTTGTGCCCGTGACCGTCCCAGATACCCCGTCGGCGCCGAAGCCGATGGGCCCGTATTCCGTCGCCGCTGAGGCCAATGGCTTTGTCTTCATCTCTGGTCAGGTGGGAATAGACAGTTCAACCGGTGAACGAGAACCCGATGACGTGGCCGCCCAGACCCATCGGGTGATGAAGAACATTGGAAGTATCCTTACCGATCTCGGCCTGTCCTATTCCGACATCGCCAAAACAACTATTTTCCTTGCCGATATGGGCTATTTCCCCCAAGTCAATGAAGTGTATGGAGCCTATTTCGAGGATCGGCCGCCAGCTCGGTCGACCTTTCAGGCCGGGGCCTTGCCCGGCGGGTTCCTGGTTGAGATAGAAGTGGTGGCAGCACGATGACGATGACGAAAGACCAAATCTCTTCCGACCTGGGTATTGGGGACGTCAATTCAGGTGTCTTCGCCGGCGAGTGGCTAGCGGCGACGGGCGATTCAATCGATGTGATCAACCCGACCACCGGGGAGCGTCTCGCTTCGGTGACGATGGGTTCGGTCGAAGACTACGAGAAGGTGGTGTCCAATTCCACCGAAACCTTCCTCAGATGGCGCACGCTCCCAGCGCCAAAGCGAGGCGAATACATCCGGAAACTTGGCGATGCCCTCCGGACCAACGAGGAGACTCTGGGAGCCCTGGTCACCCTAGAAATGGGCAAGATTCTTCCCGAAGGTATCGGTGAGGTCCAGGAGATGGTCGACATTTGTGACTTCGCCGTTGGTCTCAGCCGTCAGCTCTACGGCAACACGATGGCCTCGGAACGGCCCGATCATCGGATGTATGAGCACTGGCACCCTCTGGGCCCAATCGGAGTGATTTCCGCCTTCAATTTCCCGGTGGCGGTTTGGTCGTGGAACGCGGCGATCGCAGCTGTCTGCGGTGACACCGTGTTGTGGAAACCCTCTGAGCGAACTCCGTTGACCGCCATCGCCGTTACCAAAATCGCAGCCGATGTCATGGAGGGGTCCGGGTTCGAGGGCCTTTTCAATCTCGTTGTGGGTGACGGAAAGACTGTCGGAAACGCGATGAACCAAGACACTCGTCTCCCGCTCATCTCGGCAACCGGATCTTGCAACATGGGCCGGATTGTGGGTCCTGCCGTTGCCCAACGAATGGGGCGGACCATCCTCGAACTCGGGGGAAACAACGCAGTAATCGTTATGGATGACGCTGACCTCGACCTAGCGGTTCGGGCCTCGCTGTTTTCTGCTGTGGGTACCGCTGGCCAGCGGTGCACATCGCTTCGGAGGCTTCTGGTCCACCGAGCCATCGCCGACAAAATGGTCGACCGACTCGCAGAGGCCTACAAGACCATTCCGATTGGTGACCCTCTTGAATCCGGCACATTGATGGGTCCGGTCGTCGGAGAGCAGGCCATCGAGCAGATGATGACGGCGCTGGAGATCGGGCGAGAACAAGGCGCCCGAGTTGTGACCGGCGGAAATCGCATCGACCGTCCTGGCTTCTTCGTGGAGCCGACGATTGCAGTAGTGCCCAAGGGTGCCTCGATCACTCAACAGGAGACCTTCGCTCCAATCCTCTGGGTTACGGAGTTCGAGACTCTCGAGGAGGCGATTGAAATCCAAAACGGGGTGACCCAGGGACTTTCCTCAGCGATATTCACCGAGTCGGTCCGCAACGCCGAGAGGTTCCTCAGCGCTGTTGGATCTGATTGCGGTATCGCCAACGTCAACATCGGGACTTCCGGTGCGGAAATTGGCGGCGCATTTGGCGGTGAGAAGGAAACCGGCGGCGGGCGCGAAGCCGGCTC
>JBBKXI010000195.1:0-30619 GCA_037969415.1 Acidimicrobiia bacterium | reverse complement strand
CTCCTCGAGACCATCGTTTCCGAGCGCGTTGCCCGGAAACTGACGACCGTCATCGACACCCTCGGGTTCGACAGCGAGAGACGCTCGTCATGGGTCGACCAAGCTCAAGCCAACGATCTCCCGATCTATGCCGTGACTTTCTCAACTTCAGCACAGGTCTGCTTGGAGCGAAACTCCGAAAAGCAGCGTCCGCTCACCCAGGCGGCTTTGAAGAAACAGGTCAAACGACTTGGCGAGGTGCTGGATGAACTTACTGATGAGGGTTTCGATTCGATTCTTGAGGAACGGCCAGTTCGACCTGTGGCCCCGCAATTTGTCGCAGCCCAGCCGAGTGTTAAAGAACGACCCCTCAAGACGGGCCATACCTTTGGACTGATCGTCTCCCGATTCGCCTGGGGCAGTCTTCAACTGGGCCCGACAATCGCCGATATCGCGCGGCGAGCCGAGGCTGCCGGGTTCCGTGACCTTTGGGTAATGGACCATTTCCGACAGATTCGCAGTGTCGGACGGGAATGGGAGGATATTCCCGAGGCTTACACAACGTTGTCGTATTTGGCTGGAATCACCTCAACCATTCGTCTCGGAGCGTTGGTCACAGGGATCACCCATCGAGATCCGGCGGTTCTCGGGAAAATGATCGCGACACTCGACGTCGTCTCTGGCGGTCGAGCCAACGCTGGTTTAGGAATTGCGTGGGACAAAGAAGAACACACTGGCTACGGGATCGACTTCCCGAGCACTCCCGAGCGGTACCGGTTACTTGCCGAATCGATTGAAGTACTACGACTGCTTTGGGGCAAGGGCACTCCTAGCTATCAAGGAGAGCTGCTCGCAGCAGACAGTCTTGCCTGCTATCCACGTCCGATCCAGGAGAAGATCCCAATCATGATCGGCGGTTCGGGCGAAAAGAGGACCCTCCGAATGGTCGCCGAGTTGGCTGATGCGGCAAACGTCTTCGGCAACCCCGAACGCGTTGCCCACAAGGTTGCAGTACTCCGCCAACATTGCACCGATGTCGGAAGAGACCTGGACGACATAGAAATAACCCATCTTGTCAATGCGATGGCCGCCGGATCTCAGAAAGACCTCAAAACCCGAATCGAGTCTCTACGACCCCCGAACTCGTCATATGAAGAGTTCGCCCGGAGAAACAACGCTGGTCTTCCGGATGATCTGACCGGGTTGTTCGCTGAGTACGGGTCGGTCGGGGCCAATCACACCATCGTCTCAATACCTGATCCCCATGTCGAGGGGAGCATCGAGGAATTCGAACCGATCATCAACCGGCTGGGTTGATATTGGTACGCCATGCGGACGCGGAACAGCGATCCGCTACTAAGAATTCAAATGAAACCTTTCCTAAACGAGGCTGTTCAAGGTCGCCATCATCTCTGCCGGCCGTACATCGAGTCGGGATGATCGAGACGCATGTACAACCAACCCGTTCCGGTCGATGAGGATTACGGCCGGCATCGCGATCACCTGCTCCTTCGCACCAAAGATGAGCCTGTCGTACCAGGGAGCGCCCCTTTTATCCTTGACCCCGATCTCGTCGAGTAGCGATTCTGACACCCCACACAGAATCGTGAGCTTGTCACCGACCCGCTCCTGAATTGGTTGACTCTCATCAGGTCCATCAACGGAAGCCGCGTAAATCGAAACGCCTCTCTCAGCGAGCCGGCCATAGGCTGCGACCATCTCATCGAGTTGCGGCTTATGAGACGGACACCACCATCCCCGGTACAAAACGAATAGAGCAGGAGCATCAGCGACAAGATCGTCAGTAGCAAATACTTCGTGGTGTGTTGTCATCAATTCGAAAAGCGGCAAACGGTCGCCGGCCCTCAGCTTGAGGCGGTCCGATCCATGTATCGCCAACTCCCTCCGAGTTATCAGGAACCATGCAGCCCCTACCGCCGCACCAATAAAAGTCAATAGCCCACTACCACCGTTGAGCCATCCGAGTACCGCCAACCCAACACCCAGGCCAACCACTCCGTCGAACAGCCACGTTCGGTAAGTGAAATCGTGGATGACGAACAAGAGGATCAAGTAGGCCACAACCCCGGAGAGGGATAGAACCAGACCCGCCACGCTTAGCCAGTCGATATCAACCACATCTCCCTGCACACTAAAGAAACCAATCCACCCTACTCCGGTTGGATGTGGGTGGTCGGACTCCGTCAGGCTTCAAGCGATTGCCGGGAAATGATATTGGCTATATAGGCAGTGTCTCTAACCTCGAACCCAACCGACGAAGGACAGAATTTTGGCCAAGAAATACGATGCCCAGCCCGAACTTACCGTTGATCTAGCAAAGACCTACGGAGCCACCATCAAAACCAACCATGGCGATATCAAGGTCGACCTCCTTGTCGAACGGTCGCCGCAAACCGTGAACAACTTCGTTTTCCTCGCCCGTGACGGCTTCTACGACGACGTGGTCTTCCATCGTGTTATCGATGGGTTCATGATCCAGGGAGGCGACCCCACCGGGACTGGTATGGGTGGGCCCGGCTACAAGTTCCGTGACGAGACTGAGGGTGCTGGCACCTATTCGAGCGGAACAATGGCCATGGCCAATTCCGGTCCTCACACCAACGGATCTCAATTCTTCATCATGCACAAAGACGGGGGACTCCCCCACTCCTACACGATCTTTGGCAAAGTGACGGATGGCCTCGAGGTGGTCGATTCGATTGCATCTTCGAAGACCGATGGCAGCGATCGGCCCCATGAAGAAGTGAAGATATCGACTATCGAAATCACGGAGTCTTAGAGCCCCGACCTCCACTGTCGGACAACCTTACCCATCCTCTCTACTCCGGCGGCGTCGATGGGGTCGAGGATCAACTGGATGTGGTCAATGCCGGCGGCAGCGAATTCGACTAGCGCTTCGACGAAGTCGTCGTTACTGCCAGTGATTGCCTCTACCTGGGGACGCTCACCACCTGATTTTCGGCCCGATCCACCTTCCAATTGAAAAAGCACCGCTGCGGTTCGACCGATCTCAGACGGATCACGACCTACCGAGGTCGCAGCGGCGTCAACTTGCGCCATTAGGGGCGCGAGACCTTCCGGGCGGTTGCCATACCAAACGTGCCACGTATTCCACATATCGATGTGCGGAGCGACGATTTCCAGCATTCTCGGCCCGTTAGAGCCGAGCATCAGCGGAATCTCCGGTCGTGCCCTGGGCGCGAGCTCCATTTCACGGAGTGTGTAAAAGCGGCCATCAAAATCGATCTTCCCTTTACGGATAAGAGTGTGGATGATCGTGAAGGCTTCCTCGAACCGAGACACCCTGTTGTCGTATGGGAATCCGAAACCGTCGTACTCGATCTGGTTCCAACCGGCCCCGAGACCGAGGATGAGACGCCCGCCAGAAATCTCGTCCACCGACGCCGCTTTCTTGGCCAACATCGCCGGGTTGTGAAATGATGTCGATGCAACAAGCGGACCAAGCTGGACCCGATCCGTGGCCTCGGCGAGTGCGGCTAGCAACGACCAGGCTTCCCAGGGGCCTCGCACCCCGTCTTCATCCCGATACAACAGATGATCGCCTACCCATATCGAATCGAGCCCGACTTCCTCGGCAGTCAGGGCGATATCGCGCATTTCTAGCCAACCGACCGGACGCTCGACCTCAGGTAGCTGAACCCCAATTTTCAACGGTCAGCTCTCCAATTCGGCATCGGTCGGTAGTGACGAGCGTGAATAGTTGCTCTCAATGTTCCACAACATCCACCCCACTCCGCGGTCTTCCGCGGCCTGAATCGAGCGTCGGATTTGTTCTGGTGTCCACCAAAACGATTGCAGCCAGGGCCGTAGCTCGGTTCCCGGTTCGATCCTTCGCAGCGAGTCGTCGATGGCATCGGCCGTGACGTCATAGGGATGTTCATTGGGATCGTCGTAACCGAGCCAACCATTCGAGTAATGGCTCGGATAGATCATCGGCGAAAGGGCGTCCAAATGTGCCGATAGCTCTTCGGGCCGCTGGCCGATTCCCTGATCATTCGTGGCGGAAACCACAATCGCGAATATGTCTGCGCTTACGGAGCAACCGAGTGGATGTAGCAGCGATCTCACCTCGGCGACATACGCAGCGACGGCGCCGACGCGTTCAGCCTGCGACATATCAAGTTGGCCGCTGATTTTGACGGCTTCACCCGAGGGAAAGCGAACGTAGTCGAGCTGAATCTCGTCGAAGCCGAGTTCGCATGCCTCGACAGCCAGATCGAGGTTGTAGGTCCATGCATCACGAATTCGTGGATCGATCCAACGACCCGCGATTGCATGTGACGGGTAATTGTCACCCTTTATTGCATCATCAAATGAGACGATCCGGGTAATCGTGTAGAGACCGTGCTCTTTGGCCTTGGCGATCAGTTCGACCGGATCGTAAGTGTTGTGAACTGCACCCATGTCGTGAGCCAGAGCCACTTTGGTGTCATAGAGGACCAGACCGCCCTCAGTCTTGGTATCGAAAACAAGGGCGTTGACTGCAGTCTCATCGGCCAGGTCGAGAAGTTGTTCGAATTGGGCCGGGTCACCTGCCGCGTTGGCCGCAACTCGTAGCGCTCGAACCGTTATTGGCTTCAACCGGATCTCGACCAGGGTGGTTCCCCCGTCCCAGGTCGATTCAGACGAAACCCAACCGGGCTTTTGCGCGGTGACCACTCCCGAAGCTGGAGCGTTGAGATTGTAGAACCCGTCCGGCCCCGTCAAGGCCGAAGCCCCTGAAACCGACACAACGGCTCCCGATAGTGGCAGACCCGCCGTATTCAGCACACGGCCGATCAACGGAATCTGGGGCACGGTTGATGTCGTGGAGACAGGGTCACCATTTTCATCGACAACAACGGCAGGGCCCCCCGAGGATGGGTCGGGATCTCCGGCTGCCGACGGCGCGGCATCAGAACATGCTCCCAAAACCAGGAGGAGAAACATGAGGGAAAAAAAGGATCTGCGCACGGCAGTTTTGATTATCGCCTATACCCCGAGTTTTGCGACCATAGCGAAAATCGTAAAGAGGACGATAAGAGTGTCGAGCACACCAAATCCCCCGGTGTTAGCGCGTAGACGGTTGGCCAGAGTGACGTCACCCGAGTCGAGCGCATCGGCGATCGCCCTCGACCTCGGCCCGAACACCACCGAACCGAGCACTGCACCAACGATCACTGCCAGAAATCCAATCGAGACGAACATCGTCCCGAATCCGTAAACCTCCGAGTTGAGGACGAGGAGGATACCGGTCACCAGGATCGTGACACCGGCCGGTATATACAGCGATTTGGCCATCTTCTCGGTTACCCGAAACCAGGCCGACGCGGCGGCCGATTCCGGCCCGATCAAACCAGGGACAATCGCTTGAACGATATTGGCGCCAAACCAGGCACCGACAGCTGCAATGTGGATGACCAGCAATATGTTCCGATACAACATGAATGGACCTCGTCGATAGATGTTACGGAACCAATTGTACGGGCCGTTCGGCTGACTTAGTGGTAACCCGACACGCGCCCTTACGATCTGGCCGTGCCCCAATCTGAAGCCCCGGGATGTCGTGACGCCGCTCTGGCGACGTTGCTCTTGCTTGGTGTCGGCATCGCCTTTTTCGCCTCGGGTCTGGGCATGATCAATCAGGACTCCTGCAGTGGTTCCTGCGAATTCGTGGGTCTCGCCCTTCTTTACGCGGGTGGCCCGATATCGGCCCTCATCGGCGCTTTCACCGATTCGGTGATTGTCGCCTGGCCCCTCGATGTGATGTTGTGGGTCGTACTTGGATTCTGGTGTGCGCGAATCGGTGCAAGGCGAAACAGATCCTCGTTGGTGTACGCGATCTCTATCCTCGGAATCGCTGTGGTTTACGGACTAGTCCTTTCGCAGTTTGTCGAATTAGCCGTATGAATCGGGTCAACCACCACATAATGTAGTCGCTGAATGCAGAGAGTAGTAGCGAAGTTTCGTGTGGTTGGCGTGTTGGTCGCGGGGTTTGTCCTCATGGCCGCCAGCCTTTCGGCCACGGCCCGATTCACCGCCGACCTTCCCGGAGGAGATTTGGCGCCAATCGGAAATGCCGGGAGCCTCGTATCGCTAATCCAGGGCGGCAACAGCATTCTTTGGGTGTCAACGACGGGCCCGGTGAGTCAAATCACTGTGTTGGGGTGGCCTGTCGATGATGGGGAGGTCGAGCTGGGTGGTGGGCTTACCATCACCCGGCCCGACGGGGGCGAAGCAGGGGTCATCAATTTCGAGGAGAAACCGGCCACTGTCGATTTCGAGATACAGCCCCTAACTCGATAGGCCTCAGTTCAGATAGCCCTCGAGGTCTGACTCATCGAACGGACCTACAGCCCCGATCAGACGATCCCCCTGATACATCTCCTGCGCCACCTTCTGGACTTCCTCTTTGGTGACCGCTTCTAGTTTCTCAAGACGCTCGTCCGTTGAAAGGTGGGGCATCCCGGCAAGCTCATCCCGACCGAGTCGAACCATCCTGCTGTTGGAATCTTCCAAAGACAGAGCGAGGCCACCACGCATCGAGCCCTTGGCTCTATCCATTTCGGCGTCGGTAATCCCCTCATCCATCACCTTGGTCAACTCGTCATCGATCACCGACATCGCAGTTTCAGTCTGGCTGGGTGTTGTCCCCACATAGACTCCCCACGCTCCGGCATCGGCGTAGGCGAGACGGAATGCGTACACCGAGTAGGCGAGGCCCCTTTCCTCGCGAACCTCGCGGAACAGTCTTGAAGACATTCCTGAACCCATAATGTGGTTGAGCACCTGATACGCCCAACGTCGTTCGTCGTCACGTTGCAACCCCTTGCCACCGATGAGAATGTGGGCCTGCTCGGTGTCACGACGGGTCAATAGAACTTTCGACGGCGGGTTCACTTCGGAATATTCATGAGTCACCGCATCGCCAGTCCAGTCACCGAACCGCTCTGAAACCTGGGCGACTATTTCCTGGTGGTCGAGATTGCCGACAGCAGCTATCACCACAGAACCGGCACCGTATCGACGATCCCAGTAGCCAATGATGTCATCGCGAGTCATTCCCCGAATCGAGTCGCGGGTTCCAAGAACAGGCTGCTCCAGAGGATGGTCGGCAAATGCAGCGATAGAAAAGTTCTCGAAAGCGACGTCGCCCGGGTCGTCGTCATTCATATTGATCTCTTCGATGACTACCTGGCGTTCCGAGTCGATTTCGTTGGCCCGGAAGGCCGGGCGTTGGATGATTTCCGAGAGAATGTCGAAACCTTCATCAACGTCAGTGTCGAGAAGTCTCGTCCAGTAGCAGGTTGCTTCTTTGGAGGTGAACGCGTTGGACTCGGCTCCCATGGCGTCGAACTGTTCGCTGACATCACGGGCGGAGAGGGTTTCACTCCCCTTGAAGAGGAGATGTTCAAGGAAGTGGGATGCCCCGTGTTCCTGAGGTGTCTCGTCTCGTGTACCGGTATCGGCCCAGCAACCGATGGAAACCGATCGCACCGAAGGCATGGTTTCGGTGACGATGCGTAGTCCGTTAGGAAGTGTGGTGAGGTCGTAGTGCACGGATGGGAGTGTAAGAGCGCGTAGGGCTTAGCTGACTCCTCCCCAAAGCTGAGGTTTCGATGTTTCTCGTCTCATTTGACATGCGTGAGACAATTGGCGGCTAATGCGCGATCGCGAAACGACATTCCTTGCCGACTTGATCGGACCTGAAGACCAAGCCATTGAGGCGGTCGTAAACCGGTATCAACGAGTTGCGCCTGCTGTCACACGGTTTGCCCGGAGTCTGGCCAAGAACCCCGAACTGCGGGTACGACTCGGGTCTGAGGCTGCGGCGTCAGACAACGAAGTGGTTTGTGACCCCCGAATTTTCCAGGCCGCTTATCACCGAAACGCCCCGGTGACGCCCGACGAAGTTGCTCTGGCCTCAGCGCTCCACGAAGTGATGCACCTGGTTTCGACCCGGCTTGACGAACCCCGGGTTGTGCCAAGCGACTGGCCAATCCAAAGGCACAGTGACGAAGAGGTCGAACTCGACCTCTTGACTGCGCTCGAAGAGACCGACAAACCGGTGGCAGAAGTTCTGTTCTTCAGCCTTGAAGACGCCAGGCAGGAGCGACAAGGACTTTCCATCTACCCCGGAGCGCGATCCGTCCTCCAGGATCTCTATCTCTCCTCATTGAGCCAGGCGATAGAACGGAGTGGTGCCCTGAGCCAGTTCGTCCTCGGGTGCTTTCTTCTCACCGGAGGCTACGTCGAGCGGGATGTGCTCGAGCGAAGATTCGACGCCCGCGCCGCAGTTGCTCTCGACGACGGTTCAGCCCAATGTGAAATGGCCGCCGAAACGGACGATCCCTGGATAGTGGCCGGTCTCGCCCTGGAACTTGAAGCAATCGCAAGGGCCAACGGGCTAATCACCGAAGTGCAAGAGAAGTCCAACAATGCCAAACGGCAAACAGGAGCCGATGCCGACGCGGAAAAGGCCCGGGAGGGAGTGGACGCCGTCCGGATGACCTCGCCGATCGTCTCAGATGCGGAGTCGTACCAAAACACCCGAAGGGCTGCAGACGCCCGGTCAGGGGCGTCTGACCGTAAAGGTGCCTCCGAGATCGCCGATGACGACTCCACCGACCAATTACTCCGGATCTCACAAGCGCCAGATGTCTATTTGCCAAATGGACAGGGCGGGAAGCTTCTGGTTACTCAAATACCTGCAGCCTTTTCACGACTCGCTCGCCCGGGCCTCGAAGCTCTCGCTCATGGGGCGAAACGGTGGGACGTTGATCGACGCCGTGTCAGCGGCGAGCTGTTCCCGCTATTCGCCGCCAACCAAAGGCGGGGACTGCGCTCAGGATTCGACCAGGGTGATGTGTCTCCTCACTCGGCCTTGTTCATCGGCGCCGGACTATATGAGCGTGTTTACGAACGTCGAGCGGCCCGGACCCGCCGCACATATGCCGTCTCGCTCCTCGTCGACGCCTCGGCATCGATGCTCAGCCCCGGCCGTGTCAGAGGAAGAGAGACCTCATGGGCTATGCCCGCCGCACTCCTCGGTGCCTGGACCATGGCCCACTTGTGTGACGAACTCCAGATTGATTTCGAAATTGCCCTGTTCAATCGCGGCTTCGCAGCCAGGCCCGATGACACCGAGGCGACCTTTCGCCGCAGCCGGGCCAACGCCATTTCCGGGTTGAAACGTACCCAGGGAACGGCAGCCGATCGCCTCACCTCGACGGTCAATCATTATCTGGTCAAATCGTTCGACCGGCGGTGGAGGGATGCAGAACAATCCCTGGCGGGCCTGTTCTTCACCGCCGACCAACCGAGACAAACAGCAGCATTCGCCCGGCGCGAGCCCGACAAATCCCCACCGATCTCACTGTTCGAAAAAGCGGCCAATGTCGACGAGTTCAACATCATTCACGCCGCGGAACGGATGGGTCGGCTCGGCGCCTCGGTTCGGGTGCTGATGGTTCTCGCCGATGGGATGACCCGTGGCTCTGTCGCCAACCTAACCCGATCGGTTACTGAGGTTGAAAAGTCAGGAACGACCGTCATCGGAATCGGTATTGGCGACCACACCGTCGACGAGGCTTACCAACGCCACCAGGTGGTAAATGAACCACAACAATTGGCACAGGCCATGGTTGCAGGCACCAGGAGTGCTCTCCGAAAAAGCCTGTCCAACCAGGGCATGGATACCTGGTGGGTCAGATCATCGAACACGACACAACAGGAGAAAGCAATTGCCTGAAAAAATCACATTCTCAGACCCCAGCGGTGAAGGCCCGGATATCAAACTCGATCGATTCGTCCTACCTAAGAACACCCCTGATTACGAGGTCCGGGTCCGCAAGATCCCTGAACCGGACCCCCACTATGTCGATCTCGGGATGCTCTACCGGTTCGCCCAACTTGAGTCGGCGCGTCAGGAGACAAACGAAAGTTTCGTTCCACTCCACGTCGCGATTCGAGGACACATGGGAACGGGGAAAGACCACGATATTGAGCAGTTCGCCGCCGCTGTCGGGCTTCCTTACTACCGGATCCCGCTAACCGGCGAAGTCAGAGACGTCACCCTGATCGGATCGACCCGTCTCCAGGGAGACGGCAAAGGTGGCACCGAGTCGCGCTGGGAGGACGGTGACATCACCCGGACTTTACGGGGGCCCGCGCTGCTCAACCTCTCCGAATTGAATGCAGCCGGTGCCGAAACGCTCTTCGCACTGCACGGACTCCTTGACCGCTACGCCGCACTCGACCTTCCCAACGGTGACCACGTTCCGTTGCGCGACGATGTGCGGGTATTTGGGACTATGAATCCCACCGACCTTCGCGACTACGCCGGAACTCAGACTCTGAACAAGGCGTTTGCCGACCGCTGGGTTATCTGGGAGAAATCTTTTCCCGGGTCGGAACAGATCGAATCGATGCTGAATCGGCGCTATCCGAAACTTCGCAATGAGTATGTAGAAGCGATTGCGCGTCTCGCGACTGAGGTCAATGCATCCTTCGAGGTCACTGATTCCTCAGTAAGGGTGGAAACACCGGTGTCATTGCGATCGATCCTCGATCGACTTCCCATCGGGCTGACCATCTACTCGGGCCGCACCGACCCGCTCAGGAGCGCCTGGGAGGAGTTTGTCCTCCCCCACGTCGATCAGTTCGACCGCGACCACTACGAAACGGTGTGGAACGCCGTGGTCCGCAAGGGCCCCACGGTTAAGCCATTCAGCAAATGAAACGTTCGAGTTAGTACCGTCTGGTCATGCCATACGACATGGGCAACCCCGAATTGGATAAAGCCGTAGCCGATCTGGTGACGGCAACTGGCGACAACCTGGACCAGGACCTGATCATCGAAATGGTCACCACGGTCCTCAAGCTCTATCGAGACAACGGAAACCGGGGCGACCTCAAGCTGATTAACACCGCACTCAAAGAAATGCGCTATTCCAATCTGGTGTTCTCCCGACACGAAGAACCAAAAGTGACGATCTACGGGTCGGCACGACTCGGTGAAGACGACCCTTCCTACCAACTCACAGTCGAGTTCGGCAGGATTATGGCCTCACGGGGTTGGGGGGTAATAACGGGAGCCGGGCCCGGAATAATGGAAGCCGGCAACAAGGGTGCCGGTGTGAATAATTCCTACGGTGTGAACATCCGGCTGCCCTTCGAGGCAAATTCCAACAAGTACATCAAGGCCGAGCGGAACGTCAACTTCAAGTACTTTTTCACCCGGAAACTGGGATTTGTCAAAGAATCACACGCTTTTGTGATACTTCCGGGCGGATTCGGCACCCTGGACGAGGGGTTCGAGCTGCTCACCCTGGTCCAGACCGGGAAAAGCGACGTGCACCCGATCGTCCTCATGGAAGCGGAGGGCGCCGGATACTGGGACCCGATCCTCGAGTTCATCGAAAATGTCCAGGTAGCGAAACAGCTGGTTTCGGAATCGGACCGGGCCCTCTATTTCTACACGACGGACGCCGAGACGGCGGCCAACCACATCGAACACTTCTATTCGAACTATCACTCCCAGCGATATCACTCTGGGAAGTTGATCCTTCGAGTCCATCGAGCACCCGATGAGGCGATGATCGAGCAATTGAATGAGGACTTCGCAGACATCGTTGTCGACGGGAAGATTGCGAGAGCTGAGCCGAATACGGCTGAAATCGAGGACGATGACGCCCTCGATTGCGAACGCTTAACATTCTTGTTCGACCGGCGTCACTTCGGGCGTTTGCGCCAAATGATCGACAGGTTGAACGACCTGGCCGTGGAACCCGAACCCGTCAAACCCGGTCGGGTGATGACTGAGGAGCACGCCGAACGACCCTGGTAGACCAATCCCGCCTTGGTACTAACCCCCGACCACCTACTAGAATTGAACCGTGCGCGATATCCTTTCCGACCTCGTAGCCGAGCAGCAGTTTCTTGACCAGTCGCTGCAGCGGATCCCGATCAAGATCTGGGATATGGTTACCCCTTCCAAGCCATGGACTGTCCGTGACACGATCTCCCACCTCGCCGGCTTCGAAGAACTCGCTGCCGACACCATTGCGGGCGGAGACAGAATCCTCCGCTGGCAGAACGCTCCCGACCTCGATTCGTTGCGCAAAGAAGCGATCAAAAAGGGTCGGGCCATGCGCCCCCAGGATGTCATCGAATGGTGGCGGGGAGGGCGGGCGAAAGTTGTTGAGCCCCTTTCCCACATGAACGGTGAGAGCCGGATTGAATGGATCGACGGGGACATGTCGGCACGCACCTTCGCCACTTTCCGTTTGATGGAGACCTGGGCCCACGGACTCGACATTTACAAGACCCTCGACCTCGAAGTTGAAGACACCCCTCGGATCAGACATGTCTGCTGGCTTGGTTGGAAGACTCTTCCCTACGCTTTCAAAGACGCTGGCCTCGATTACGAGCCAATTCGCGTCGAGTTGATCGGACCCGGCTATTCGCGGTGGATCTACGGACCGGAAGAAGCCACCAACCGAATTAAGGGGAATGCGTCCGATTGGGCGCGCATCGCGGTACGTCGTATCGAGCCAAAAGAAACCCGGCTCAAAGTCACCGGCGAACAGGCCGAAATGGCAATGAAGGTCGCCAAGGCCTACCTGTGAGCAATATCCCCCGCCTGGTGGGGATGATCCATCTCAAGGCTCTCCCCGGGGCACCAGGCTTCTCGGAATCCATCGACTCCATCCTGAAAACTGCTCTTGATGAGGCATCCCTTCTTGTCGAAGCGGGGTTTCCGGCGCTCATGGTGGAAAACTTCAATGATGTGCCTTTCTTCGCTGACACTGTTCCGCCGGAGACAGTGGCGAGCATTACCCGTATTGCTGACGCACTGGTTCGGGAGACCGGAGTTCCGATCGGTGTGAATGTTTTACGAAACGATGCGATGGCCGCACTCGGGATAGCTGCTGCCACCGGTGCACCCTTCATCAGGGTGAATGTCCTCGCCGGTGTGATGTATACCGATCAGGGACCAATCGTTGGCCGAGCACCCGAGGTGATGCGAAAGCGCGCCGAACTTGGAGGCAATATCGAGGTCTGGGCTGACGTTTTGGTGAAGCACGCCACTCCCCCTCCCGGGATGGATGCAAGACAGGCCACCGAGGACACCCTGGAACGCGGTCTCGCCGACGCACTTGTCGTCTCTGGCTCAGGGACTGGTCATGCTCCCGAACTGGAAAGATTGAAAATGGTCCGGGATGCCGCCGGGCCAAACGTCCGAATCGCCATAGGTTCCGGTGCCGAACCGGCCAACTTCGAAGATCTAGTCGCCTATGCCGACACCGTGATAGTCGGATCCTTCACCAAGGTCGACGGCTATGCATCCAATCAGCTTGACCCTGGAAGAGTCGCCGCAATCGTGGAAGCGGCACGCGCCACCAAGATTCTCTGATCAGAGTTCATCAGCGCGGTCGGTAGACATCTCGTCGGTGCTGAACCCGGTGAATCAGAACTCTCCGAAAAGTGGTTTGCTCAATCACGGCTCACGTGGAATCCGCTTTTGCGGATCAATTTCAGGGTTGCTGCGGCGGCATTGGACATCTTCGCCGACCTGACCTCGTCATCGAACCGGTCGAGAAAGGCCTGGGATCGCTCCAGGATGTATCCCATCGGGATGATGTTCATCGAGGGCGCCGCTGCCTGGCCAAACGCGACCAACCGAGTCCGGATCCGTCCCCCTCCTCTCGCCTCCGAGTAGGTGGTACCGGTTCGGGCCAATTCTGCACAAACGATGTCCATGGGTTGGTTGTAGAGCCATTGCACCCGCTGCAAGGCCGTTCCCAAAGTCTCCTCACGTCGGATTGCGGGGTTGAAGTGAGCCTCCCCCTCCTTGACCTCCCCGATGATCACGTCAGCGGTGTCCGGTTCGAGAAACAATCCGGGGTCGTGGACGGCCAAATCTTCCGGTGTCATTCCCGGTGCAGCAACGGCAGCATATGTCGGTCCGGGCAACCGCAACGCAAAAATGTCGATATCCGTAAGAGTTTCCCACTGCTCCCGATCATTAAAGGTCTGAACTTGCCATTCCGACAAAGTCAGGTAGCCATTAGTGCGGAGATAGACCTCGACGAGGTCAACTGCAATATCCATGGATACATATTGCCAACTTGGGACGGTGGACCTATGGTTTCCGCCGCTAGGAGTAGGCATACTTCACCGGTGGTGACGATATTATGAGAGAAATTCCACACGATATTTTGATCGAGGTCATGGAAGATGTGATCGAAGATCTACACGGTCATGTCCACCGCGTCTCTGACCTGGCCGTCAACCTCGGCACCGGCCTCGGGCTTGTTGACGAGGACCTCGACTGCCTTGCCCTGGCAGGAGTGCTCCACGACGTCGGCAAAATCCACCTCGACCCCATGATCTTGGGCAAACCGGGACCCCTTGACGACGGCGAGAAAGACCTCATGCAGCGTCATCCCGAACTCGGTTTTGCCATGACCCGAAACCGCCTCGACGCCCGGGTGTCGGAAGCCATCCTTTACCATCATGAACGATTCGACGGCCAGGGCTACCCCTTTGGCCTGGCCGGGAACGCCATTCCCATCCTGTCCAGGATCGTCCTCGTCGCAGACGCATTTGACGCAATGACATCGACCAGGGCCTACCAACCGGCGCTACCTGTCGATTTTGCTGTCGGAGAGATCAATCGCAACGCCGGAACCCAATTCGATCCCTCGGTGGTGGAAATCTTCCTCGAGCTTGCCGAAGTCAACCGACTCCCGCTGGCTTCGACCGCCTGAGTTTTTGTCCCGCACTCCTGATACCTTCAGGGTGTGGACCCGTTAAGCAAGTTTTCGCCTGCCACCCGAGCGTGGTTCGAGGCCTCTTTTCCCGCCCCAACCGAAGCACAAGCGTTGGGCTGGCCGGCCATCGCATCGGGTGAAAACACGCTGATTCATGCGCCAACCGGGTCTGGCAAAACGCTTGCCGCCTTTCTTTGGACGCTCGACCACCTCCTGACCTCAGAGATACCTGACAAATCGAGGCGGTGTCGTGTTCTATACGTCTCGCCCCTCAAGGCCCTGGCCCACGATGTCGATCGCAATCTCCGGGCGCCACTAACCGGGATCCGCCATGCAGCCGAACGTCTTGGTGGGGATCCGCTTCCGGAAGTCACCACCTTTCTCCGCACAGGTGACACGCCGCAGGCAGAACGGCAGCGGATGCAACGGAACCCGCCAGACATTTTGATTACCACACCCGAGTCGCTCTACCTGATGCTGACTTCGGCCGTCCGGGAAACGCTCAGAACGGTCCGATGGTTGATCGTTGATGAGGTCCATGCGGTCGCTGGCTCGAAAAGAGGGGCTCATCTGGCAATCACCCTGGAACGACTCGAGGAAATAGCCGACATTTCGCCGCAACGCATCGGGCTTTCAGCCACCCAACGGCCGCTGGAGACTACAGCCCAATTCCTCGGTGGTGGCACCATCGATGACGAGAACTGGAAAGCCCGCCCGGTAACCATCGTGGATGTGCCGAGCCGTCGGACCATCGACCTCGAGGTTGTGGTTCCGGTGGAAGACATGAATGAGCCGGGCCGACCCGATCCCCTTGATCCCGAGGCGGTAACCACTCGTTCGATCTGGCCGGCGGTGTATCCCGCTCTGCTGACCCAGATCCAGGAGCACAACTCGACGATCGTTTTTGCCAATTCACGCCGTCTCGCCGAACGTGTTTGTTCCGAGCTCAATCGTCTCGCCGGCGAAGAGATCGCACGGGCACACCATGGCTCGGTGGCGCGGGAACAACGTCTCGAAATTGAGTCCGCTCTCAAGAAGGGTGAACTCAAGGCTGTTGTCGCCACCTCATCCCTTGAACTCGGGATCGACATGGGTGCCGTCGATCTTGTCCTCCAGATCGAGGCGCCACATTCTGTTGCCTCCGGCCTGCAACGGGTGGGAAGGTCGCGACATCAAGTCGGCAAGGTCTCAAAGGCCAAGATTTTCCCCAAGTATCGGGGCGACCTCCTGGTCGCAACTGTGGTCGCTTCCGAAATGCTCAAAGGGAGGGTCGAGTCAACTCGGATCCCGCAGAACCCACTCGATGTCCTCTCCCAACAAATCGTCGCCACGACGGTCATCGATGAGACCGACGCCGACTCGATCTTTGAGATGATGCGACGGGCAACACCATTCCGCGACCTACCTCGCAACCTCTTCGACGAGACATTGGACATGCTTGCCGGGCGCTATCCGTCGGACCTGTTTGCCGAGCTCCGGCCGAGGATCACCTGGGACCGCACAACCGGAGCACTTTCGCCACGACCCGGGGCACGGCAACTAGCGGTGTCGAACGCAGGGACGATCCCCGATCGCGGCCTGTTTCGAGTCGTCTTGCCTGATGGAAGTCGGGTTGGAGAACTCGACGAAGAAATGGTCTACGAGTCCCGTGAAGGAGATACGTTCTTGCTGGGTTCCACGGCATGGCGGATCACTGAGATCGACCACGATCGGGTCACGGTGGTGCCGGCGCCAACCTCCGCTTCGCCAAAAATGCCCTTCTGGCACGGAGACAGTCTGGGCCGGGCGCTGGAGACCGGTAAAGCCATCGGTTCATTCGTCCGCGAACTTTCCGGACTTGCCCAGGAAGACGCTTTGTCCTTACTCCAGGATGACTACCACCTCGACCGTCTCGCCGCCCAAAACCTCTGGAGCTACCTCGACGAAGAACGGGAGTTCGCGGGAGTCGTACCCACTGATCGAGTGCTTGTCGTCGAGCGGTTCCAGGATGAGATTGGCGATTGGCGTTTGGTGCTGCTCTCCCCCTTGGGGTCACGGGTCCACGCTCCGTGGGCAATGGCGCTTCGACAGAAGTTCCGCGATCGGCTTGGTTCTGACGTCGACATGATCTGGTCCGATGACGGTATCGCATTCCGGTTTCCCGATAGTGACGAGATCCCAGATGCCACCGACCTCATTATCGAACCTGAAGAGATCGAGTCGATGCTGGTGGAACACATTGGAGATACCGCGCTATTTGGTGCTCGCTTCCGGGAAGCAGCCGGACGATCCCTTCTCCTCCCCCGTCGTCGCCCCGGCGAACGAACACCTTTGTGGCTACAACGACGAAAAGCGTCCGACCTGCTCGGGGTCACCCGGCAATTCGGTTCGTTCCCGATCATGCTGGAGACCTACCGCGAGATCCTCAAAGACGATTTCGACCTTCCCGCTCTCCAAGAAGTGCTCGGCGACCTGCGGAACCGAAAGATTCGGTTGGCGGAGGTGGATCTTTCCGGCCCCTCGCCGTTCGCGATATCCCTACTTTTCTCTTTCGTCGCCGCCTACCTCTACGAATCTGATGCACCGGTGGCGGAACGACGGGCCGCCGCCCTAACCCTCGATCGTGATCTCCTCCGCGAACTGCTGGGCGATGGTGAACTCCGCGAGCTGATCAGCCCTGAGGTCATGGCGGCTGTGGAACTCGAACTCCAGTACCTCACCGACCAGCGCAGAGCAACCGGTCCTGATGCGATCCATGACATGCTCCGAAACCTTGGCCCGCTGGGCCGTGACGATGTCATGGTGCGCTCGGGCGACGATGTAGCTAGCCACCTCGACCAGCTTCTGAAGGAGAAACGAATCTTTGAAGTCGTCCACAAAGGCGAACCTCATTTCACCGCGGTCGAAGATGCCGGACGGTTGCGCGACGCTCTGGGAGTCCAACCGCCCGATGGAATACCGTCGGTCTTCCTCGAACCGGTGCCCGATCCCCTGGGTGATGTCATTGGTCGATATGCCCGCACTCATACGCCTTTCACCGCCGCCCAAGCCGCAACCAGCCTCAATCTCCCCATTGCGGTGGTGGATACGGTGTTGACGGCGATGGAAATTTCCGGACGGGTCGTCCGTGGAGCATTTCTAGCCGGGGGTGTACATCAAGAATGGGTCGATTCCAATGTTCTGAAACGGCTTAAACGCCGATCGCTCGCAAGCCTTCGTCAGGAGATCGAACCGGTCGATCAACCCCAGTATGCGAACTTCAACGTCGTATGGCAGGGGGCCGCCGATGAGGTCAAGCGGGGATCCACTGCCTACGAGACGGCGATCAAACGTCTCCAGGGAGCGGCCATACCTGCATCGGTGATCGAGCGTGACATTCTCAACCCGCGGGTCATCAATTCGAGCGAGTTCCTGGACAAGAATCTCAGTTCCGGGGATTTGGTATGGGTGGGTCGCGAAGCGCTCGGCAATCGCGACGGAAGGATTTCATTGTTCTACCCCGAGTCGCTCAACACCTTGTGGTCAGGGCCTGACACTGATTCAGATTTGAGCTCGACCGCCACCACCATCCTCGAATACCTCGGAAAAAATGGAGCAAGCTTCTTCCGCGACATCTACGCCAATGCAGGTGGCGGCGACATCGGAGACATGGCAGATGCCCTGTGGGAGTTGGTCTGGTCCGGGTATTTGACCAACGACACGCTCGCTCCGCTTCGTTCCTACCTCGCCCGACGTACGACCCGGACTCCGGGAAGACGGGCCAGCACACGCTTCCCCGAATTTGTGGCCGGACGATGGTCCTTGCTCTCTTCAATAGCCAGCACCGCTGGAAGCACCACCGAGAAACATACTGCCTGGGCACAACTCCTCCTGGATCGCTACGGCTTGGTTACCCGCAACACCGCCCTTGCCGAGAGCTATCCAGGTGGTTTCACCAGTCTCTACCCGGTATTCAGTCATCTCGAAGAGACCGGCCGTTTGCGCCGGGGATACTTCGTCGAAGGATTGGGTGGTTCACAGTTCGCACTGTCCGGTGCCGTGGAGTCATTGCGTTCCAACGCGTCGAATTCAACTGTTGCGATAGCAGCGACCGACCCGGCGAATGCCTACGGAAGCCTGATCAATTGGCCGGAAGCCGATACGAGACTGGCCCGCGACGCCGGCGCCTACGTTCTGTTGCATTCCGGCGTATTGGTTGGCTACCTAGACAAGGGCCGGCGCAACCTCACCCTCATGACTGGAGACACCAGTCTCTATCCCGAGATCGGTCGTGAATTGGCGGCGGTTGCGGCGCGGCACCGTCGGATGACCCTCCTCAAGGTCGGCGAAGACACAGCCCCGGCCTCTCCACTGGCCCCGGTGTTGCGGGAGTGGGGCTTCGCCCCGGCTCCGAAAGGTCTCGCCTACCGCAACTAGCGGAGCGGATTACTCCAAGCGCGGCCATGCCCTCAGAGCTTCGGTGACCACCGAGCTGAACTTCAAGCCCATCAACACAACACCTGCCGCTCCGGCGTCTCGGGCACGTTGCTCCATCTCGCCGACGAGCTGCCATCCGAGTTTCCGTCCGACATCAGGCTCGAGATCGCCGATCCGCGCCTTGAGAGCGTCGGAAGCAGGCACGGCACCGATCGACTCCATCTGATCGACCCAGCCGATACTGAAAGGCGGAATCACCATCAGGTATACAGGCGGGTCGTCGTCGCGAAGTTTCAATTGTGACATCTGTGATTCAATCGATTCAGGATCTAGCACCGGCCCCGCAACAAAGAATTGGGCACCAAGTTCGACCCTGCGCCGAAACTGCCACTCCTTGAATCGGGTCGGCATTCCCACCTCGAAGTCGGACAAATCCTCCTGTAGACGACGCAGATGCTCGACTATCTCGTAGTGATGGGCGAGATGGTCGACATGGGGCACCGTGTCTCCGATCACAACGAGGAAGGAGTCGACACCATTGCCCAAAGCACCGCGGACCTCGGACTCGATTGCGAGAATGTTTCGGTCCCTTGTTGACACGACGACGGTTGGATCGACGTGAGGTGTGTCGTGGGTGATTCGGGCCGAGAAGGCATAGGGGGATACTCGAATCCGTCCAAATACATTGTCGGTGACCATCACATTGGTCCACCCGGTGAGGTCGCGATGGCTCTGGTCAGGCAGTTCCGGAGGATTGACCTCGGGAATCCGGACCCAACCTGATCTCTTAGTTAGCAACGCGGGCCTCCCTCGCACTTCGGGCGACGAAGTATTTCGCCTCCGGGTGATGACAGATGATCGCCGACGTGGTTTGTTCCGGGTGATACTGATACGCGGTTTCCGCCCCAACCTCGATGCCGATCCGGTCGGCTCCAAGTAGATGGGCTACCCGTTCATTATCCTCGAGATCGGGACATGCCGGGTAGCCCCACGAATACCGGCCGCCGCGATACTTTTGCCGGAACAGTCCGGTCAATGTTGGCCCGTCCTCATCCACAAAACCCCATTCGGTCCGGATCCGATGATGCCAGTACTCGGCCAGTGCCTCAGCCATTTCGACACCGAGGCCATGAAGATGCAGGTATTCGCTGTATTGGTTGGCTGCGAAAAGCTCCGCCGTCCGTTTTGAGATCTGATCACCCATCGTGACGATATGAAACGCGGCGTAGTCGGTTTCACTACCGATCGGGCGAAAGAAATCAGGGATCGCTAGGAATGGGTCATCCTGTTGGCGGGGGAATGAAAAGCGAGTGCGTTCTGACTTCCGATCTCCGTCTTCCCAAATCACCAGCTCATCTCCATCGCCATTCGACGGGAAATACCCGTACACAATCTGTGGGTTGAGCAGACCGTCAGTTCTCGCCGAAGCCACCAGCTCCCGGAGAGTCGGGGCAAGTCGCTTTTTGAAGTCGGCATCTGTTTCCCCGGATTCGGGGCGGTATCCCCACTGATTCCTGTAGAGAGCAGTGAGGTTGAGATACGGAACAATCTCGTCGACAGGAACGCTCCGAACCACCCGGGACCCGAGGAACGGTGGATCGAAGATGGGGTTGTCGATTACTACGGAAGGTGCGCGTGGCGGAATTTCGGTAGCCGGAGTCGCCGCTTCGGGACGCTCTCGCTTCGCCAATGGAGCCGGGGCTGGCTCTTTGTTGACAATCTTCTCCATTGCGGCGAGTCCGGCGAAGGCGTTCTTCCCGTAATACAGGGGACCGGAATATCTCGACCGGAGATCGGACTCGACGTAGCTCCGGGTGAGTGCAGCACCACCGAGAAGAATGGGGACATTCCCCATTCCGCGTCGATCGAGCTCATCGAGATTGTCTTTCATAATCAATGTTGATTTCACCAGGAGGCCGCTCATACCGATGGCGTCCGCGCCGGTTTCCTGAAAAGCCTTGACCATGTCGGCGATGCTTACTTTGATCCCCAGGTTCTCCACCTCGTAGCCGTTGTTGCTCAGGATGATGTCCACCAGGTTTTTCCCGATGTCATGGACGTCTCCCGATACCGTGGCCAGAACGATCTTTCCTCTGCTGGTGACGTCTGCTTTCTCCATAAGCGGTTCGAGGTGGGCAACGGCCCTCTTCATGGTCTGGGCCGATTTAAGGACGAAAGGCAGTTGCATCTCACCACTGGCGAATTGCTCTCCCACGACCTTCATTCCGGCCAGGAGGTGCTCGTTGATGATGTCGAGTGGTTTCATCCCGGCTTCAGTCGCGTTATCAAGGTCAGAGATGACACCGTTCTGGTCGCCGTCGATGATCCGGCGCGCCAGGCGCTGCCCGACTGGAAGATGGTCGTAGCTCTCCACCACCCGTTGGGTCGCCGTGACATCCCGAAATAGTTCGAGGATTGTCTCCAGGGGGTCATAGCCCTCACGGCGGCGGTCGTAGACCAGATCGAGGGCGGCATCCCGCTGTGGGGTATCGATCGCCGACAGCGGCATGATCTTGCCCGCATCGACGATGGCGGCGTCCAACCCAGCTGCGACGGCCTCGTGAAGGAATACCGAGTTGATAACCCTTCGGGCTGCCGGATTGAGCCCAAATGACACGTTGGAGACTCCGAGGATGGTGCGGACACCCGGCAATTCCCTCTTTATCCGAGAGATGGCCTCGAGAGTGGCGATGCCATCGCGACGCAAGTCGTCGCCACCCGTACTCAGCGGGAAAGTCAGGGGATCAAAGATGAGGTCCGAGGCTTCGAGTCCATACTCGTTGACGGCAAGATCATGGATGCGATGCGCCACCCGCATTTTCCATTCCACATCCCGCGCCTGACCCTCTTCGTCAATGAGGAGACAGATAACACCGGCACCATGTGTCTTGGCCAGGCTAAAAACCCGATCAATTCGGGATCCATCGCCGAATCCGTCTTCGAGGTTGGCGCTGTTGAGGAGGCACCTGCCCCCGAGCCGTTCCAACCCCGCTTGCATGACTTCGGTTTGTGTGGAGTCGAGAACAACGGGTGCAGCCACGTCTGTAGCGAACGCAGCAGCAAGAAGGTCCATGTCGACTACACCGTCTCGGCCGACATAGTCGACACACAAATCGACGAGGTGAGCGCCCTCTTTGATCTGGGACTGTCCGATCGAGACACATGTCTCGATGTCGCCGGCGAGCAGGGCATCGCGGAAGGCACGAGATCCGTTGGCGTTGGTTCGCTCCCCGACGATTAAAAACGAGGTGTCCTGATCCAGATTCACCTGGCTATAGATCGACGCCACTGCAGGGACTGCCGCGGGTTCTCTAGTCGCAAGCGTCTGAGGTCTCACCGCTTTGACAACAGCATCGAGGTGAGCCGGAGATGTGCCACAGCACCCACCCACAACACCCACACCAAGCTCAGAAACGAATGAGCCCAGGTGTTTCGCCAATTCTTCAGGGCCGAGGTCGTAGACCATTTCGCCATCCTCGACATGCGGTAAACCGGCATTGGGGATCGATGAGATCGGCACCGGGGAATAGCGGCTGAGATGCCGAAGAGGTTCGTACATTTCCTCTGGTCCGGTGGCGCAATTGAGGCCGATCACATCGACGCCAAGGTTCTGTAGTGACGTCAGGGCGGCGCCAATCTCAGTTCCGGGCAACATCCGCCCGGTCAGTTCAATGGTGACCTGGACTTGCAGCGGCAACTCCACGCCCGCTCGGGCCATCGCCAGTCTCGATCCCTCGATTGCCGCTCGTGCCCCGAGCAAATCGAACTGTGTTTCGATAATGAGGAAATCGACTCCTCCATCGATCAAGGCTGTCGATTCCACGTCGTAGGCTTCCACCAACTGACGAAACGAGACCTGCCCCAACGTTGCGAACTTGGTTCCGGGCCCGATTGATCCGGCGACAAATCGTTGCCGTCCATCAACAGCGATGTACTGGTCAACTACCTCGCGTGCCAGAGAGGCACCGGCGCCGGCAATTTCGTAGCTACGGTCGGCGAGGTCATACTCGGCAAGAGGTACCGAAAATGCGCCGAAGGTGTTGGTCTCCACAACGTCAACACCGACATCGAGGAACGAGCGGTGAAGGTCTCGGATCACATCGGGGCGGGTGACACTTAAAAGTTCGTTGCAACCTTCGAGTTTCGGCCCACCAAAGTCGTCGGCCGTCAATCCGACGGTCTGCAGATTGGTGCCGGTGGCTCCATCGAAGATAACGATTCCGCGGGAAATTGCGTCGAGATATGACATCAGAAGGCGCACCTATCCGTACGACAGAATTCCTCTAATTGAATCAACTGGCACCTCACTTGTTCCTTATGAAACGCTGGTGAGCGCCAGGAGCCCTATTGGGGCCCTAGGTCAACTCATCGACTCCAGGCATTGGCACCGTACGCAATATTTCTATTCCGCCGGTTGCCGCGGTATCAAAGGGCCTGTTCCCTCCACCGCTCTAGATGAGCGCTTCGTTGGGTCAGTATACAAGCGCCGGGGCGACAGTCCACCGTCGGAGGTGGAGTTCAGGCGTCGGCTGGCTCGACAGAAGAGGATTCTCGAACTCCGAGGGCCTCGCGGCCACGAGCGGCGGCCTGGCTCATCACCACGATCGTTGCCGACAACAGAATGATCCCGACCCATTGGGTCGGGGTCGGGACAGTGTCGAATACCGCCCATCCAATCAGGATCGCCGTCAGGGGGAAGGCGAGCTCGGCAAGGGTCGCGCTAGATGCTGGAGTCGTGGACAGTCCTCTGTAATAGATCGTCAGGGCAGCCAACCCCGGGATCAACGACAGGAGAATCAATGAGCCGAACTCCCCGGCCGTGACATCGAATGCGGTAGCCGTTTCGTTGCGGAGAAGGAGAATGACGAACGCGGTAGGGAGGCCGATGGCAAAGCGGAGTGCGGTTACTTCATTCGTCGGGATTTTTCCGGTGAGATGCCGACCCATGACGGTCCCCATCCCCCAGAGTGCCGCCGACCCCAGCGCCAGCAGGGCGGGAGCCAGACGACTCACTCCGACGCTGGTCGGGTCGGGAAACGAGATCAGATAGGCACCACTGACCGCGAAAAAGAAATACCAGCCATATTTGGGAAGCAGGCGTTCTCCGAGCAGAAGATAGGCACCAAAAATCGCAAAAAGGGGCTGCGCCTTCTGCATCAAGAGCGGCGTAGTCGGGTCGCCATACGTGAAGGCCTGAGTAAAAAGGATCGTTGCCACTGCCGATGCTCCGGCGCCGACAAACAACAAAGCTGCGATGTCTTTGGTCGTTAGCGCCGGTCGGTTGCGCAGAAATCGAACCAGAAATGGCAAGGTGACAGCAACAAGGATCATGTGTTCCCAGAAGACGACTTTCGTCGCCGGCATCTCAAAGGCAAGTGTGCGTCGAAATAGTCCGTCGGTGCCCCATAGCGCAGCGCCCAGGGCCACCAGTAAGAATCCTGTGTTTACTCTTTTCATCACCACGGTTCTCTCATGAAATGCCAGATGAGCTGGCTCCGATTACCCCACCGTCAACAGGAACAACCGCCCCTGTCATCCAAGAACTTGCATCTGACCCAAGAAAAACGATCAACCGGGCGACATCATCGGGCTCGCCGATTCGCCCGAGTGGATGCATTCTTGCAGTTGCTGCCTCATCCTGGATCAGCATTCCAGCGAGACGGGTCCGTACCACGGCAGGCGCCACGGCGTTCACACGAATTTCCGGTGCCAGTTCAAAAGCAAGCTGGCGGGTCATGTGAACCAGACCTGCCTTGGAGATGTTGTAGGCGCCGGTAATCGGGCCGGGACGAAGACCGGCGACCGAAGCCACATTGACAATCACTCCCCCGTGTTCGCCCATCCATCCCGAATAGGCGGCCCGGGACCAGAGAAGGGGACCCATGAGATTTACATCCCAGGTTTTCTGCACTGCCCCGAGATCCACGTCCATCAGAGATCCGGCAGATGGATTGGTCCCTGCGTTGTTGACCAGAATGTCGACGCTCCCGAACGTCTCCACGGTCCGGGCAACCGCCATGTGGGCATCTTCTTCAGAGTCGGCCCGGGCGGCAATAGCCAGAAGCGAATCCTCGGAAATCCCGCTGGCGATCAATTCCTGTCGAGCGATGTCGAGATTCTCCTGCTTGCGGGAGGTGATGGTTACTCCCTTCGCTCCGCTGCGGCCGAACTCGAGAGCACAGGCCTGACCGATGCCCCGACTCGCACCGGTGACTATCACGACTTTGCCTTCAACTGAAACTTCCATGATCTCCTATCGAACGAGCCTGCATACTAAATGGGAGCGAAACCGATCCGCCGGGACGTCTTGATAACTTCACCGTAACTATCTCAACATCAGATCCGTCTTCCCCCTGCAACGACAACTGATACTGATGGAGGACTGGAGCCGTGTGGACGATAAGCCGACAATCGAGAACTTCTACAGGGAGCATGCAAGGGCCGTCTATGCGTTTTGCCTCTCCCTGTGCCGGGATCCGATTTGGGCGGAGGATCTAATGCAGGACACTTTCTCCAGGGCAACCAGGGCCATGGCGGGTTATCGGGGTGGAAATCCCCGTTCGTGGCTATTCGCCATCGCCAGGAGCGTCCTCATCGACGACGTTCGGAAACGCCGCCCCGAGCCATCTGAGCGGATCGACGACGGCGCCATCATCGATCGTGACCTGGCCGAAGTCGAACTCATCAAGATCTCCCTGGCAACTTTGCCGGATCGGCAGCGCACCGCGCTCCTCTTAGCCGATGAGGCCGGACTCAGCTACGCCGAGATCGCTATCGCGATCAAGGCCACATCCGCTGCCACAAAAGTCCTGATCCATAGGGCACGTACAAACTTCCGAACCGCCTACCAGAAATTCGACTCATGAAACACGAAGAAATCCAAGAACTGCTTGAAGATTACGTCGATGAACTTCTTGATCGCCCGACCAGAAAGTTGGTCGACGACCATCTCCAGGGGTGTTCGGAGTGCCGGGCAATCCTCGACGACGTTGCCCCGGTCGACCTTGCCGCAATCGGTGGAGGAGTAATCGATGAGAGGATGATGCGAAGAACCGTACGACGGTCGATTGCCCGCACCGCCGTCAACGCGGCGCTCCTGCTGCTGGCTGGCTTCATCGCCGTATGGCTCCTTTCAGCTCTGCTGCTGCAGCCACTGCTGATCAATCGCGGAGGCCGGGCGAGTGAGTTGGCACGAGCGAGTATCGATATCCCCGCGATGACTAACCCCGGTGCGGTGCTCGACTCCGGAACGATCAATTCGGATCTCCTGAGTCGGAAGGTCGATCTCAGGTTTGCGATTCCGGTCGGAGCGAGTTTGAAACCTGCATTTGACAGCACGACGTCGATCGAGATCTTCGATATTCACAATGTGATCGACAACAGTGCCGATCGGCCAATCAATGACTCCGGATTCTATGGCGATTCTGTCGACCAATTGAGAAACCTCGGTTCGGGGACTGTGGCCACGGTCAACGTGTGGTTCGACAACGCTTTCAGCATGGACGAAGCCCAACAGTTGGCTGACGATCCGGGGGCCGACATCCGGGTGGTGTGGGCCGGATTCGACGTCTCCGATGGGCAGGTGGATTCGCCGAGCTGGACCACCGCCGGGACCCTGGGTTATGCAACCTGTCAGACCGGGGCTCTCGAGTTGGACGAGTCTCTCCTCGGGGCGACGTCAGCTGGCTTCGGCCAGGGATCTATGGGTAGTCCGTCGTCTATTGCCGGCGCACTCCAATCGGTCCAACGCTCTCTGGACAATATCGCAGAGAGTACCGAACTGACCGAATACTTGATGCGATATTCAAACGATGACCCGGCTCAACTCGACGCCGTCATGACGGTCCTTGCCAACGACCCCAAGGTGCGCCAGCTCGTGGTGACGGGACCGTCACCTGAGATCGCCGACTTTCTTGGCATTCTCACTGGCCAATCCGTCAGCGCAAACGTCCTCGCCGTCGACTTTTACAACTGGGCACCAGGAATCTGTGGGAGATAGCAATAACTACATATCAAGACATTCGATCAGGTCGCAGACTGATTTGGGCAGGAATAGCCATTGGCTTTGGCATCGCGGTAGCGACTGCCATTGTGAACGTCATCGCCGGCGATGGAACACCATTGACCGCACTGGCCTTCATGGCAGCCCTGTCAATCCCGCCGACCATGGCTCTGTTCTCTCTGGACCGTCGACCCTCGTTGCTTACGGCGGCATCGATGTCTGCGATCGTTCTGGGTTTCCTTCTACTACCGATCGCCTTAACTGGAATCGTCCCGGCCATTTTGTGGAGCTTTGCCGTGCAACGTCGACCACGCCCCGCGACGGCGCCACGTTGGGCGGTATGGGGGAGGCCGTTGCTCGCTGCCGCCGTCGTGGTACCGGTTTTCGTCCTCTTCGTTCACCTTGATCCCCGATGCACGGTGACCGCCGCTGATGGCACCATCATCAGCAACATGGTCGACGAAACAGCACCGTCGGGGTGGTCGTTTCAGATGATGAGCTCGGGTTCGTCGAGTACGTCGTCGAGCGGGGAGACTTCATCCTGCACCAGCGACACCCAGCAACCCTGGGAAAGTGCTCTATCGATCGCAACCTCGTTCGCGATTCTCGGGGGCGTATTGGCACTGTGGCCTCAACTTGATCGTGAATCCACCGATTCAGTGCGGCGAGATGATCCCTTGTCGGCTAATGACCACCACGCTTAACCCCACCGTATTTCATCCTGGTATCCGACATCGCGGCAGCTCTTTGCTCGGGGTCGTTGACACCAACGTCGACAACCTCGCCGATGAATAGCGTGTGGGTACCAAGATCGACAGCCTGGCGAACAGAACAATCAATCCAGGCAATGGCCTCGGTGAAAATCGGTGTGCCGGTTGTAGCTGTGAAAACATCACGTCCGTTGAGCTTGTCACCTTCCCTCTGTGCTGGCTTGGAAAACTTGACGAAGGGGCGGGTATCTTCCGCCGACCATAAATTCACCGTGAATGAATTACCTTCACTGATGAGGCGATGGGTGACTGCCTTGTTATCGACTCCGACACCAATCAGGACAGGTTCCATCGAGAGTTGGGACACCCACGAAGTTGTCATCGCGTTCCATTCCTCGCCCGAAGCCGAGCCCACCAATACCAAAGCATTGGGGATCATCCACGTCGCCTTGTTGATTAGTTCATTGTCAATTGTCATTCGGCTCCCAAAGATATCGTTAAGACCCTAATGTCCCCGGTGTGCGAATCTTGATCGCCACCACCGGCGTGCTCCCCGCAGTCCCAGTTTCCGAACTCGTCACCAGGCTTCGTGACGGATCCAGCGAGGTGACCGTGATGACCGTTATCCGGATTCCCCGCACGTTTCTCGACTCTCTCGATGACGATGTCAGGCGGTCCTTCCTCGACGACTCATCTGACGACTCGGCGTCTCCTGAGGAGAAGGCGGGGCGCTACCTCGAGGAGCGTGGGCAGAAGGTGGTGCAACCGATCGTTGCCGCACTTCAAGCAGACGGAATCGAGCCCACTGTCCGGTTTGTCGACCATGATGACCCGGCTGCCGCAATCATTGAAACTGCGGAATCAGTCGACGCCCAAATCGTCCTGATGGGGGCAACACGTCGCCTGTTCACCGAAGAAGCCTGGCGAAGCGTTTCGGCACGAGTAATCGATACTTCCCACCTCCCGGTGCTTCTGGTCCCGGGAAGTCGTATCGAGGACACAGCAGAAATGCCAATCCTGGAGTTGTAGACCAGGGATTCACTCTCTTTCCGTGGCCGAGGGAGACGGAGTGACACGCGCAAATATCTATGTCGGTGCTTAAGCGTCCACCCTCCCCCTCGCTGGCGCTCGGGTACTCCCTCCGGCGGCGGAGGGAGAGAAACCATGGCGCCGTCCAGACCACCACCTGCAGGCGGGGGTGCAGGGGGTCGCCCCCGAACAACACAACTTTCAATCCGGACGAGGGCCAGCCACCTCACCCCAGCGCCCACCAGACGCCGTTCCCGAAGGCGGGGGTGCAGGGGGTCGCCCCCCGCACAATAAATCTGTCACAGCCTCGCCGTAGGTTGTCTTCTATGGAACTCAATCGACTTAATGGATGTGGCAAGCACCAGTTCGCAGTCATCGGGGATGTCCGTGTGGCGGCCTGTCCATCTTGCCAGAGGGTGGAATGGGGCGACGTCACCGGAGAAATCGATGCTTCGGAAGGAATGGCGGCGTTGTTCGGCTCGTTCGAACTCATCGGTCCCTTAGACGCTTTGGGCTCACCCGCACCGGAGGTCCTTATTTATCGGACCGCGTCTGCCAAAAAGAGGAAAAGCCTCCTGGCATTTCCGGCTTACATTTGGGTGAAGGCGGCGCCCGACTTGTGGCTCACCCACGACGGGGAACATCTCCTACTCGCCACCAATCACCGCCTACTCTTTGAAAACCTCACCCGCGGGGCATAGCTATCCGGCTGCAGTGGCAAACTGAGTCTCGTAGAGCTGGCGATAGAGGCCACCTTGGGCAACAAGTGAATCGTGGTCACCCCGTTCTACGATTCGACCCTGATCGATCACCAGTATCTGATCAGCGGCCCGGACTGTCGACAAACGGTGAGCAATGGCAAGGGTGGTACGACCCTTCATAAGGGTCTCGAGCGCTTCTTGGATCAGGGCCTCGGATCGTGAATCCAGATGCGATGTCGCTTCGTCGAGAATGAGGACACGGGGGTCTTTGAGGATTACCCGGGCGATGGCCAACCGCTGCTTTTCTCCGCCTGACAGCCGATAACCGCGCTCGCCCACCATCGTCTCGTACCCTTCGGGAAGCAGCGCGATCATGTCGTGGATATTGGCCGCCTGTGCCGCAGCTACAAGCTCCTCCTCTGTCGCCTCAGGGCGGGCGTAACGGAGATTGGCGCCAATCGTGTCGTGGAACAGATACGACTCCTGGGTGACGACGCCCACGGTCGCCGCCAGGTCATTGAAACCAATCTTCCGAACATCGACACCATCGAGCATGACGACACCGGAGTTGACGTCGTACAACCTCGGGACAAGGTAAGAAATCGTTGTCTTGCCGGCACCCGATGGGCCAACCAGCGCGACTAGTTCGCCAGGCGACGCCACAAACGAGACACCGTCTAGCGCCCACTCGCGGGTTGATCCTTGTTGAACCGGTTTGGCCTGAACTGGCCGGCGGAATCGTTGCACTGCCTCGAGGCCCTCGAATTCACCTGATTGATAGCGGAACTGGACGTTGTCGAAGACCACCTCTCCTCGGGCCGGGGTTATTGAAACCGGGTGCTCCGGAGCCGGAATATCGATCTCGAGGTCGAGAACCTCAAAGACTCGTTCAAACGAAACTAACGATGTCGCAAACTCCACTCTTGAGTTGGAGAGACCGGAAAGAGGGCCATACAGCTGGACAACCAGGGCCGAAAACATGACGACCGTGCCGATCGACATCGA
>JBBKXI010000194.1:0-21654 GCA_037969415.1 Acidimicrobiia bacterium | reverse complement strand
ATCAACACCTCGACGGTGAGATGAAAGTCCTTATGTCTGCTGACTAGGTCGTTCTCATGACAGCCATATGAGTTTCATGCCGAGTCGGTGTTGTTCTTGAAGACGAAGATTTCGCCTCGAATTCCCTCTTCTTCGAGTCGCTCTTCAGCGCCCTGTACCAAACCTTCGAGGATTCGCTCCCCTGCCTTGTCGTGTGCCACAACATCGAAGAGGTCGTCACACTCCGGTGTTGCAAACTCGGGGTGAGAGCCCACGTCGAGATATAGACGGGCGCCGTTTTCCAGAAAGACGTTAGAACTCCGACCCCATGAGACGACCCGACGGAACAGATAGCGGGCCACTTCGTCGGGACTGAGCCGACGTTGGCCGCGCAGCGTACAGGTCACCCCGTACTCGTTCTCCAGCCCAAAGATCCTGCGGTCCACACCAAGCAGGCTAAACCAACCTAGGTCATTCCGAAGTAGATGTTCCCTTTATCTCGGGCAAGTCATCAGGACTGAGACGACGAAATGTGCGCCTACCGTTGGAGTGATCCAAGACGGCCACTTCCCATCCCTCAGAATCCCGGCCCTCGGCCCGGCGGAATGCATCGACACCGGCGAGGAAAACATCATCAAAACTCATCCCCGGTGACCAGAGTTCGCCGAGTGCCTCCCCGAGTTGTTCCGACTTCCCTCCGATCGCCACGAAATTCCGCTCGTCGTACAGGGTGCCGTCATAGGTAATACGGAAAAGCCGATGTTCGGATCCGTCCGGGGAGATCTCGGCAAGAAGCAATTCCACTTCGAACGGTTTCGGGTCGCGGGTGAAGATGATTCCCATGGTCTGGGCGAATTGCGTCGCCAGTCCCATCGCGGTGACATCCTCGCGCGAATAAAGATATCCCATCAGGTCGGCCTGACGTATCCCTGCCTTGCGCAAAGTCTCAAATTCGTTGTACTTCCCTACGCCGGCGAAGGCAATCCGATCGTAGACCTCGGAGATTTTGTGGAGTGCGGTGGACGGGTTCTCCGCCATCAAGAGGACCCCATCGCCGTAATCGGCGGCAAGAATCGAGCGTCCACGGGCAATACCTTTGCGGGCAAATTCGGCTTTGTCCCGAACCAACTGTTCCGGGGCGACATAAAACGGGATGGTCACAGTTCTGCTCCCGATGCACGGCTACCCAGGCTTACGCTGGCGATCACGGCGTCACCTGTCCATCTCGGAACAAACCCGAAAGGGCATGGATTACCTTCGACAGCCCCCACGTCAGAGTGACACCGACCGCACCGTTGAGAGCGCCAAGGGCGAACCCCACAATCCAGATTTGGTCCATTGACATCGTTGGGTCGCCGCCAAAGGTCAACATGATCGACCAAATGACTCCAATCACAGGAATCGACCACCATCGATAACGCGGAATTAACCCACCGATCAGTCCAAAGAAGATGGCGACCGGGATCAATTTGATTCCCTTAGGTAACCCAAGGTGGTGCAGTGAAACAAAACTGTGGTCATCGGATGCTTTCCACGGCCGCCTCCGCCAAAGCGCCAACGACCTCGTCGCTCAGTTCTTCTAGACCATCGGTGTCGATCCTGACCACATTCGGATAGATACCGCGCTTCAGGTCGGGTCCACCGGTGGCAGTGTCTTCTTGAGAGGCCGACACCAGAGCCCTCACCGCATAATCGGCTGCCTGGTCGGCACTCAGATCATCTTCGAATACGGTGCGGAGATAGGACTTGGCCAGCCGCGAACCAGATCCGGTACTCCCGAAATCGATCTCCTCGTAGCGTCCCCCGACCACGTCGTAGCTGTACAAACGGCCGGTCTCATCGGAGTGGTCGTAGCCGGCGAACATGGGAACGACAACCAAACCCTGGAACGCCATCGGGAGTTGGTTGCGCACCATACGGGCGAGAAATGACGCCTTGCCTTCCAGAGAGAGACGCACACCTTCGATTTTCTCGTAGTGCTCCAACTCGACCTGGAACAGACGCACCATGTCGATTGCCAGGCCGGCTGTCCCGGCGATTGCGACTGCGGAGTATTTATCGGCGGCAAACACCTTCCGAATCCGCCGGTGTGCGACCAGATGACCCTCAGTGGCTCGGCGGTCACCCGCCATAACAACCCCGTTTTGATAGCGAAGCGCGAGAACTGTTGTCCCCTCCGGCGCGGTGGGTGGTTTATCGCCGATCCCGAAGTTCATGGTGGGTAACGCACCCATTGAGTCGAGCAAATCGGTAAAGCTCGACCCCGGTAGGGGCGCCTCCATAGGTAGCGGCAAGCTGTGGGGAGTGATCACTCTCCACCCTTCTGCACATAGTTCTTGACAAATTCTTCCGCATTTTCTTCGAGCACTTCGTCGATTTCATCGAGAAGATCGTCGAGTGCCTCAAGATCGGTGTCGCTCTTTGCAACGGCATCGGCGCTTTCGGTCTGTTCGTCCGAAGTCGACTTCTTATCCTTGGAACGTTCACGGTCTGACATATTGATCCTTACCCTTCCAAACGCCTCAGCAGGTCTGCGGCGTCTTCAGATTCTTCGATAATCGTGCCGACAAGGGCGGCACCACCCCTCAATGGTTCCATCATAGGAACCCGTTTGAGATGAGGTTCCCCAACATCAAAAACCAGCGAATCCCAGTTGGCGGCGACCACAGACTTGCTGAACTTGTCAACACACCGGCCCCGAAAATATGCCCGGGTTCGCTCCGGGGGGTTAACAGCCGCACGAGCAATCTCTTCATCGGTGAACAGCCGACGGAACCCGCCACGGGCGTTGATCCGGTTGTAGAGACCCTTGACCGGGTCGACGTCATGATATTGGAGATCGAGCGCCCTCAGTTTCGAGCTCGTGACCTCAAGGCCGTCACGATCGGCGTATCCAGCGAAGATCCTCCGTTTCGCAACCCAGTCGAGGGTGTCGGCCAACGACATGACGTCATTCTCCAACCCGTCGAGTACCCGCGCCCATTCTTCAATTAGCTGGGTCCAGACCGGATCGTCGAGTTCTTTCTCGACATACTTTGACAGCCACTCGAGGTACCGCCCTTGAATTTCCAGCGCAGCTGCAGTGCCACCGCCATCGAGGTCGATGGGATTGGTCATCGAGAGGTCATGGCTCACCCGCCAGCAGGCATCCACGGGGTCGGCCAGATCGAGGGGATCTGGGATCGCCCCATCTTCCAGGGCGGCCAACATCAGAGCAGTGGTTCCCACCTTGAGAAAGTTCTGAACCTCGGAAAGGTTGGCATCACCGATGATGACATGCAGTCGGCGGTACCGCGACGGGTCGCCATGGGGCTCGTCGCGAGTATTGATGATTGGCCGTTTCAATGTGGTCTCGAGGCCGACCTCTTCCTCAAAGAAGTCAGCGCGTTGCGTGATCTGGAAGTCGACGTCGGGTCGATCGTTCTCCGACCCGATCTTGCCGGCTCCGGTGAATATCTGACGGGTGACTAGGAAGGTCATGGCGTAGCGGATGATGTCGCCAAAGGGCGTCTCCCGCGCCATCAGATAGTTCTCATGCGCTCCGTAGGAGTTTCCCTTGCCGTCTGAATTGTTCTTGTAAAGCGAGACGTGCTTGCCACCGCTGTCAAGGGCGGCGGCCGCCGCCGATCTCATCACAAACTCCCCGACCTTGTCGTAGAGCGCGGCCTCCAGTGGGTCGTAGCACTCGGGTCCTGAATACTCCGGATGGGCGTGGTCGACATAAAGGCGGGCACCGTTGGCTAAAACCGAATTGACAACCGCGCCCTCGGGATCGAGGGGGCCATAGGTCTCATGCCCGAAACCTCGTGCGTCGCGACCAGGCGACTCCTCCTCGTAGGACCACTGCACCCGAACCCGCCTACCAGGGTAAGAATTCACCACAAGGGAAGAAGCTACGGCGGGGTTGAATCCAGGCTCGCCCCGAACTGTTATCCCATATTCGGTCTCGGTGCCGAGGACCTTGTGCAGAGCCATCAGAGGTATTGGCCGCCCGAGACCTTCTCGATTTGCCGGCTCTCGTCATCGCCCCCGACGAGAGTCCGGACATATACGATCCGCTCTCCCTTTTTGCCAGAGATCTTGGCCCAATCATCGGGATTAGTCGTATTGGGTAGGTCTTCTTGCTCCCGGAATTCCTGTTTAATGGCCGCAATGAGATCGTCCTGGCTAACGCCAGATTCACCGTCGGCGATTTGCCTTTTGATCGCGTCCTTTTTCGCCCTACGCACAATATTCTCGATCATGGCGCCCGAGGCAAAATCCTTGAAGTAGAGAATCTCACGGTCTCCCCCGGCGTAGGTGACTTCAAGAAAGCGATTCTCGTCTTCCTCTGAATACATGTTGTCGACGGTGATTTCGATCATCTCTTTGATGTAGGCAGCCCGATCGCCCCCGTGCGCCGCTACTCCGGCGGCGTCGAGAGGAGTGTTTTCCGACAGATAGATACCGAAGATCTCGCGTGCCGCGTCAGGCTCGGGCCGATTTATCTTGATCTTCACGTCGAGACGGCCAGGTCGCAGAATCGCCGGGTCAATTAGATCTTCGCGATTCGACGCTCCGATCACCACAACGTTCTTCAACGATTCTACTCCGTCTAGTTCGGACAAGAGTTGAGGAACGATTGTGGATTCCACATCCGAGCTGATCCCGGTGCCCCTGGTTCGGAAAAGTGAATCCATTTCGTCGAAGAACACGATCACCGGAACACCCTCATCTGACTTCTCTTTGGCACGTTGAAAGATCAAACGGATTTGCCGCTCCGTTTCGCCAACCCACTTGTTGAGAAGTTCGGGTCCCTTGATGTTGAGGAAGTAGGAGCGAACATCGGGATTACCAGTGCGTTCAGAGACCTTCTTCGCAAGGCTGTTGGCCACCGCCTTCGCTATCAGCGTCTTCCCGCACCCAGGTGGCCCGTAGAGGAGAATTCCCTTTGGCGGTTCAAGCTCGTATTCCTTGAATAGGTCTCGATGCAGATATGGAAGCTCGACGGTGTCACGGATTTGTTCGATTTGTTCAGCGAGCCCGCCAACCTGGGAATAGGTGACATCCGGTACTTCTTCGAGGACCAACTCCTCCATCTCCGGTCGCTCCATCTTTTCGAGAATGAGCCTGGTTTTTGAATCGACCCGTACATAATCGCCAGCGCGGAGAAACACATCCTTCATCTCATCGGATCGGCTGAGCACACTCTCCTCGTCGGCGCGGGCAGTGACTACAACCCGAGTGTCGTCGAGGATCTCCCTGATGCGTACCACCTCTCCGGACTGCTCGAACTGGCGAACGTCGATGATGTTGAATGCTTCGTTGAGTAGGATTTCCTGACCCACCTGAAGTTGCTTCACTTCGATGCTGGGCTGGGCCGAGACCCGAAGCTTTCGGTTCCCGGTCACGACATCCACTGTGCCATCAACATTGACCTGGAGAACGGTGCCGAAGTTGTTTGGCGGAGCGGTGAGCTTGTCGACTTCCTCGCGGAGAACACCGAGCTGTTGGCGGGCTTCTTCGAGTACCGCGGCCAATTTGTCGTTCTGTACACCGGCGCGTTCTAAGCGTTCCCTGGTGCGTTCCAGTTCCGTTTCCAGTTCGCGGACCCTCTCAGGCGCACCGGTGGCACGTCGGCGAAGAATGGCTATCTCTTCTTCGAGAGCCTCCACTAACCGACGCAATTCTGTGGCGTCGTCTGGTGTCCTTCGTTCTTCCACGGGGCTTCCTTCCTGGTTGGTCGCCTTTTGGCAGTATACGAATAGCCTGGTTTAGTTCTATCACTTCTTGAATGGTCCGCTGAACCTGTTCTCACTCACCTTACGGGTAAACACCAGGAATCCGGTGTGACCGACCATGTTATGTTCGGGTCGGACCGATCGGCCTGAGACGTTCCAATCTCGCATCAACACCTCGCGAACCTCGGTTTCTACAAAAACACCCAACCGCTCGGCAGTCTCGACCAGAGTTTGAACCTGGGGCACGGTTGGCAGGTAGGCGGCGACGACTCCTCCTGCAGGTTGGTGTTGCGCAGCGACCTCGAGGACCCGCCAGGGTTCGGGCAGGTCGAGGACCAGGCGGTCGGGTGCGACCTCCTCGATCTGGTCGGCCACGTCTCCGATTCGCAGTTCGAGATTCCCGGGTAATCCGCCAAACCACCGCTCGATTGCCTTGCGGGCATGGGCCGAATGGTCTTCGCGAACATCAACCGAAACAACCCTGCCACCCGGACCCACCGCCCGAACCAATCCCATGGTCAATGCCCCGCTCCCCGTGCCAGCCTCGAGGACGGTCATGCCCGGAGCGACATCGGCAAACATCAGGATGGGCCCGATATCCTTCGGATACACCACCTGAGCACCCCGCTTCATTTTGAGGATGTAGTCGGCGAGGCGCGGCCGAAGCAACAACATTTCTGCTCCCGCCGACGACTGCACCCATGACCCATCGTCGAGTCCGATCAAATCGGTATGAGGAATATTCCCATTGTGGAACTGAAACGTGCGTTGCGGGTCCAATTTGAGGAGGAAATAGCGCCCTTTGGAGTCGATGAGGAGCGCAGGGTCTCCTTCGGCGAAGTTCACAACAGAGCGCTGATACCGGCCACGACCAGAGCGAGGACCATCGATATGACGACCACCCAAACCGTAACTTGGACGAATTTTTTGTTCTGCATTGCCGATTCCTGTTCTAAGGTTGTCCACGGTACAAGATGAATCGATTGTTACGCACTTTGTTTGGCACCGCCAATATGCGCTCGCAGGGCTACGGGCGGGCTCTACGCGGGTTGAGGCAAAATGACCGACGAGAAATGATGTTGGGAATTGCGCTCACCGCTCTGGCGGTTATTCGCGATTCAAGAGGTCAGAAGGAACTGCTTTTTCGCAAGGAGGTTCCAGCCGGATCGGCGATCGTGATCCACCACAAAAAGCGTGGCGATCCAAAAATAGAGGTAATCAAGCCAGGTAAGGCTCAGACCTTATAGACCTCGACCACAGTCTTGTTCTTTCCGCCGCGCCTCCGTCCGAAATAGAAAGCAGCGAAAACCACTCCCGCCACAACAAGGCCGGCAAGCATCGACTTTTGCTTCGCCGATTCGGCGGTCTCCTCAACCGTTCCTACGATCTGACGCGCCTTGGCTTCAAGATCGTCTCTAGAGATTGTCATTACTAAGCCTCCATCCGACTATTCCAGCAGACCCGGCTGCAACCACTGCGGTCAGAAACCGGGCCAGCACTACATACCATTCCGACTCAGGAAGCACCATTTTCAGCAACGAGTACATGCCGAGCACCGCAAGAAAGGCTCCCAACGTGAAGAGGGCCGCGCCACCAATACCCATGCCAGCCTGTTTCCCCAGTTTCTTGGCCGGTTCGATCGTCTCTTGACGCAGATAGTCCTTGGACATCTGGATCAGGTCGGTGAGTTGTTGCGGAATTTCCTGGAAGTCTTTCATATATCCTCTGTAAAGGCTAACAAGCCCTGAACACAGTACCAGCAGAGGTTATGGTGACCGATCGGTGAGCTACGCACGCAGTCTGACTTCATTGGGGCCGAGGTATACCGCCCTTTGGGTCGGCCAGGCCATAAGTCAATTCGGCACCTACGTAGCATTTATCACGCTTCCTTTTCTCGTTGTTTACATCCAGCGGAAGTCCGGTTCCGCATCGGTACTCGACTTCGCTCTCACCTATGCGTTGGAAAACATTCCTATTCTCCTCGTAGGACTGTTCGGTGGCGTCCTCCTCGATCGCTGGCCGCTCCGACCAGTCATGATCTCCGCCGATCTGGTGCGGGCATGTGCGTTCTTTTACCTGGCAGCCGACATTGACAACTATGGAATCGGAACGGTTTTCGCCTTTGCCCTCCTGGTTGGCTCGATGACAACGATGTTTGACGGTGCGATGTCCGCTCTCCTCCCCTCAATCGTCCGGGAAAACCAGCTCGCTCAGGCAAATGGATTGATCTCCGCCAGCCAACAAGCCAATTTTGCGCTGGGTCCGCTGGCCGGCGGCATACTCGCTTTCACGACTGGCAGTCCGGCCGTCGGGTTGTTCCTTAACGGGGCGACCTTTGTCGTTTCGGCGATCTCTCTCAAATGGGTGGGGCGGGTTGGTCATCAGCGAACGGCAAGCGCGGATCGCCAAGGCTTCATGACGGAGGCTGCCAACGGAATCCGCTACATCATGAAGGAACCTCGTCTCCGGGTCACTACGTTCGCCGCTGCAATTCCCAACTTTGTGGTGGGGTTTATTGAGGGCACGTTCCTCGTTTTGGCCGCGTTTGTTTTCCTGACAGAGAATGAAGGCCAGATCGGCATCCTCTATGCCGCTCTCGGTATCGGTGGAGTGATCGGTGCCCTCGTAGCGCCCTATGTCATCGCAAAGATCGGTCTGGGGAAGACGCTCACCATGGGAATGTCGATCACCGGCATATGCTTGTTCGCCGTGATGTTTACCACGTACAGCATCACCACACTCGCCCTCCAGGTGGGTTGGATGTTCGGTATTTCTCTGGTCAACGTACCTCTGGCCACGATCAGACAGCATTACTCGTCTGAAGTGATGCTGGGGCGGGTGGTGACCGCCTCCCGGGCAATTGGGTGGGCCACTCTTCCTCTCGGGGCATTGATCGGCGGCTGGCTCGGCGACAGCGAGACAACCTATCCGTTGGTTGCCCGCACCTTCCCGGTTTTGCTTATCGCAACCGCCATCTGGCTCTACACCACAGTGATTTGGAGGGACACATTCGGACCTGTCGAAGAGAAAGAGTCAGATATTCCGAACCAAGCGATAACTGTCCCACCAGAGGCGAAGCCTTAATATCGGCGTCTCGCGACGAACAGTTCGCCCGGAGGGAAAGACACGTAGACGCCCGGAGGGCCGGCACACCCGCTCACACCGCAACTCCCCCTCCAGAAACGAAGACGCCCGGAGGGGTCCGGCACACCCGCTTACACCGCAACTCCCCCTCCAAAGACGAAGTCGCCTGGAGGGGGTGGCGGTTGCGATAAGCAACGGCCGGGGGTGGACGGTGGAAAATCACGCGGAGCGATCAGCGATGGTGCCACAACGTCCACCCTCCCCCTCGCTGACGCTCGGGTACTCCCTCCTCAAGGAGGGAGAGACACGTAGACGCCCGGAGGGTGAGTCAACTGGACACTCAGGTACTACCCGAACGCGACTGTGGCCCGGCGGACCGGGCCACAGTTCTCTCAATTTGGCGGATTTCACGGACACGGAGCGACTTCGGGGTTGAAGTCGGCAAACATCCCGTTTGGATTGGTTTTCCAGACCCATACATGGAGTATGTACACCGGCAAGAACGCATGGTGATAGAACATATGCCCGTACAACATCGGCGGATTTGCAGGATCCACTTCGGTTTCAGGAATTATGTATTCCACCGCTACCAGTCGGGTCTAGCCATTTGGCCTGATCTCGTACACCATGGCTTCAGGGTCGTTGGCGTCAACGATTCCATCGATGTTGCGCACATAATGGAGCCCCATACCACGTGTCGGACTGTCAAAGCACGTCGGTGTGTCGGGATCTTCGGGATTGCGCGCTCAGTTTGGCTTTGCCAAACTGAAACGCCTCCGACGTGTCGGAGGCGCAGTGTCGGAGAGAGGACTCGAACCTCCACCAGGAAAACTCCCGACCAGGTCCTTAGCCTGGCGCGTCTACCAATTCCGCCACTCCGACATCGAGGGGCGTGTGAGATTTTATCGTCGTACTAGCTCAACGCGAAGGTAAGCACGAAGGTACTGATACCGAACAGAACACCGACGATCCAGGTCAATCGATCGAGGTTGCGCTCGACTACGGTCGAACCACCGAGATTCGATGTGCTCATCCCTCCGCCGAACACGTCGGTGAGGCCACCACCCTTCCCAGAGTGGAGCAACACCAGCGCAATCAGGCCTAGCGAGAGCATGACGTGGATGACGATTAAGAGTGCTTGTGCAACGGCCATAACTTCTTATCACTTAGAGAAACCGCCCCGGAATCGGAACGGCTGTCAAAATTGTAACACCCGACTGCCTGATGACTAAACCTCGCCCGGCTCACTGCGACTTCGTGGCCTGAGAGGCTACCGCCTCAGCCGCAGCCATGGCTGCCTCCTCATCCCCCAGGTAACGACTCGTAACCGGGTTCATATCTGAGTCCAATTGGTAAACCAATGGGATCCCGGTCGGGATATTGAGCTTGACGATTGCCTGTTCAGAGACACCATCGAGATGTTTCACCAATGCACGCAGCGAGTTCCCATGCGCGGCCAGGAGCGGGACTTTTCCATCAAGTAATTGCGGAACTATCGAATCGTGCCAATAAGGCATCATCCTGGCGACGACATCAGACAACGCTTCGGTGGCGGGAAGCTCGTCGGGAGACAGGTCGGCATATCGGGGATCGTGTGAGGGATGGCGTTCATCATCGATTGCCAACGGTGGTGGTCGAACGTCGTAGGAACGTCGCCATTTCAGAACCTGTTCTGCACCATGCTGCTCGGCTGTCTCTGCCTTGTCGAGCCCCTGTAAAGCCCCATAGTGACGTTCGTTGAGCCGCCACGACCTTTGTACCGGAAGCCAGGAGAGATCCATCTCGGACAGTGTCAACTCGGCGGTATGAATGGCGCGTTTCAGCAACGAAGTGTGAAGATTGGTTGGCAAATAGCCCTCTTCTGTCATCAGCTTGCCCGCTGTCACCGCTTCCGTTCGCCCCAACTCGGTGAGCCCGACGTCGGTCCACCCGGTGAAGAGATTGTCGAGATTCCATCGGGACTGCCCATGGCGAAGGAGGATGAGCGTGGAGGTCACAATCGGTATCGAACGATTGCCGCGAACTCGTCGGGGTCGAGGGAAGCCCCTCCGACCAGCGCACCGTTGATATTTTTCTTTGCCATGACGTCTCCAACATTGGCAGGGTTGACCGAACCTCCGTACAAGATTCTGACCGCTCCGGCGACTTCGCTGTTGGCGTGTCGGGTCAACTCCTCGCGAATCAGGTCCGCCATCGCACCCGCGTCGTCCGGTAAAGCTGTGCGACCGGTGCCAATCGCCCAAACCGGCTCGTAGGCAACGGTTACGCTTCCGACCTGATCCGCCCCGAACTTGGAGAATGCTCCATTCAATTGTTGGACGACCACCGACTCAGCTTCCCCCGCCTCGCGTTGTTCCAGTGACTCCCCGACACAGATAACCGGTGTCATTCCTGACTTCAGCACCGCGCCAGCACGTTTGTTGACCATTTCGTCGGTCTCGCCGAAGAATTGGCGTCGTTCGGAGTGGCCCACAATCACATACCGAACGCCGAGGCGCTCGAGCATGGGAGCGGAAACCTCCCCGGTGAAGGCACCCTTATCTTGCCAATGGACGTTCTGGGCGGCGAGCCCGATCGGCATCCGGTCGGCTTCAATCACCGTCTGGGCCGAACGTAACGCCGTGAACGGAGGCGCCACCACCACTTCGACCTTTTCGTAATCGTTTGTTTCCAGCCGATAGAAGAGCTTCTGGATCATCTGGATGGCATCAAGATGAGTGGCGTTCATCTTCCAATTCCCAATTATCAAGTCTGTTGTCATTGAGTCCATTTTTCCAGAGCTGCCACACCAGGAAGAATCCGCCCTTCCAGAAGTTCCAGCCCGGCACCACCTCCGGTGGAGAGATGGTCAATTCCATCGTCGTATCCGAGCAGACGCATCGCTGCCGCTGAATCACCACCACCAACTCCGGTATAGGCAGAGGTATTTGCGATTGCGCTTGCGACTCTTTCCGTTCCGTGACGGTAGGAAGTCCATTCAAAAACCCCCATCGGGCCGTTCCAAAAGACGGTTTTGGAGCGGTTGATCGTATCTGCGAAGAGGTTCGCCGTCGCCGGGCCAATATCGAGACCCATTTCATGCTCTGACAGAGAATGCACGTCCACGATCCGGTTGGCACCGGTCGGGCTGAACGATGTTGCTGCCACGACGTCTAGGGGCAGAATAATCCGATCGCCGAAAGGTCCTTCGAGTATACCAGCGACGGCATCCAGCATTTCCTCCTCGACCATTGATGCACCAACCATTTCACCGCGGGCGACCAGCAGGGTGAAGCACATGCCTCCGCCAATCAGCATTTTGTCCACCTTCGGGATCAGATTCGAGATCACGCCGAGCTTGTCCGAAATCTTGGCACCGCCCAGAACCAGGGTGTAAGGCTGTTCCGGGTCGTCCGTGAATCGAGCAAAAGCCTTCAGCTCCTTGTCGAGCAGCGGCCCCGCGACTGAACGCAACCGCTCGGCGACACCAACGGTTGATGCGTGGGCGCGGTGCACCGAGCCGAACGCGTCCTGGACGAAAAGGTCTACTCCATCAGCCAGTTGGGCCGCAAACGCTGGTGAGTTGTCTTCCTCACCCGAATGGAATCGGGTGTTTTCCAGGACTCGTACATCTCCTCCCGAACCCCTACCAAATCGTACGTCAAGGCGGGTCAAATCATTGAGCCGTTTAGCCACCGGCTCCAGGGAAAGACGGGTGTCTTCGCCGTCGGGGCGACCGAGGTGCGAACACACCTCGACGGTTGCTCCCATGTTCACCAGACGTTCCAGAGTTGGTACCGACGCTCTTACTCGAAAATCGTCTGTGATCAGACCATCCGAGCCAAGCGGCACATTGAAATCGGCGCGAACCAGAACCGTTTTGCCACTCACCACCACATCGTCAAGGGTGAGGTACTTCATGGCTGGCCGTGGAAGATGCTCTCAAGCTCACGACCCAACCGGAGTGGGTCGTGGGTGGGCCATTCAGATTCCCGCGCGGCCACGTCGGCGTAGATCACTCTCCAACCGCGTTCGGCGGCAGTGTCGGAATCGATAGTCATCGCATGGTGTCCCTTCGGTACAGCCAGCTCGCCCTCATGGGCTATAACAATTGATGGTCCCACAATACCCGCATGGGCCTCAAGGGCCTCGAGATGTTGGCCGCCATCCATATCCATCGTCTCCCCGTCCTGACTCACCAGGTTTAGGACGAACACCCTTTGCGCGGGTGCTTGCATCACAGCCTCCGACAACATCTTGATCTTTAGTGCCGATATGATCGATGTATAAAGGCTCCCGGGGCCGATAACAATCTGATCTGCTCCGGCGACGGCCGCCAGAGCCCGTGTCGAGGCAACCACGTCGGCGGGTTCGATCCAAATGTCTTCAAATTCTCCTCTGCTCAGCGAAATCAACTTTTGACCAACGACGTCGGCTCCATCGATCCGGGCATGAAGAGTCAATGGGTCGGTTGCCAGGGGGATCACCTCTCCGATGGCTCCCAGCATCCGGCCGGCTGTCGAAATCGCCGACTCGAAATCTCCAAATATGTGGGCCAGTCCAGCAATGATCAGATTGCCCAAGGAGTGGTCGACAACGTCGCCCTCGGAGAAACGGTGAGCGAAAAGCTCCGACCACAACGACGGCTCCGGGGTGAGGGCGAGCAAGCATCTTCGCAAGTCGCCGGGGGCGGGGATTCCGAGATCGGTCAACCGGCCCGACGACCCACCGTCGTCCGCCACGGTCACCAATGCAGTGATAGTGGATGCGTAGCTTTGAATTGCTTCGAGGGCGGCGGCCTGGCCATGCCCGCCACCGATAGCCACAACATTGGGTCCGGCCGGGTCTAACAGGAGTGGCTGGAGAGCAGTCTCGGTCTCGGTTTGGGGCTTCAAGTTTCTATGTCACGATGTCTGACCGCGGCTCGAACGTCATGATCATTGAGTCGCTTTCCCAGTTCCTCGGCAATAGCGACCGACCGGTGATGACCTCCCGTACATCCAATCCCCACGGATAGGTATGACTTCCCTTCATTCTCAAATCGCGGGATGAGGAACAAGAGCATTTCTTCGAGTTTGTCGACGAATTCCTTGGCAGACTCGTCGCCAAGGACATATGCGCTCACTGCTTCATCGGTTCCCCTTTGGCCACGGAGTTCCTCGACCCAGTGCGGATTAGGAAGGAATCGAACGTCGAACAGCAAATCGATGTCGCGAGGTGCCCCGTGTTTGAATCCAAACGACCGGATCGACACCCGCATCGGATTGGTTCGTTCCTCATCGGCGAAAAGAGAATTCAATTGGTCGCGAAGCTGATGGACATTCATTGTGGAGGTGTCGATGTAGTAATCGGCGACCGTCCGTAGGTCGGCCAGTAAAATTCGCTCCGCCTCAATCGCAGCCGAGATAGTGGGCTCGCCAAGAGGATGAGGCCGACGATTCTCCTCATAACGGCGCACGATCACATCGTCGTCGGCGTCGAGAAATACGATCTTGCTCTGCACCCCATCCCGCGCCAGCTCGAATACAGCCGAACTGAGTTCCTCGATGGGTAAGCCACCGCGGGAATCGATGACCACCGCCAACTGCTTGTTTTGCTCCGGAATATCGTGGGCTTTGACCGCGTCGGCAAGAAGCCGCGGCGGAAGATTGTCGATTACCACGTAGCCCAGGTCTTCAATCACTTTGGCGGCTGAGGATCTACCGGCCCCGGACATGCCCGTCACCACGAGGACTCGGGGATGATCGATTGTCGCCTTTTCCATGGGACTCCCCTATGTATGGAGTACAGCGTACAGGTCGGCAGCGACGCCACGAGGTAGGACGGTGCCAAGATCTTCGACCGTTGCCGCCCGAATCTTCTTAAGAGACCCAAACTCCCGGATCAGGTTCCTTTTTCGTGTGGCACCGATCCCGGGCACCTCGTCGAGAATCGAATCGATCATCGACTTGGAGCGGAGGTCGCGGTGATAAGTGATCGCAAATCGGTGTGCCTCGTCACGCACCTGTTGAAGCAAATAGAGCGCTTCGGCATCGCGTGCGATTTGGATTGGTTCCGGTCGACCGGGCATGTACACCTCCTCCATCTTTTTGGCGAGGCCGATTACAGGAATGTCGAGGTCTAACTCGTCGAGCACTTTGACTGCTCGTCCCAGTTGGCCCGGTCCACCGTCAATAACGATCAGGGAAGGCGGATAGGAGAATTTTCCCTGCTCAGCGATCGGTTTCTTACGTTCGGCGAGATATGCCTTGAAACGGCGTCGAACCGTCTCCTCCATTGACGCGAAGTCGTCTTGGCCCGTCACCGTCTTGATTTTGAATCTGCGATATTGGGATGGCCGGGGAATGCCGTCTTCGAGGACAACCATCGACGACACCGTGTTTGTCCCTTGCAAAGTGGAGATGTCGTACGCCTCGATCCGTAAAGGCGATTCGGGAAGGTCGAGTTCCTCCTGGAGTGAGCGGAGCGCCTTAGCCCGGGCATTGTGGTCCTTCTGACGCTTTAAACGATGCCGGGCGAACGCTTCAGCAGCGTTGACCGAAGTGGTCTCCATCAACCGACGCTTGGCGCCCCGTTGCGGAACCCTGAGATTGACCAGAGTGCCTCTCCCGTCCTCGAGCCAAGCTGTGAGAAGGTCTTTCTCGTCGGGTTCTAGGGATACCAGCACTTCGCGTGGGGGTTCCTCATCACCGTATAGCTCTCTGATGACCCGAGCCATCAACTCGGCGTCTGTCAGCACCTCAACTCGATCGACCACTGTCCCTTTTCGACCCACAACTCGCCCCCGGCGGACGTAGATAATTTGAAATGCCGATTCGAGTTCATCGCCGTGGAATGAAATCAGGTCGAAGTTCTCCGGCCGCTCAGTGATCACCTCCTGGCGGAGCATCGCCCGCCTGACGTCTTCGACGCGATCGCGGTGTCGCGCCGCCAGTTCGAATTCCTGACGTGCCGATGCTTCCCACATTTGTTCTTTCAGATCTCCCATGACTCCTTCGGTATCGCCCCCGAGGAAGGAAGCGAGTCCATCGACCATCTGCCCGTACTCGGCCACCGACACCTCCCCAATGCACGGGCCGGCGCATTTTTCGATATGAAACAAAAGACAGGGTCTGTTCTGGGCTTGCTGCCGGTCGAACATGGCGTTCGAGCAGGTACGGATGGGGAAAGTGCGGAGCAGTTGATCAAGCGTCTTTCTGATGGCGTAGGTGTGGGCGTAGGGGCCAAAGTATTGGTTCCCTTTGCGCTTTTTCCCCCGCATCACCTGCGCTCTGGGCCATTCGTGGGTGCGGGTGATCGCCAGGTATGGATACGATTTGTCGTCAACGAGTTTGACGTTGAACCGGGGACGATGCTCTTTGATCAGGTTGAATTCGAGCATGAGGGCATCGACTTCAGAGTCGGTGATAATCCATTCGACCGTGCGGGCATTGTCGACCATTGCCTGGGTGCGCGGGTGCAAACCGATACCAAAGTATGACGAGACCCGACTCCTCAGGGACTTTGCCTTCCCGACATAGATAACCCGCCCGTTCTTATCACGGAACAGATAGGTGCCGGACTTGTCCGGAATCTCCGAAGGTTGAGGGCGTTCGAACATGAGCTAATTGTCAGGGTACGAGGCGCCACCGACAAGCGAGCAAACGGGGAATACCAGACTGGTCAACAAGTTCATGGTGGGGACGCTCGATCATCATCTCTAGTGACCATCCGGCATCGGCGGCGGAGTTGAGAAGATCGGCCGTTGAGCGATGATGGAAGCGGATAGTCGAATTCCCGGCTCGTTCGTCGGTGTAACCCGTACCGAAATAGTCACCAGATCGCCAGAACACTTCACCATCAGTGTCGTCTGTCACCGGGGTCGACCCGGGCGCCGTCCAGATTGGATGGTTTACCACCAGGGAAAAGATGCCGCCAGTCTTGACCACTGACCCAACCTCAGTAAAGAATGCCGGTAGATCTTCGATGTGTTCCAGGACCAGAACGCAGTATGCCCCGTCGAAAGAATCGCGCCGAAATGTTGACAGATCGGGCAGGCTCCCGACAACTGTCGGACCCACTGTCGCGGCCGACTCAGCGAGCTGTGGGACCAATTCGAAGCCAACCGTCTTCGCTCCGAGACCTTGAACTGTTCGCATCACCCGACCATCCCCACACCCCAAATCGAGATAAAGCGCATCCGAATCGGGCTGGAAAACCTCTAATAGGAGCGGCGTGACCACATCTTCGTATGAGAGATCATCGACAACTTCGCCGACCCACCACTCGGATAGCTCGTCCCACGACATCAGCACTCAACAAGCAAACGCGCATCGAACTGCGACGTGTATTTGACGCATTTCTTGATGGGACAACTCACCAACCTTGAGATCTGACTCTTCTGTGAAATCGCATCAATGGCATCGCAGTTTAGCTCCGCATGCTGCCACCGCCGCATCGAGAAGTACCGCCGAACTGACTAGATCTCGAGAACCTGCTTGAACCAGGGAAGCGTCAATTCGAGGCCTTGGCGGAGGCTGATCTGGGCCTTCCATCCGAGAATCTCTTCGGCCTTTGTGGTGTCGGGGCGCCGCACCTTGGGATCATCCGTCGGCATCTCGTCGTATTCGACTCCAGGATGATTCCCCACTACATCCTGTACTGCCTCGGCGAGTTCCAACATGCTCACTTCTTCGGGGTTTCCGATGTTGACCGGTCCAGTCTCATCGGAAAGAAGAAGTCGCAGAATGCCCTCCACTTCATCGTCGACATAACAAAGGGAACGGGTCTGTGATCCATCGCCGAAGACGGGCAGCGGCTTGTTCTGCAACGCCGCTTTGAAAAAGGCGGGGATAGCCCGACCGTCGTTGGGGCGCATCCGAGGCCCGTAGGTGTTGAAGATACGGACGATCCTGGTGTCGATGCCATGCTCGCGCTGGTAGGCGAGAGTGAGAGCCTCGGCGAACCGCTTTGCCTCGTCATAAACACCGCGGGGACCGATCGGGTTGACGTTGCCCCAGTAAGACTCGGGCTGGGGGTTGACCAGTGGATCCCCGTACACCTCCGAGGTTGAGGCCAGAAAGAAGGTCGCATCCTTCTCCTTGGCCAGGCCGAGCCCCTTATGAGTACCGAATGCACCGACCTTGAGGGTGTGAATCGGCCATTTCAGGTAATCGACCGGCGATGCGGGAGAAGCAAAGTTGAGTACGTAGTCAACTTCTCCCTCAACATGGAGAAAGTCGGTGACGTCGTAGTCGATCAACCGAAATTTCTTATCTCCCATGAGGTGGGTGACATTGGATGCGTTACCGGTGATGAGATTGTCGATACAGGTGACCCGGGCACCGGAGTAAGTGAGCCAGGTACAGATGTGAGAGCCGAGAAAGCCAGCTCCGCCCATGACGACGGCGTGCTTCCCCTCCAGCTCCCGGAACCCACCGAAAGCGGAGCGTCGCATGTCAAACATTGATTCATTCTCCAAGATGGTTACCAGGGTACATCGGCACGGTCGTCTGAGATGTTTAGGTGGTTGGGTTTTGATCGATTCGGTGCTATCTGCCGCTCAGAGAGTCTGAAACGGAAGGGCGAGACGCTCCGCGGGTACAATTTCAGGAAGTGTACCCGGTTGCCGATTTTGGCCATAAATGAGCAAGTTGTTCCTTGCCCTCGTTTCTGGGGTGTTGGCACTTTCGGTTGCCGTTTCTATTTTTGGGCTCCCACAACCAGATTCTGCCTATCCCCCATTCAAGCGGGACATAGTCATTGACCAAGCGACGGCCAATGCAGCTGTTCTCGGGGGAGATTGGCCGCTGAACCCGCGCACACCGGCTGCTTTGTTTGTGACGGTCCCTTTGCTGGCGGCCCCAGGTGACCACCTCATATGGACGTCAATAGTCGTCAATGTCCTCTCCATGGTTCTGCTCGTATGGGGTGTCTTCTATTTCACGACGAATGACGCGCAACGTCTCGTCGCCGCAATTGGCCTGCCACTGACGACGCTATTCGCAGAAACCGTGGGCCACACAAACATCTTCCCAGTGTTCGCGGCCGCCCTCGTATGGGGTTGGCGTTTCGTGGAGGAGCGAAGGGACTTCGCAGCCGGGGTCCTCGTGGGTCTTACTGGGGCCGTCAGGCTGTGGCCAATGGCGCTCGTGGGCCTATTCCTCCTTTGGCGACGATGGAAGCTGGTTGGGACCATTAGCGGCACGTTCTTGGTCCTGAACGTGGCGGGTCTCCTGATGCCGGGTGTCACCTTGTTGAGCTCACTCGAGAGCTTGGTCGACGGAGCCAGTACGTGGTTGGACTCCCCGGTGAACGGATCCATGGCGGCCGTACTCGAATCCTACGTTCCCATGGCTCCCCTCCTCGGCGCGGCCGTGGTCGTTGTTATATGGATCGCTGGGTACTTACGGTTGGATTCGCCAACCGATCAGATAGGTTGGACTCTCGCAGCAGCGATGTTTGCGTCACCGCTTCTTTGGGTCGGATACCTTCTCGTTTTAGCGCCGATCCTTATTCGGAAGTGGTGGGCGCCAATTACTCTATTTTTCGTTCCCTCGATTGTGGTGATCTGGACCACCGGAATACTCCTAACGATCGGGACCCTATCCCGATGGTGGGGAGGCGGCCGTACCAGAGATCTGCCCGGCGGGGTGCCGGAGGAGCAGCCCGATGATCATCCCCCGACAATTTCCCTCAGGAACTTACCCGTGTAGCTTTCCCCGACCTGTGCTATTTCTTCCGGGGTGCCAATTGCGATGACTCGCCCGCCGCCACTGCCGCCTTCGGGACCGAGATCGATCACATGGTCCACGGATTTGACCACGTCGAGATTGTGCTCAATTACTACAACCGTGTTGCCCGAGTCGACCAGACGCTGTAAGACCTGGAGAAGTTTGCGAATATCCTCAAAGTGGAGTCCGGTGGTCGGTTCATCGAGGATGTAGAAGGTTTTCCCGGTTGACCTCTTCCCCAACTCCGAAGCCAGTTTGATCCTCTGCGCCTCGCCTCCGGAGAGGGTGGTTGCGGGTTGGCCCAACCGGACATAACCCAATCCGACGTCGTAAAGAGTTTGCAGGATTCGGGCGATCTTGGGTTGGTTCTCAAAGAAGGTCAGGGCCTCTTCGACGGGCATTGCCAGAATGTCCGAAATGGTGTGACCCTTCCAGAGGATTTCGAGAGTCTCCCGGTTGTATCGCTTCCCCCCACAGACCTCGCAAGGCACATACACATCGGGGAGGAAGTGCATCTCGATCTTGATTGTCCCGTCACCCTTGCAGGCTTCACAACGCCCGCCGGAGACATTGAAAGAGAACCGACCCGGTTTGTAGCCACGGGCCCTTGCCTCCTGTGTCTGGGTGAATAGGGTTCGAATATGGTCAAAAAGTTTGGTGTAAGTGGCCGGATTGGATCGAGGCGTACGTCCGATCGGCGATTGGTCGATATCGATCACTTTGTCGATCAGCTCGATGCCTTCCACCTTCTTGTGGCGTCCGGGCACAACCCTTGCCCGGTTAACTTTGTTGGCGAGGGTCTTCCAGAGGATCCCTTCAACCAGTGTCGATTTTCCTGAACCGGACACCCCGGTCACGGCAGTGAATACCCCCAAGGGGAATTCAACATCGATGCCCTGGAGGTTGTTCTCCGTGGCCCCGAGGACCGTGATCGACTCGCCGCTCCCCTGTCTCCGGATCATCGGCGTTTCGATCTGACGCCTCCCGCTGAGGTAATCGCCGGTGAGTGAGTCTGAGGCCTTGATCAGGGCGTCAAGGTCACCTTCGACAACGACATGGCCACCATGTTCACCCGCTCCCGGACCGATGTCGACGATGTGATCGGCTACTCGAATTGTTTCTTCGTCGTGTTCCACGACGATCAACGTATTTCCCAGGTCGCGAAGCCGGAGAAGAGTTTCGATGAGTCGTCGGTTGTCACGTTGGTGAAGTCCAATCGACGGTTCATCGAGGATGTAGAGCACTCCGACCAGGCCCGATCCGATTTGGGTTGCCAGTCTGATTCTCTGTGCCTCACCCCCGGCTAGTGTCGCCGCCGAACGGCTCAGCGTGAGATAATCGAGTCCGACATCGAGGAGAAACTTGACCCGGGCCCGGATCTCCTTGAGGACCCGCTCAGCAATTGTCGTCTCCCGTTCGTCAAGGTCGACGCTTTCAAAGAATTCGAATGCATTGCCGAGACTCAGATCGGAGATCTCAGCGATGTTACGATCGGCAACCGTGACCGCAAGGGAGATCGGATTGAGACGCCCACCATTGCATGTTTGGCAGGGGACTATCGCCATGTACTCCTGGTAATACTCTCTTGCCGAGTCAGACTCCGCTTGCTCGTGGCGCCGTTCCAGGAAGGGAATCGCACCTTCGAATTGGGCATCCCACTTCCGCTTCCTGCCGAATCGGTTGACATATTCGACAGTGACTCTTTCTTCGCCGGTTCCGTACAGGATCTTCTCCTGGATATCGGCATCGAGATCCTTCCAGGAGTCAGTCATCGAGAAGCCGAACACTTTGCTCAAACCGGTCAGGAGACGGTGGTAGTACCGCATCCGGTTCGACGCCCACATCGGTATCGCACCCTCATCGAGCGACAGATCAGGGTCTCCGATCACCAGTTCGGCGTCAACGGTGAACCGGGTGCCGATACCCGAACATGCATTGCATGCTCCATAAGGACTGTTGAACGAGAAATTCCTCGGTTGGAGGTCTTCAAAGCTGAGCCCGCATTTGGGACATGCCAGGTGCTGACTAAAGGTGAGTGTGGGTCCATCCGTGATGTCGATGTCGGCTATGCCGTCGGCCAGAGTCAGGGCTGTCTCCATCGACTGTGTGAGTCGAGTCTCTATGCCCTCCTTGCGGACGAGGCGATCGACCACCACCTCAATGGTGTGCTGGACATAGCG
>JBBKXI010000193.1:0-3986 GCA_037969415.1 Acidimicrobiia bacterium | reverse complement strand
GGCCAGAGTCAACAACGGGTCGATGGCGAGCGCTCCAAGCGCCGGAATCGCCAATCGATATATCGACTTGTTCACTTCCGGGCGGCGATCTCAAACCGATCTGGCCACTCGCATAGCTTGAACAGCTCGCATTTGCCGCAGGCGGGACGTTTGGCGTCACATGTATCCCGCCCGAATTGGATGAAGCGCATCGAGAGACCCGACCACAAATCAATCGGATAAAGGGCCATTAGGTCTTTCTCGATCTTCTCTGGTTTCGACTCGGCGGTGAGGCCCAAACGTCGCGAAACCCGGTTGACATGGGTATCGACAGCGATTGCGGGGACGCCCCAAACTTCGGAGAGGACGACACTCGCAGTCTTCCGTCCGACTCCGTGCAACTTGACCAATTCATCGAGTTCGGCTGGTACAAGTCCGTCAAACATTTCGACTACACCCTGCGAAAGAGCGATAACTGATTTCGTCTTCTGCCGGTAGAAACCTGTGGAGTAGATGATCTTCTCGACATCTTCGGGGTTGGCATCAGCAAGCGCCTCGGCGTCCGGATAGGCCGTGAACAACTCGGGCGCCACGTTGTTTACATTTTCGTCAGTGGTCTGTGCCGAGATAGCCGTTACCACGAGTAATTGCCAGGCGTTCTCGTAGCCAAGGGCCGTATTGATTTTCGGATACCTCTTGAGCAGACGGTTGAAGACAGCTTTCGCTTTTCCTCGCTCCGCAGGCGTCGGAGCATCCCCATTGGCGAGAACGCGCTTCATGAGGTCGGCATTGTAAGGCAAGGACGAACCCGCAGATTCACCTGATTAGGTACGCCGCGTCGTTTCCTTGATGGCGTATGTATCCGATTGAACACGGCGGGACAGTCGGACCACTAAACGAATCATCAACACGACCACGAACATGGATAGCGTGAGGATCAGAAGAAACTCGAGCGGCGTCGTGTAGGGGACTTCGCACGCCTCGATCCCGCCAGGGCACAGACCAAAGCCGGAGCCGCCCTGGAGCAGGTTGAGCATTACCAACAGGGGTACGACGGCAATTCCGATTGCGGCAACAATCAAAACAAGGATGGAGATTCGTAACAACCACACAGACATATCAACGGGACGGTACATCGTGTTGGTTCCGTTCTGGATACAATCGCTCGCCCGTGCCGGTCTACCACCAAGAAGAATTCACGCCCGAGGAGACCCGTATTCTCGATCGCTTTGTCACCAACACTCATCTCCCGGTGTTCGGCCTTGTGAATTTGCCCGAAGTGGTGAAGGGGGCGTTGTTCGCACGCTATTCCCGATCACCCAAATCGCTGCGGCGGCTACTCATCGACGAGTTTGTCAACGAATCGGAAACCGGAATCGACGCCATCGCGCTAAACCTCGACGACGACCCACAGGTGGCTCTGAAGCGCGCCGAGGAGCTTTACACCAAGGTGTTTTTTGAATACGGGGACGACTCGGTTGCTCAACTGGGAGGCGCCCACCTCGCCTGTGAACAGGCTTCCAATCTGCTCACCAAGGTTCTCGAATGGGGTCGGCTCGCCGCTTACCTCGAGCAGTCCACCCGTTACATCAAATACGACGCCCGCCTCGGTGAACGCTATCGCTACTTCACCCCGACGGAGATTGCAAACAGCAAACACGCGGAGCGATATTCGGTCCATATGGAACGGGTCTTCGACGAATACTCATCGATGGTGGCGGCGATGAGTTCGCACTTCGAGGCCCTCCATCCCCGCGCCGAATCAGATTCGAAGATGATCTATAACGCGACCATCCGCGCCAAGGCGTGTGACACAGTACGGGGGCTTCTTCCGATCGCGACGATGTCAAATGTCGGTATCTATGCCACCGGGCAAGCGTATGAAATGGCCCTGGTGCGGATGCAGGCCAACCCACTTATCGAAGTTCGCGAGTACGGGGCGATGATGCTGGGCGAACTCCGCAAGATCATTCCATCATTCCTTACGCGGGTCGATTTGGTCGACCGAGGCGTGAAGTCTTCCGAGTACCTCGAGGAGGTTCGATCCGAATTGGAGGCCCTGGCCACCGAATTCGGCTCGCCGGTCGACGAGGGCCCCGCTGTCACTCTCACCGATTGGGACCCTGAAGCGGAGACCAAGATCGCTGCCGCGGCGCTGTATTCCGTCAGCGAACTGTCAGACGAACAACTCCAGGCAAGAGTCTCGGCAATGTCCGAATCGGAGCGGGCTCGGATCATCCATGCAATGATCGGCGATCGGGGAAACCGTCGCCACCGACCCGGCCGGGCCATGGAACGCACGATGTATCGCTTCGACGTGAAATGCGATATCGGTGCGTTTCGCGATTTACAACGCCACCGTTTGATGACCCTGGAATGGCAAAAATACTCGACGAGACTCGGATACGACCTCCCAACCGACCTGACACGAATGGGCCTTGGCGATCGATGGGCTGGGATTATGGACGATGCGGGCGAGTTCTACGAGGAATTGAGAGACGATCTCGGTGATGATGTTGCCCAGTACGTGGTTCCTTTTGCCTACAACGTGAGATTTGTAATGGAGATGAACCCGCGCCAAGCGTTTCATTTGATCGAGTTGCGGAGCCAATCAGCGGGACATCCCGCCTATCGCCGGGTCGCCCATGAGATGCATCGGGCAATCAGAAACGTCGCCGGACACCATCTGATCGCGGACGCAATGACATTTGTCGACTATACCGAGGTGGATCTGGAACGGTTGGAGTCGGAGCGGAGATCTGAGCAGAAACGCCTGAGCAACTAACCTCTTCTCATGGCTCAATTTGATGTTGACGCAATGATTCAACGCTACGCCCGAAGGGCGCAATCTGTGAAAGACCGCCCCCTGCCCCCGGTTGCGGGTGAGGAACGAAAAAAGTTCATCGACCAAGCCGAAGCTGACTTCACGGACTTTCTGCTCGTGTCGCGGGCGAAGTGGGGCGTTGTTGACGGCAATCTGGTTTTAACAATCCCTCTCAGTTCGGAATAACAGGTGCTCGAAAAACGACTCCTGGTCGTTTCGGGCAAGGGTGGAGTCGGCAAATCAGCTGTGACCGCCGGACTCGGCGAGTTGGCTGCCGGTAGAGGGAAGCGGGTCCTTCTCATGGATATGGGAAATAGTGAAGGACTCGCCGCTCACATTGGCTCTGGGCCTCTGGAGTTTGAACCACGAGAAGTTCGACGCGGATTATTCGCAATGAAGATCGACCGCTCCGACGCACTCCTCGAGTATCTGACAATCCAGCTTTCCATCCGCGGTCTGAAACGCTTTGGGGGCCTGGCGCGTGCTTTCGACGCCCTCGCGACTGCTGCACCTGCTGTCAGAGAGATCGTGACGATGGGGAAGGTGCTTTGGGAGGTGCGTGAGCAGAAGTGGGACCTGGTGATCGCCGACGCTCCCCCCACCGGACAAATCGGATCATTCTTGAGGGCTCCAACAAGCATCTCCGAACTCGTCCCCACCGGCCGGATCCAACGCCAGGCGGCATGGATGAGTCACACTCTCAAAGACCCGGCCGCCACCCGGCTGGTTCTGGTCAATCTGGCCGAGGAGCTTCCCACAACCGAGACGATCCAGACACTCCAGTGGCTCAAAGACAACGACCTCGTACCACCGCCATCGATCATCACCAACAGGATTCTTGATGATCTCGAAACCGACCCTGCCGGCGATGGCCCACTTCTTGAAGCTGCAGTTCATCACCGGTCGGTCCACAACGAACAGCAGGAATGGTTGGAGTCGCTGCAGCCCGACATCAAGTTGCCATATCTATTTGGACTTCTGACACCGGCTGAGGTTTCTGCTCGTATTAGCGATGCCCTCGAGGGGTCAGTATGACCTCCACGATTCTCGTTACCGGTGCGGGCGGAGTCGGCAAGACCACTGTCTCGGCATCGATTGCCGTCACTGCAGCTCGTGCGGGTTTGAGGACCCTGGTGCTGACGGTCGACCCGGCAAAACGTCTTGCGTCGGCAATGGGTACCGC
>JBBKXI010000192.1:0-5758 GCA_037969415.1 Acidimicrobiia bacterium | reverse complement strand
GATAAAGAGTCGAAGAATCGCGTTGTCTCGGATCGATTCGAAGCCGTTCCCGTCGGTTGTGGCCAGCATCGCGCGCAGTTGAGGTTCGGTCAGAACCGGTATTGGTTGCTCGCGGACTTTCGGCGGTTTGATTTTTGCGAAGGGGGAGTGGTCGATCTCTTCTTCCAGTTCTAACCACGAGAAGAATTGCTGGAGGCTGGCGTATCGCTGTTTGGCTGTTGCGCTGGCCCGGTCTTCGAGAACGTAGGCCAAGAAAGCTTGTATCTCCCTGTGTCCGACCTCATCGGCGATAGTTGATTTGTTGTTGTCGTGGAGCCAGTCGACTAGCTGAGTGGCGGCGAGGAAATATGATGTGATGGTGCGAGGCGACTTATCTTCGGCGGTGAGGGATATTTTCCATGAGGGAAGAAGTTCCTCGATGGTCGCGGAAGTTGTCGACTCAGCACTCATTAATGGTGCAGGTTATCTGCTGAGAGAGCGCTATGCAAGGACTCTCTCGGAGGGCGGAACTGTTAAATCACTAATTAGTGACAGGAAAATCGCGGGCCCGTAGCTCAATCCGGTCAGAGCAGCGGACTCATAATCCGTTGGTTGCAGGTTCAAGTCCTGCCGGGCCCACAAGTGAATTCCCAGGTCAGAGGCTTCTACTCAGCGTGGAGGTAACTCGACCACATCGCCCAGGACGCGCTCAGGACGCGAAATCTTGGTGGACGCGACATCGAGGCGTCCCTTACCTCGTCGAGATCACCCTCAAATAGGTGAGTGTAAGTGTCCAAAGTCACCGAAGCGTTGCGATGTCCGAGCTGCTGCTGGATCGCTTTCACATCGGCGCCGGCGGCACGCATCAACGATGCACACGTGTGACGCAGGTGGTGGGGAGTGATGTCATCGAGATCCTCTCCAGCTCTAATGCGAGCGGGATCCCAAACTGCTCTTCGAAAGTTCGAGTAACGCAACGGACCGCCTTGCGGCGCGGTGAAGATCAATGCTTCCGGATTGTCAGGGACGTTCTCCATGTGGTGCCCAAGCATCTCCGCGACCGACGCCGGCAGATAGACTGTTCGGGCTTGATACGTCTTCGTTGACCCGAAGCTGACACGTCCCGAAATCTCTGACAACGCCTCGTTGATGTCAAGGCGGCGACGAAGCACATCAGCTCGACCTCGACGCAAGGCCGCCAGCTCTCCCCATCGCAGTCCGCCGTATGCGAGGACGTAGACGATGGTCGAAAACGCCTGCCCGGGCATCGACTCCGCGAGCTGAGAGACTTGCTCGGTGGTGAGGTACCGGTGATCTGGTTGGGGAAGTCGGGGGAGTTCGACGCGGCGAACCGGGTTCCGGCCGATCAGACCGTCGTCGAGGGCCTGTTCCATGATGGCGGCGAGACATTGGTGGGCTTGGCGGATGCGAGAGGCTAACAGGTTCTCGTCGACCATCGAGCGCACCCACGACCCCACCATCGTGCGGTCAATGGAGCTCAGGCGGGTTACCCCGAATGTGGGAAGAATCCTCGACTCGAGGAGCGATCGGTATCCATCTCGTGTCCTGTCTTTGATGCGGGTCTTGGCCTCTAGCCAAGCGGCGGCGTATTCTTCTAGCGAGACCTGTCCAGCCGAAGGATCTATCCACTGGCCACGGTTGACTTTCGAGAGTTGATCAGTCAGCCAGCGCTCGGCATCGGCTTTGCGATCGAAGGTCCGGCTATGCCAACGACGGTCAGCTCCCTCGTAGCGTGCTCGGTAGCGCCCCTTGTCTCGCCGGTCGATGGCGCCCCTCGGCATGCTGTGGTCCTCCTACTGGTGCTTCCCGCAAGTATGCCGCCAAGTCATCACCGGTGCGCTTGCTGACGGAGAGATGTTTCGTCTTGGACTCGTTCACTGATCCAACGGTCGATGTCGCTTTGGCGATAGCGGAGGTGACGGCCGACCTTGAAACCGGTGGGTCCTTGTCGGCGATACCTCCAGGCGTAGATCGTGGCCACCGGCACGTCGAGATACACGGCGAGATCTTCTACCGAGAGCAGTGGGTCCAGAGTGCTCACAATCGAAACTATGAAGCAGAACCCTTTCAGCGGAGTGCCAAACGAATGCCATTGACCCTGTCGTGAAAATCCTCGAAGCAATTGCGGCAAAGCTCGAGGGAATCCGTTGACGGAGCTCCCGTCCGGCTCCAGATTCTGCGCTGAACGTGGAATTGGAGGGTTTCTGACAGGGCTACTGACACTCTGAGAACAGGGTTCGATGCTAGACGGCGATCGCATGCCGGTCCCAGAATCACTTTCAGAACAGTCACAAGATCGCCCTCAGCCTTATGGGAGATTCTCAGCGGGCCAGTTCTGGGCCTTGAGGCTCCAGGGGGGCTCGGAACCTCCCCTTGTCCGGAAATGCCTTGATGATGGTGCTCTGGCGGCTGCTCACGGTGCAGGGAGGGCTCCCTGTCAATTGCGCCCTGGCGAACCAGGGCGCAAAACTCCACTGAGAGCCCGGGATCCTTAGACAGAGTCAGATCTTTCTGTTGCCGAGCCTGCGCACCGCCTTATACCTCGATACGGACCAGATCAGAGTCCCGAGCAGGCACGCCCAGAACCGACCAGACCAAAAACTGACATCGAGCTGAAAGGGTCCTAATGCACGATGTCCCCGAATCCCAGATGGAAGGAGGACAAGATGCCCAATCAAATAGACCGTCACCGCACCACCCTCGAGTACGTGATCGACTGCTTCACCCGCATCGCGTGCGGAACCCTGTCAATACCACACGCACGTGCAACAAGTTGCTGGGTGTCTACATGTAGACAAGTGAGGCAGTGATGGATCTCGATCGTGGCGTGCTAGCCAGGATCGATCGCAAGCTGCCGGCCGGTCTCGGACAAGACGAGGAGTACCGAATGGTCCGCGTCCCGGTTCCGGCTTTTCTCGAGGATCTGTGAACAGTTGGACGAGGAAGTATCAGCGTTCCGGGATCGGGGCTTGGATCACGTCGAGTTCCCGTGTGTTCGTTGAAGCCACCTATCTGCACGACTGCAAGGACCATCGGGGTCGTCTTTCGAGCGGTGGTGGTTGCGACGCGCCGACGGCAACCGGGAAGTCCTTGACCTTGATGTGGGCGACACCGAGGACGAAGTGATCTGGGCCACCTTCTTGCGCGGCTCCGCAAGAAGGGACTGTCCGGGGTGGTGTTGATGATCTTCGACGCACACCCCGGTCGAAAGCAGCGATCAGAAAGACCATGACCGGATGCAGCCGGCAACAGGAACGCTCCGGGAGCTGGAGTTTCTTGGCTTTGAGATGATGGAGTCATATCACGTTCTACTTCGACCTGAGCCTCCCCAGGTTTCCCGGACGGTCTGATGTTCCCCGGGTTTGGTGGGGTTGGAGTATTTGAATCTGGGGTGCTCTGACCCGTACTGGAGGGTCTGGTATGCCAGGCCAGCACTCGTCCCGACGTCCCCCGCGGGTTCCTGGATCTGTTTGCCACGGGGAGTCGGTCGCATCGGTCGCCGAAGGTCCGGGTTTGCTTCACGTCATGGCTGGGCGATCGTTTCTGAACCAACCAGACGCTTGATGAGCGCTGTGGTGACTCTGGTTCGGTGGGCCCAACCGCCTAAAACCACGGTGACAGTCGAGGATTCGGGCGCCCCAGAGCCCGGTCGGATTGAGAGTCTGATATGGCCTTGCATGTTCTCTATCGGCTAGTCATCGCCGGAAACCCATGCGATACTTGACGATTCCCGCGCCCGTAACTCAATTGGATAGAGCGTCTGACTACGGAGTATCCACCGCTGAGCGCTATGCGGAACAGGGAAATCCCATGTCAGCGACGAGCGTAAACCCCGGACTCAGACGCTGTTGAGTTTGGTGGTCTGGAGCGTTCTTGGTTGCTGGCGGGTTACCTGGTCCTCTCATCCTCGCTGTCCGATGGCGAAACTCAAACGAGCCCTGCGGTCCCGAGCCCTTAGAACGCGTTCCTGATCCCCTTGACGGCGCGGCCACGCCCTGGGTTCTGAGCCAATACGACCTGGCCGATGTGGGATTCGTATACTCCGCGCCGACGACAAAAGCGAGGAGAGATGAGCGTTCGGCGTCTCGAGAACATTCCAGGTTTCAACATCGATCGCGTAGCCGCCGCGGCTGGGGATGACCCCGACGTTCTTCGCATGGAGAACCTCGACATCGACATCGCGCCGCCGGCCGAGGCGATGGAGGCAACCCGGGAGGCTATCGGGCAGGATGAGGCGAACAGCTGGCTTCCGTTCACCGGCCGCGATGACCTGAAGGAGGCGGCCGCTGCACACATCGAGCGGCGCGGTGGTCCGCGTTACGACGGTCCCCGTGAGATCGTGATCACGAGCGGCGAGGGCGAGGCAATGTTGGACGCCCTCCTGTGCCTCACCGACCCAGGCGACGAGGTCATTCTGACGGACCCCACCTACGCCGGCATGATCAATCGGGTGCGTCTTGCCGGAGCGGTGCCCCTCCTGGTCCCCCTGCACGTCGTTGACGGCTGGTGGCGGCTCGACATCGATGCCCTGCGCTCTGCGGTAAGCGATCGGACGAGGGTCATCTTCATCAACAACGCGTCCTTCCCTTCCGGCTGGGCCGCCTCTCCCGAAGAGTGGGAGGCGATCGCGGATCTGGTAACCAGTCGTAACCTTCACCTGCTCTACTGGGCCGCCTACGAGAACGTGCTGTACGACGGCAGAACCGTGATCCATCCTGCCTCCCTGCCTGGCATGCGCGACCGGACGATAACGATCGGAGACCCGTGGGAAAGGCGCATGATCGCGTGGCGGATAGCCTGGATCGTTGCTCCCGGTGACCTGGCCAACGACGTCTCCCGAGTGCACATTTATAACGGGCTGGTACCCAGTGGCTTCGCACAAATCGGGGTGCGAGTCGCCCTTAACACACCCGACAGTGACATCACCGAAGCGAACACCGAGCTGCAGCGACGCCGCGACGAGACCCTGCGGCAGCTCAGCGGTCTTCCCGTGGTGCCGGCTGCCGGGGGCTGGTCGCTGCTCCTGGATGTCGCCGCGCTGGGGCTCGATTGCGTTGAGGTGTCCAATCGTCTCCTCGAGCAGAAGGTGGCCGCCACTCCAATGCGTGGTTGGGGCGGCGAGGTGGCCAACCGTCATGTTCGCTTCGTATTCAGCAACGAGCCGGTCGAGAGGATCGCCCTACTCGGAGATCGAGTCCACAGCGCCCTCGACGCTGCCAACCGTCAAAAGGTTTGATACCGAGCCCGGTTTCCCAACGGGAGGCGGCGTTGGTCTGACCTCACTACGGTGTTTGGGCATCACTCTGGTCCCTCCGGGGGGTAGGCCCAGTCAACGGATGACCAAGGGTGCCATGAGGGCACGGTGATCGAGGCCATCTATTCGTGGACTGCGATTCGATCACCGTGATTCCGGTTGGGAATCTCCGGTGGGAATCAGACGCTGTATGTTGTGTCCCGAAGGCCTTAGGTCCACCAGGGTGCTGGGGTCCGACCACGGGCCGACGACTTGACAAGCGATCCAGCAGGCTGGTCATCGCCGGAAACCCCTGCGATACTTGACGATTCCCGCGCCCGTAGCTCAATTGGATAGAGCGTCTGACTACGGATCAAGGTTTGGGGTTCAAGTCCCTCCGGGTGTACGAGCGAAACCCCTGTGTGAGCAAGGCAATTCTACTGTTGATGCAACAGGCTGATGAGGCACAGCAGGGCAGCAGGGTTTCTGGGAGGGTTTCACGGACGTTTCTGAACGCCTGGAGAC
>JBBKXI010000191.1:0-2911 GCA_037969415.1 Acidimicrobiia bacterium | reverse complement strand
GGTAATCGCGGCGACTGCGGCGGCCCGATCCCGCGCTGGACGCGCGAGGGAACCGCGTCCGGCGGACGCCTATCCGTTGAGAAATCGAGCAGTCTCCGTGGAGCAATAATCGAGTTCATCGAGCCAGGGGGCGTGACCGGCCCCGGGAAGCAACTCGAGAACCGCGTTCGGCATGAGGTCGACGACATTTCGGGCGACAGTCTCTCCGCCGAACGGATCGTTCTCGCCCCATAGAAACAATGTTGGTGTGGTGATCGAAGACAAGAGGGCGTCGGGCAGAAGTTGTGGGTGCAGTTTGCCGAACCAGTTCATGATCGACCGAGGAGCGGCCATCTCGTTGCGCATTGTGTGGGTGTGGCGCAACAGCGCCAAATAGGCCGTGAGATCGGCAGGAGTGATACGACCATCGGCAACGCTCGGACCATGGCCCAGTAGCCCGAAGAGGGTTCGTACAGATCGTTCGTTTGGTGGCACCGCCGCTATCAGGGTCGCTACCCCAGGCATGGCCGAGATCCGGAAGAATCCGGGCAACTTCGGACTGGGCACTCCCATCGGCCAGCTGAATTGAACCATCCGCTGGACCCGTGCGGGGTGAGCCGCACAGGCGTGAAGGGCGAGATACCCGCCTAACGAGGTCGCCACGAGATGTGCTGACTCCAGTTCCAGGGCATCGAGTACATCGACGATCAGCGTGTCACCGAGTTGTGGCAGGCTCTCAACGTCGAGACGACCGCCGAGAGGTTCGCTGGCCCCGGTCCCCGGTCTGTCGAGCAGGATGCACCGGAACCCTGTGAGTCGTGCCGCCAGCATCGCCCAACTCATGCCGCTGGTCGTTCCCCCATGCACGAAGAGCACGGGCGGACCTGCACCGATCTCCTGAATACGCACCTCGACATCGTTGCGAACGAGCTGAATACGCTGCTCCGATGGAACCACCCCGAGCGACTCCCAGAGCTGACTTTCAGCTTCGAGAAACCGAGCCAGATTGACCATTGACACCCCTTTTGCAACGCCGGCCCGCCGGGGCGATTCCCGAGCGCTAGGACCTGATCATACGCTGGAGACAAGCCGTGCAGAGACGATTTCCTGATCCCATTGACCGCCCATACATACGACCGATTCTGCATCCAAGCGAACTCGTAGGATGCCTTTCTTGTGGAACATTGGGGATCGTCAGAAAAAAGCGGGTGTCCTGCTTTCGGGATTGCGCTAGTACCGGAGTTCATGGGAAAAGGGTATGGAACCGAGGCACAACTGCTGTTTGTCGACTATCTACTTATCAGTCTTGCCGTCCATGTAGAAGGAAGCCATCGAAAGGCCCGTAGGGACAATGAACAGTCGATAGCGGACATTCTCCGGAACTCCAAGAACCTTTATCCGGAAGGCCCCCCTACTAGGGTCGTGGGCGGGAATAGCGTGCACCTGCGAAAAAGTCGTCTGCTCCTACGACTTGGCCTTCGGGTCCTTCAACCAAAGGTAGATGGCTGAGGGTTGCATTGTCGAAGCCACAACCTGGGTCCATGCCTCGCCTATCACCAACGGGTCGGTTACTTCTCGGATCTGCTCGGCCAACCGTTCCGAGACTCGCCGTGAGTCGTAGTGCCTCCGGTTGAATCTTCGGTCAACGAGATCTCGCAACCGGCGCCGTGCCGGATTGAACAGGGATGCGACGACCAGGGTTGACGTCGCCACCTGCCAACTGCTGTCGTCAACCGGGATCAAGGTGCCGAGCACGATCACCAGAGCGAAGAATGTAGCGGCGAGTAGAGCCGCCACGATCGCATAGGTGATCGTCCGCGACACGATGCGATCGATGTCGAAAAGGCGATACCGGAGGATGGCAACTGCGAACGACACCGGGAACAGGAGCATCATCACGGAGACCGGTGCCCAGGCAGCGTCACCGGGATCGATGCCGGTTATGGCCAAGGACCCGAAGATGTAGACGAAAGTTGCAAGGAGCAGGACCACCAAGGTGGCGAGGGCGAACACGACCCATGTCAGCTGGGCACGCTCGGTCCCGGACGAATGTTTCCGTTTGACGATCAGCGAAATAGTCCCCGCTGTCAGGATCGTTACCACGCCAAGCTCAGATGGAAAGCCCAGGAAGCTCGGTAGGAAACCGATCGGGTTGAGCTGTTCGACTGCCTCCGAACCAACCAGAGTTCGGGTAAGCGCCGACATCGCAACGAGCACGGGGAGGGCATATAGGGCGATTCGGCCTAGTCTCGCCCACGCCTTCGTCCCGTGTGGTCGGTGTCCCGACGGGAATGTGAGGGTCATCGCGGCAAACACCGCGAAGACAGCCGCCCATGCCGAGCTCTCGACCCAAGCCGCCGCTTCCGGCCCGACGAACGAGAGACCGGCATACCCGTTGGCAAACACGATGGCCAGACCGGACAAGGTGAGCAGCCAGCCGGTGAGGTAGCCATCGCGTCGGGCAATGATCAACCCTCCCAGACAGGCGTAGACGACGAAAGCGACACCGTCCACGATCGGTTCTGAAACGACGACATCAGAGCCAAGTAATTGGCCTCCCACTACCGCGAACCCTGCGGCCACAATCGAGCCGAATCCAAGCCAACGAGCCATCGTCGATTTATAGCCCGACAGCGTTACGGAGTCGTTACGAAATAGACTGACGAATTCACCCCATAAGCAGAAACGGGCGAATCTGATGGCGTTGCTTGTGCGCCCTCAGGCCTTTCTCGGCGACGGCCTGAAGGCCGACGAATGGGTAGAACCGAGTGCGATAGTGGACAAATAGTGGAAATCAAAGAGGCGCCAAACCGGGCGGGAGATGGGGAAACCACTTTAACCAGGGGTTTCCTTGTGGAGCTGAGGGGATTTGAACCCCTGACCCCTTGACTGCCAGTCAAGTGCTCTGCCGACCTGAGCTACAGCCCCATAT
>JBBKXI010000190.1:0-2562 GCA_037969415.1 Acidimicrobiia bacterium | reverse complement strand
GCCGATAGCCGGATGACTTCGTTGATGTCCTTGTAGGCGTCCGGATGTTCGTCAACGAGCGACCCGGCCTGCTTGGTTAGCCAGGTTCGGTCGCCCATCTTCGCCCTGAGGCTGTCCGTCGACAGTTCCTTCTGGCTTGTGTGCGCGACATTTTGCGTCCGGCACCGTGCGCGCTCGACGAGTACGAATCGGCGTTTCCCCGCCCCACCACGATGAACGTGTCCGTGCCCATCGACCCGGGACTGATGCCTCGTTCTCCGGCTCGGGCACTGATGGCTCCCTTACGGGTAACCCACATGTCCTTGCCGAAATGGCGTTCCTTCTCCGTGTAGTTGTGGTGGGCATTGACTCGATCTAGCTCTCGGCCTTTACCGACGAAGGTAAAGACCTCCGCCAGCATGGCGTCGAGCATCATGATCCGGTTCTGCCGGGCGTACGCCTGAGCGAACCGCAGGTCGGCGACGTAGTGATCGAACTCGGGCGTGTTCTCGAGGAGATACGCCAGGTTCGGATCTTCGAGGCTCAGCTCGAGCCGCGCCGCCACCGACTTGGCTTTGGTGATGTGGCTCGCCGGCGTTTGATCCGCTTCAACCCAGGATTGCTGCCACAATTGCCCCGTGGTCGATATCCCCCGAGGAATAACTGATGAGCTGATCACGGCTGCGGTTGCGGCCCGAGTTGGACAGGTCGAAACTCTGTCGTCGGTTCTGGACACTGAGGAAGCTCATCGGCGGATCGCCACTTTTGTTTCGAATGCGGTGGAGCGAGCGGTGCGCTCGCTGCCTGCTGACCAGCGGGTAGCCGTTGGGTTGGAGATTGCCAACTCGCTCGTCGACGAACTGATCCAGAAGGCCCCGCGTTCCGGGCTCGGAGAGTCGGACCATCTCGTCAGTCCAGCCCGGATACTTGAAGCGATATTGGCCGATGGTCCCGCACCAAGCGCGCTCCTTCGGCCGCATACTCCGCTCTCAGAAACGGTCCTGTTCACGAACGCGCCCGATGAGCCCCAAGTGGGCGGCGAGATCGGCCGTGAATTGATCTCTTCTGACGGGGCGGATGCCTTGATAGCGTTCGTCAAGTGGAGCGGGCTCCGGCTCATCGAGGATGAATTGCGAGCGTTTCTTGGCTCCGGTCGGCGACTTCGTGTCATAACCACCACGTATACCGGCGCTACCGAACGAAAAGCGCTGGATCGGCTCGCCCGGCTCGGGGCGGAAGTAAAGGTCTCGTACGACAACCGGACCACCCGACTTCACGCCAAGGCGTGGTTGTTTCGACGTGATACGGGTTTCGATACGGCCTGGATCGGGTCGTCCAATCTTTCCCGCGCCGCGCTGGTCGATGGACTGGAGTGGAACATCCGAGCATCGTCAGTAACGACGCCCGAAGTCATCGAGAAGTTCAGCGCAACCTTCGACTCCTATTGGGCAGACCCCCATTTTGAGACCTACCACCCGGACACTGACTCCGAACGCTTCGATGAAGCAATCGGCAGCGCCCGCCAAGACAAACCAATCGACATCTCGTTTCTTGACGTTCGACCATATCCGTTTCAGCAGGACATGCTCGACCGACTCGAAGTCGAACGACAGCGTCACAACCGCTGGCGCAATCTGGTCGTAGCAGCAACGGGAACGGGTAAGACTGTCGTCGCTGCGCTCGACTACCGGCGATTGAGGGAGCAGTTTGGTGATCTCAAACTGTTGTTCGTAGCTCATCGCAAAGAGATTCTCGAACAGAGTCTCACGACGTTCCGGGCAGCCATGCGTGACGGATCCTTCGGTGAGATTTACGTCGATGGGCGGCGCCCCGAGAAGTGGAACCACGTATTCGCCTCAATCCAATCGCTCACAGCTATCGACCCGAGCACACTCGACCCAAGCTACTTCGATGTGGTTATTGTCGACGAATTCCATCACGCAGCTTCATCGACCTACCGGGCACTGCTTGAACATGTTCGCCCCAAAGTTCTCCTTGGGCTGACGGCAACCCCGGAACGAACTGACGGGCAAAGCGTTCTCGAATGGTTCGATGATCGGATCGCCGTGGAGCTGCGGCTCTGGGATGCGCTTGACCTCAACCTGCTCGTGCCATTTCACTATTTCGGCATTCACGATGACGTTGACGTGAGCCAAGTCTCTTGGAGCCGTGGCGGGTATCAAGTGAGCGACCTAGACAACCTGTTCACCGGCAATGACGCGCGGGTTGCCAAAGTGCTCGAGGCAGTTCGGTCCAAGATTGGTGAACCGCTTGCGATGAGAGCCCTCGGCTTTTGTGTGTCCATCGCGCACGCTGAATACATGGCGGAGCGATTCACCAGGTCTGGTATCCCATCAGAAGCGGTGTCGGCCAATACGTCGTCGGAAGCGAGGCAATCCGCTCTGCGTCGGCTCCGAGCCGGCCAGATAAACGCCGTGTTTGCTGTCGACTTGTTCAACGAGGGCGTGGACGTGCCCGACATCGACACCGTCATGTTTCTCAGGCCGACGGAATCGGCGACAGTGTTCATGCAACAACTCGGGAGAGGCCTCAGACATGCCCCCGACAAGTCGGTGCTCACGG
>JBBKXI010000189.1:0-6398 GCA_037969415.1 Acidimicrobiia bacterium | reverse complement strand
AGAGCTCGGTTGGTGTGTCGGCAGCGCTAGCTGTCACCGCAATGGCAGGCAATAATGCCGCCACCATCGCCCAAACTATCGTCACTGTCAGAATGTTTCGCCTGATCGGCATCGCTCGCATCATCTCGAAAGTCCTCCTAGGACACGAAGTATTCGGACCCGTGGTCCGTCAGCGGCGCCAAAGCCCGCCAGCCCAATCTAGCCACTCAGCGTGAGCGCGCGTCGGGCTTGCGACTGGGTCGCGAAAACTGTCTTTGGCGCGGGCCACCGACCAGCGCGAGCCTCGAATCGAGGGTGCCAATCGTCCCTGTCTACCCCAGCGGCCTCACGAATCGGCATCACAAGTCGAACGAACAAGCATCACGTCCCGACCAGCGAGGCGACAGACCATCGATAACTCGTCCGTTTCCGATTCCCAAACGTACCTCGCAGAAATCCCCCGAGAGCACGAAACCACGAATATCTGGCAGCGATTTCGACAGCCAGCCATCGGGCTGAGCCAATTGGCGCGAACGATTTCTCTCGGCACGCGAGCTGGAGCGCCGGGGCCATTCTGTCCGCCCTCGTACCTTGCTTTCCCATTAGGCGCTCTCTACCATCGCCGGAGCTCAAGCGAACCCCACGCACCCGCCACTGAGGAGATCCGCCCGATGGTTGATACGGACAAAGTGACCGCATTGATACTCGAAGCAGTCACGGAATACACCGAACAGATCGATTTGGATGAGCGGATCACACTCACCCCAGAAACTGCCCTCTTCGGGCAAGGCTCCGTACTCGACTCACTGGGTCTGGTGAGCGTCTTGGTCGCTGTTGAAGAGAAGGTTCTCGACGAGTTCGACAGAGATCTCTGTGTATCTGACGATCGTGCTCTCTCCCAACCCGAGAGTCCCTATCGCACGGTCAGTTCTCTGCGCCGGTATGTCGACCTGCTTCTGGCAGAACCGGAGTCTTAGGCGGGTGGAGTTGACAGTCCACGAGGTGGTGACCGGCCGCTGGCTTGAAAATTGCTACATCGTCCATGCCGACTCAAGCGACGCTGTCATCATCGACCCTGGGGCAGACCCGGAAAGGATCGAGGAATCCGTGGAAGCAGCTCAAGTCGATGTGAAGGCCATTTTCCTCACGCACGGCCATTTCGACCACATCGGCGCAGCGGCGTACCTGCGTAGGCGCTACGACGCTCCCTGTTACCTTCATCACGCTGACCACAAACTGGTCCGAAGCGTCAACCTCTACGGCTCACTGTTCCAGGCGAACGAATCGGTAGAAGTCCCGCACGTCGACGCGCTACCCGAACCGATGGGCGAGCCAATCACAATGGCCGGATTATCAATCGAGGCTATCGCCACGCCCGGCCACACTCGGGGTGGGGTCTGCTTTCGAATCGGTGACGTGTTGTTCAGCGGCGACACGTTCCACAGGGGCAGGGCAGGCCGGGTGGATCTGCCCGGCGGAAACGCTGACCAACTTGCAGCGTCCCTCCAACACCTCAGTACGCTGGCACCCGAGATCCGTGTACGCCCTGGTCACGGCGATGAAACCTCCATCGGCGCCGAGCTCAACGGGGCACTCGCCGCCCGGGCCACAGCATGAGTATTACGATCAGAGAAATAGCCAGCTATCTCCCCGAGCGGGTCGTCAGCAATGACGAACTTGGGAGCGCTAACCCATCGTGGGATATGGCACGCGTCGGCTCGAAGACCGGCGTCCTCAATCGACATATCGCTCGAGACGACGAGACCGCTCTCGATCTCGCTTTGGCCGCCTGCAGAAAGCTTTTCGAGAAGGCTCCGGAGTCGCGGGCGAGCATTGATGCGGTCCTCTTCTGCACTCAGGAACCCGACTACGTGATGCCTCCCAACTCGTGCCTGCTTCACGCCGAGCTTGGACTACCCGACCACGTTTTAGCACTTGACTTCAACCTGGCCTGCTCAGGCTTCACATACGGACTGGCGATGGCGCAGGGACTCATCATGGCCGGCACGGCCACGAACGTCTTGCTGGTAACCGCTCACACATACTCAAAGCTGATCCATCCCGAAGACCGTTCAGCGATGGTCCTGTTCGGCGACGGTGCGGCCGTGTCTTGGATCACCTCGTCGGACGACGGAACTGGACTGATCGACCTCGACTTGGGGACCTCAGGAACGGGTTGGAACAAGTTCTGGGTCCCGGCCGGTGGTTGCCGAACGCCGCGTTCAGAGGCAACCAGCCAGCAACCAAACGCCGCCACGGGAGACTTTCGGAGTCCGGAGTCGATTCATATGGACGGCCTGGGCGTTCTCGCCTTCGTCAATTCGAAGGTTCCTCCGAGCGTCAAGAAGATCCTCGAACGCAACTCGCTGACCATTGAAGACGTCGATCTCTTCATATTCCATCAGGCGAGCGCCCTCGCCCTCGACACGCTCGAACACCGACTCAAAATCCCGCCCGAAAAGAACTTCCGCAATATCGAAAACATCGGAAACGTCGTTTCGGCATCAATTCCCATCGCTCTCGACGAAGCCATCACCACAGGTCGAGTCAAAGCCGGCGACCTCGTGCTGCTCTGCGGCTTTGGTGTCGGCCTGTCGTGGGGCACGGCCCTGGTGAGGGTATAGCCGTGTCGATCGAGTTCATGATCGAGAAGTTCGAAGAACAATCTGAGCAAGCGGCCCTCATATGGCGGGGCGAGGAGGTCACGTACAGTCTCCTGCTCGACCGCATTCACGCCGCTCGGCTTCTATTGACTGAACACGGCGTCGACAAGGGCCAGGTCGTCTCCTTGCATGCCGATTTCACGCCGATGTCGATCGCATTGCTCCTGACTCTGATCGAGCGTGGATGCATCATCGTCCCATTGAATCGGGCTGCTCATACTGAAGCCGAAGCGCGGATGCTTGATATTGCGCACGTCGAGCATGTCCTCCGAGTCGACCACCAAGAGGAAGTTACCGCAGATCGGCGCGTTACCGAACCGACTCCTCCCTTGCTTGCGACCCTCCTCGAGCGAGGAGTTCCAGGGTTGGTCCTGTTCACATCGGGTTCGACCGGTGAACCAAAGGGAGTTGTGCACGACTTTTCCAAACTCCTGGTGAAGTTCCAGGCGCCCGGGCGCCCCATGCGAATTATCAGCTTTCTGCTCTTCGACCATTGGGGTGGACTGAACACAATGTTCCATACCCTCGCAAACGGCGGCACCGTGTTGTGTGTAGAGGACCGGGCGCCTGACCGGGTCTGTCGGTTGATCGAAGATCACCGAGCGGAAGTCCTGCCTGCTTCGCCGACCTTTCTACGGATGCTGCTTCTGAGCGAGGGTTACCGAGGCCGCGACCTGTCCAGCCTCAAAGTCATCACATATGGCACTGAGCCCATGCCGAAGAGCACCCTTGACCGACTCAATGAGGTCTTCCCGGACGTGAAGATCAAACAAACGTATGGCTTGATAGAACTCGGAGTAATGCGGACCCAGTCACGAGGTTCCGATTCCTTGTGGACGAAGATTGGAGGCGAAGGCTATGACTACCGAATCGTCGACGGGAAATTGGAGATAAAAGCCGAGTCAGCAATGCTCGGCTACCTCAACGCTCCCAGTCCTTTCACCGAAGACGGTTGGTTCATCACGGGCGATCGCGTCGAAGTCGATGGCGACTATGTTCACATCCTCGGACGCGAATCAGAGCAGATCAACGTGGGCGGCGAGAAGGTTTTTCCGGTCGAGGTCGAAAGCGTCATTTGCGAAGTACAAAACGTAGCCGAGGCGATCGTCTACTCCGAGAGCAACTCGTTAGTCGGCAAGATGATATGTGCAGACGTCAGCCTGCTGTCTGACGAACCCACCAAAGAGGTGGTCAAGCGGATCAAGAGTCACTGCTACTCCAAGCTTGAGCGGTACAAGGTACCGGTCAAGATCCGCGTTGTGGCAGACATCTCCCACTCGGATCGCTTCAAAACACTTCGGCCACAGTCGGGATAGCGATGACCCAAGAAATCGACCCGGTCGTATCGCCCGTTTGGGGAGACTTCGTCGGACTTCGCCGGATAACACCGGAGGACGCGGAGATCACCTTGGGTTGGCGGCGGAGTGCCAACGCATCGCTCCTCTCAGCGGGGTCGCAGACGCTTGAAGAGCAGCGGGTTTGGATCGCTACGCGACCCGAATCAGAAATCAACTGGATGATCGTGCTTAAGGGCACCGAGCAGCCCATCGGGATGATCTCGTTGGTGGGTGGCAACAAGGTTCATGACCACGTAGAGGTTGGGCGGTTCCTCATCGGCGAGCGGAAAGCCGTAGAAGGCGTCCCTGTCGCTTTTGAGGCCATGAAACTCATGTACGAAGTGGCTTTCAACCGCCTCGGATACAAGCGGGTCTGGGGCTTGACCGCCGAGGACAATCCTGCGATGACCCGATTCCACAAGTATCTCGGTTGGACTGAAGAGGGCCGCTTACGGGAGCACCTCATGCTCGACGGACGAAGACAAGATGCCATCTGCCTTGGAATCCTCGAACAAGAGTATCGAGACATCGCTCTGCCCCGTATCAATGTGATGATCAAGCAAGCTCTGTTGGCCCAACCCACTGAGACCAGCCAAGGTGACTGACCGATACGACGGCAAAGTCATCGTCGTCACTGGCACGACCCGAGGTATCGGCCGTCTGATTGCCGAGTACTTCCTTGTCGAGGGCGGCCTCGTCCACGGAATTGCTCGCGGTGCAGCGACCATCGTCCACGACAAATACGTCCATCATGAAAACGTCGACATCGCCGACGAGCCGGCTGTCCGAGACTCGTTTCGCGCGATCCGCAAGGCCAACCGAGCCATCGATATCCTCATCAATAACGCCGGAGCCGTTGCTACCCAACACTCGCTTTTACTTCCCGTTTCGCAGGCCAGCGAGGTTATGCGGACGAACGTCATCGGCACGTATTGCGTTTCGCGGGAGGCAGCCAAACTCATGCAGAAATCCGGCGGACGGATCATCACGATTGGTTCGATGGCTGCAGCACTTGAACCGAGTGGCGATTCGATATACGCCGCTTCCAAAGCCGCTGGTCAGACTCTCATGAATGTACTTGCGAAAGAGTTTCAGGCTTGGGGAATCACCTGCAATACGGTGGGCATCACGGCGATAAAGACCGGGATGTTCCATGGCTTCTCGACGGAAGTTCTCGACGAGGTCATCGCCCGGTTGCCTATCCCAAGGTACGCAACCGAACGCGACATCTATAACGTGATCGACTTCTTCGCATCAGACGACAGCGGCTACGTCACTGCCCAGACAGTCTTTCTCGGCGGGGTGCACCAGTAGCGTTACCTTCCAAAGCGTGACTTATCGCGCAACGATTGCGAGATTCAGCAACTCTGTGGCCGTGCTCATAGGTAAACCGAGAGAACGCCACTAGCCACTAACTAAGACACTACGACTGAGAGCTCAATCGGGTTCGACGAGACCGACCAGGTTGCCAGCGGGGTCGGTAAACAGGCCAAAGATTACGGTGTCAGGAATCACCGTGCGAGGAACGACGGTCTTGCCGCCGGCCGCCTCGACCTTCGCCATGTGAGCGTCGATGTCAGGCACTTCGACGTACATCACCTGGTAGTTAGGCATATCTTCGCTGCCCTGGCCAACCGCTCCGGCAAGCCCCGACTCGGCCTCGGTGGTCATGTAGTAGTCACCGAAACCGGGCACGCCCTCCAGCGACCATTCGAACAAGTCCTGGTAAAAGGTCTTCAGGGCCGCCCCGTCAGCCCCCATCAGTTCCCAGTGCACAATCTTGTATGCCATACCAAGCTCCTCTCCGTTCCTGCTTCCTGTTCTTGCCTATCTCAAACGTACCCCGCAGACTCGCTTCGAGGTCACCAAGACAACGAACAACCATTGACGAATTCGACATTCGCTCTCAAAGTCGAGCCGAACAGGGTTCCGGCCCAGAGAGGTGGAACCGTGATCTCTTGGGGAACGTCCGACTCATGAGTTAGTCACCGCATCTACATTGGAGCCCATCCATGCCATCGCTACTCCGTAACTTCACAGGACCATTTCTCGTAGTCATGCTTGTCCTTGCGGCCTGTTCAGCGTCTGCGCCACCCCTCGCGGAACCAACCTCCGTTCCTCCCACTGATCGGGGTGTCGTAGCGAGCGATTGCGAAGCCGACGCTCCCGAGTGCAACGACGCCATAGTTGACGACGAACCCGATGGGAGTAGCGCACCGTCGATGGGCATGCCGGTCGACGGCGGCTTGACGGTTTCCGAAGCGTTGAATACCAGCGCAACGGGAGTCTTGGCGATCCAGGGGTTTCTGTTCGATGATGGATCCGGTCCCAAGCTGTGCGAGGCTTTGGCTGAATCGTTCCCGCCGCAATGCGGGGGCACCGCGATCCCCGTTTCCGGGCATGTCGGTACGTTCTCCAT
>JBBKXI010000188.1:0-5797 GCA_037969415.1 Acidimicrobiia bacterium | reverse complement strand
TAAAGGCCTTGGAATTCATCACCCACGGTCATTGTCAGCGGCTGGACCGCGGGGATCTCCCCATTGACAATGGTCATCACCGCCACCATTTTCCTTTGCATCGTCTCACGGTCGCGACTATCGCGGGAGGCTATGACATCTCCGATGATCGCGGCCATCGGTTTCACTGATTTATGCACCATAGTCGCAATTCTAGTATTTATGCACTCATAGAGCAAGAATTGAAATTATGCATCTATCGTGAATTGCACCAGGCCTCGACGACTGACCGAATCTCGTCTGCGCCATCTTCCACGTCATCCAAATCAGCGAACTTCATAAAACGAGCGGTCTCTCCCCCACCCTCCAAGTGATAAAACGAGCCCGGGATGGAGGCACCGGTATGAAACATCAGACTCACATGCGACTTCGTCCGGGGATTGAAACTCGCCATATTTCCCTCGAACATGAACGTCGGACTCTTCCATTTGATCGTTTCGTTCATACGGCCGTCTTCAAGAATTATCGCGCGGACCCGCAACATCGCTTCTTTGGCGGGATGGTCATAATTGTCGAACCATTCTTCGACGTCGGGATTCGCAGGCATAACGCGATCCTACGCTCGACCTAACCAGCGAGGATGGTCTCGACCCCAAATTCACCTTCAACGAACGCAACGTCGGTGGCTCGGGCCGCTTCGAGCAGATCTGGTCTGGCCCTCTCGACTGCAGCAATCGTGGCTGAATCCCCGGAAACGGTCAGCGAGGCTACCTCCGTCCGCATCGATGTCTTTGCATCCGATTTTGCGCGGCGGACCGCCGACAAGACTTCGCTAGTACGGGACATTACGTTCGGATCACCGGTGAGACCTTCGAATTCGAAGGGGGAGGGCCAGACGGCTCGATGGACCGAACCCTCCTTCCACCACGACCAAACTTCCTCGGTAACAAAGGGCAAAATGGGTGCGAATAGCCGGAGATAAACACTCAATGCGAGTTGGAGGCTGGCATGTGCAGACTGTGCTTCGGGCCCTTTCCCGTATGCCCGCGCCTTTACCAACTCCAGATAGTCGTCAGTCCAGCCCCAGAACGATGACTCTGCTACCTCGAGGGCCTTGGCGTAGTCATACTTCTCAAAGGCGACGGTTGCTTGTTCCACTACTCCGGCCAGCCCGGACAGCATCGACCTGTCAAGAGGTTGATTAATCGTCTCCGGAGCAACGTCGTCGCCGAAGCTAAGTGCGAAACGTGAAGCGTTTAGAATCTTGACCGCAAGACGCCGTCCGATCTTCATCACTCCGTAATCGACGGCGGTGTCGGCACCGGGTCGACCGTTGCACGCCCAGTACCTAACGGCTTCAGCTCCGTACTCCTCGATCAGAGGAAGTGGTGTCACCACATTTCCGATTGACTTCGACATCTTCTTCCGGTCGGGATCGAGAATCCATCCGTTGATGGTGGCGTGGTCCCATGGGAGTTGGTCATGCTCGTAATAGGACCTGAGCAAAGTCGAGAACAACCAGGTTCGGATGATCTCCGGTCCCTGAGGTCGGATATCCATGGGAAATACCCTGTCGAAGAGATCGGGATCGTCTTCCCAATGGCCCGCAATCTGCGGCGTGAGCGATGCCGTCGCCCAGGTATCCATGATGTCGGGGTCACCGACAAATCCGCCTGCCTGTCCTCGCTGACTCTCCTGATAACCACCCGGTGTCGCCGATGTAGGGTCGATTGGAAGCTCCGATTCATCAGGAGTGATCGGCGCGGAATAGTCGGGTAATCCCTCGGCATCGAGCGGATACCAAAGGGGAATCGCCACACCAAAGAACCGCTGCCGCGATATCAACCAGTCCCCGTTGAGGCCTTCAACCCAGTGCTTGTATCGGACCCCCATGAAGTCGGGCACCCAATCGAGGTGATTCCCTTGCTCCAAAAGCGTCTGTCTGAGTGATTCATCGCGACCGCCATTGCGGATATACCACTGGCGTGACGACACGATCTCCAGCGGTCGATCACCCTTCTCATAGAACTTCACCGGATGGGTAATAGGCTTCGGCTCACCTCTCAGATCACCGGACTCAGCCAGCAATTCAGCCATTTTCCGCTGTGCCTGATTCGGGTAAAGGCCGGAGATCTCCCGGTAGGCAGCTTTCCCTTCCTTGCCAACGATCCATTCGGGCACCTCGGTCTGGAATCGGCCGTTTTGTTGGATCACCGCTCGGGTGGGCAGATCGAGTTCCCGCCACCAGATGACATCGGTGGTGTCGCCCCAGGTGCAGATCATGGCAATGCCACTCCCCTTCTCCGGGTCGGCGAGATGATGGGCCATGACCGGGAGTTCCACCTCGAACAAGGGTGATGTAACCGTCGAGCCAAATATGGCCTGGTACCGCTCATCGTCGGGATGAGCGACGAGGCCAACGCAGCAACAAACCAATTCGGGCCGAGTGGTTTCGATGAGCACTTCCGATCCATCCCGGCCACGGAAGGCGATCCGGTGATATGCACCGGGGCGCTCTCGATCTTCCAACTCCGCCTGGGCTACAGCAGTCTTGAAATCGACATCCCAGAGCACCGGAGCGTCCTGTGAATAAGCCTCATCACGGGAAAGGTTGCGAAGGAAGGCTTTTTGAGAAGTCCGCTGGCTGTGCTCATCGATAGTTGCATAAGACTGCTTCCAATCGACTGACAACCCCATGGTCCGCCAGAGATTCTCAAAGACCACCTCGTCTTCGGCGGTCAGACCGTGGCAAAGGGCGATGAAATTGCGACGGCTTACCGAAACTGGAGGATCGGGTGGTGTCTCCGGAGGAATGAAGTCGGGGTCATACCGGAGAGTCGGATCACATCTGACCCCGTAGTAGTTCTGGACCCGGCGCTCGGTGGGAAGTCCGTTGTCGTCCCATCCCATCGGGTAGAAGACCTCCTTGCCGGACATTCTTCGATAACGGGCATGGGAATCCGTTTGCACGTAGCCGAATACCGATCCCATGTGCAGCGAGCCCGACACCGTCGGTGGTGGCGTATCGATCGAGAAGATCTCATCGCGAGTTTTGGTGCGATCAAAGCGGAAGGTGCCATCCGATTCCCAGCGGGCATCCCACTTAGCCTCGAGGTCATCAAGCGACGGTTTTTCCGGTACGTTGCGGGTCATAGAAGGATGCAGGGTAATTGCTGACGGCTAATCACTCGATATCGAGGCGAGAAATGCCTCGACCTCTCCACCAGTGCGCAGACGATAAGTTCTGAGATGGACTGCTTCGGGGCCGGCGAGCCAGTCCTCGTATTTCGCTCGAACGCGGTCAAAACTCGTCCATGCCCACCGGATAATGCTTTTTTCCGGGTTGAGCCGGAAAGGGCCTGTGATCGGTTCACGATTGCCATTCCACAACTCTTCACGTGTGAGCCATCGGGTCATCGTCCTACGCGTAATACGAGCCATCACCACCCGTTTTGGCGGGTCAAGCCAAACCAAGGTGTCGGCAACGGGCCACAGCAGATCCTGGATGCCTTCGCTCGTGTAGTTCCCGTCGATCACCCATTGCGGCCGGAGCGCAAACCCGGCAACCCGGGCCCGGAATTCATCGCCGGGCAACGGCTCCCAGTTGGGTTGGTGGTAGACGCTGTCGAGTTCGAGATATGGAAAGTTGAGCTTCGAGGATAGTTTCCGAGCGACAGTCGTTTTGCCCGAACCGCTGCAACCCACAACCACTATCCGATGCATCTCTCTGTTGATGTTAGGTGGACAGTCCGGCAACCCTCGTTGACGCGAATTCCGGGTAAATTGCTTGTCTGGCAAAGAAATCGGGGAACCGGGCGACGTCTGTCTACGTCTTATCCTCAAGGAGGAGCAGTTGAGGGACTCCAGAGAGCAATTTCTCGGCGCAATTCGAAGACGGATGCGATGGGCGTGGCTGATGGCCACCCTTCAATACGTCGCGCCATTCCTTGCCGGAGTAATGGTCCTGGCAGCCGTAGTCGACTGGTTCAGCCCCACCGATCAACTCCTGCTCATTGCAGCGATCGCGGTGGCCATGACGTTGGCGATACTCCTGCTTTGGTCTTTTTTCAAACCAGTCACCACATGGCAGGCCGCCCGCACAGCCGAACGTGGTCTCGGTGAACGCGATGCACTCACCACCGCTCTTGAGTTCTCCGACCCCGAGGAGCCACTCCACAACCAGATCCAACGCCGGGCCGACGAAGTTGTGGCCCGGAGCAAGGCCCGGGACGCTATCCACTTCCTTACCGACCGTCGACGCCTCCGTAATGCTGGCGCACTGGTTGCCGCCGCTCTGGTCATCGGTCTGCTTCCCCCATTGTCTTCCACTCCAGCGTTGTCTGCCGGCACGAAGGAGGCTCTCGCCGCAGAAGCCGAAGAGCTGGAGCGAATCGCCGACGCCATCGAAGTCGCCGATGTCGAAAAGGGCAAGGAGATCGCCAGCGAGCTCCGTCAACTGGCCAAGGAACTCCGGGAGTCGAACACGTCGGAGGAAGCGCTTGAGGCGTTGGACAAAACCGACAAACGCCTTGAAGCGAATGTCGATGCCAAGTTCCTAGCCCAAAAAGCGGCAGCCCAGGGTCTGGCCCGCGACCTCACGCTCCGTCCACTTGCTCCCGGTTCGCTCGACTCGGCCTCACAATTCGAAGAACTCGCCGGGTTAATCGACGAACTCTCTGAGCAGGAACTCAATGCTCTTGAGGACCGACTCCAGGATCTCGCTTCCTCTCAGGCTGCCGGCAACCCCGCTCTGTCCGGCCAACTCTCCGAAGCGGCCACCGCTATCGGTGCTGGGAATCTCAACGGGGCATCAGAAGCTCTGCGAAATGCAGGCTCCGACCAGGAAGCTGGAATCGGTGCTGCCCGTGGCCAGCAAGCTCTGGCCGAGACATTGCGCGCCCTGGACGGTGTCCGCTCTCGGGTCTCAGGTGCCGCCGCAGCAGGACAAGGCCAGGGACAAGGCGAAGGTCAAGGCGAGGGCCAGGGACAGGGACAAGGCGGGGGTGGTCAAGGCGGCACACCGGCCGGTGGCGGAGCATCAGGTCAGATTTCAGGAGTGGCTCCCGGCGCCGGAGGGGCCGCCGGCCAGGGTGGCCAGGGCACGGTCGGCTCGGGAGCGAAAGGTGATTACGGGACTGACGTCCAAACCATCTTCGATCCAATCCTGGAAGGCAACATCAGCGATCAGATTCAGGTCGGCATTAACGGTGGTTCAGGGCTAGGCGACATCATCGGCCGGGGCGATGCACCTACCCAACGCGGCGAATCGGTGGTCCCCTACGCCCAGGTGCTCCCCAATTATCTGGGCGAGGCCGCCGACACCCTCTCATCACTGCAACTACCGCCGTCACTGCGTGGGATCGTTCAGAGCTACTTCAACATCCTCTCCCAGCAAGCCCAGTAGACACAGGAGCCCACAATCACAACTCCAGCTGAACCGATCGAGATTGACGAATACGCTTCTGTAGCCAACAGCATCGAAGATGCCGTACGGCTTCGCATTTTTGGACAGGACGATCTGATACGCCAAACCCTCATTGGCCTTCTTGCTGAAGGACACGTTCTCCTTGAAGGCGTTCCTGGACTGGGAAAAACCGAGTTGGTCAAAGCCTTTGCCGCGGCTATCGGCGTCGAATTCGGACGGATTCAATTCACCCCCGACCTGATGCCTGCCGATATCGTGGGTACCCAGATTCTTGCCGAAGATGACTCGGGACATCGCAACTTTCAGTATCGAGCGGGCCCAATTTTCACCAACCTCCTTCTCGCCGATGAGATCAACCGGGCTACCCCAAAAACGCAGGCGGCCCTTCTCGAG
>JBBKXI010000187.1:0-3439 GCA_037969415.1 Acidimicrobiia bacterium | reverse complement strand
GCCTTGGCGAGTACGTCTTTTGATTCGAGACCGAGGTCCCGGGCTATCTCATAGATTCGTGCTTTGGCCATTACTCTTCAGAATCCCCGTCGATTGGTGTTTGCGCGTCTTCGTCTGACTCGGTTGTCTCGTCAGACCCGGCCTCTGCGGCTTCGTCTTCATTAGCTGGCTGTTCAGCCGCTGGTTCCTCGGAAGCGACTGACTCTTCGGCCGGTGCCGCTTCTTCGGCTGGTGCTGGATCCTCGGAAGCCACTGGCTCTTCGGCCGGTACTAGTGCTTCGGGCTGATCCGACTGAATGTCTACTTTGTAGCCAGACAACCGGGCCGCCAGTCGGGCGTTTTGCCCTTCCTTGCCGATGGCAAGGGACAACTGGTGATCAGCGACAATAACGGTCGCGATCTTGTCTTCTTCTGAAATGTTCACCTGCTGGACCTTCGCTGGGCCGAGCGCCTCAGCAATAAATTGACCAACGTCCTCGCGCCACTCGACGACGTCGACCTTCTCGCCGCGTAGTTCGTTGACGACCTGGCGCACGCGGGCACCGCGGGCACCAACGCAGGCGCCCTTCGGGTCAACCTTTGGGTCATTACTCTTTACGGCGATTTTGGTCCGATGACCGGGCTCGCGAGCGATCGAAACTATTTCGATGGTTCCGTCCATCAGTTCTGGAACCTCAAGCTCCAACATCCGTCGGACAAAATCAGGATGTGACCGACTCACGATGATCTGCGGGCCTTTGGCATCGTTGCGAACTTCAATGATGATGGCCTTTACGCGGTTGCCACGTTCGAGGCGCTCATACGGGATCCTTTCCGAACCAGGCATCAACGCTTCTGCGTCGCCAAGGTCGAGGATCGAATACCGATGATCGACTTGTTGGACAATCCCGGTGATGAGGTCGCCTTCACGGGTCTCATACACTTCGAATACTTGATCCCGCTTCGCCTCTCGCAGACGCTGCGAAATGACCTGCTTGGCGGTCTGAGCCGCAATGCGGCCAAAATCGTCTGGAGTGTCAACCCACTCATCCGTGACATTCCCGTCCTCATCAAGCTCCTGGGCGTAGACGACAATGTCTCCGCTGTCCGGGTCGATGACGACGCGAGCCTCCTCGGCTGCACTTGGTGACCGTTTGTACGCCGAAACCAGCGCATTGGCGAGCGCGTCAAGGATCGTCTCAACGGCCACCCCACGTTCGGTGGCCACCAAATCCAGCGCGTCCATTACTGCCTGATCCATCTTCATGCGCTGTCCTCCTACGTCTTCTTGCCAGGTTTGGTGGTCTGCGGCCAGACAAACACCACCCGAGCAGAGATGACCTGGTCGTATCCGACCGTCCGGGTCACCTCATCAATTTTCAACTCAAAACTGGTATCAGTCGCACCAATCAAGACCCCATCATGGCGTCGTTTTCCGTCGACTTCTAATCGGGTCTTGACCGTGATTGGCTGGCCGACCACTTTCTTGAACTGTTCGGGCCGCCGGAGCTTCCGTTCCAATCCCGGAGAGCTGACCTCAAGGTCATAGCCGCCGGCAATAACATCATGATCATCCAGAATACGGGAGATACCGGCCGTGATTTCACCGAGCGTATCGACATCGAGATCTGAGTTCGATTCGATCGTTGCCCTGAGCCGCTTGCGCGACTGACCGCCCAACAACTCAAGGTCGTCAAGCTCGATCCGTTCTGCCTCTAAATAGGCACTAATCACTTCCCATAGCTCCTTTGGAGCATCACTCACGCGGGCCTCCCCGCCGCAATTTACGGCGTATCTTCCTCATTTGGTGCTTAAAGAAAAGCGGGCGGGGCGCCCACTTTCGTCCGTAGCGTCCAAGATGTATTGCAGCGAGTATATCAGAAGAGACCTCAGACGGATCCCCCGTCGCTGCCTCGCCGGGTTAGTGCTTGGCTGCCATTACCCGGTCGCGGACTACCGCGACAAGTTCATCGACCGGTACCTCTTCAACGTCGCCCGTGGCCCTGGTTACGAGCTCGAGCATGCCTGACTCGACACCACGGGGGCCAACGGTGACTCTTAACGGGAAACCCACCAGTTCTGCATCGGCAAATTTCACCCCGGGCCGCTCCTTGCGGTCGTCGAGAATCACATCAATACCGTCCGATCGTAGCCCTTCGTAGATCCTCGTCGCCGCGGCAAGGGTGTCGGCGTCTTCGGGCTTGACGACGGTCACTACGACTTCGTACGGCGCCACGTTCATCGGCCACACGATCCCCTTATCGTCATGGTTCACCTCAACGACGGCCGCCATGTTGCGCTCGACGCCGATACCATACGACCCCATGAACATCGCGGTCGCTTTCCCGTTCTCGTCTAGGACGGCGGCGCCGAATGGTTCCGAATACCTTCGACCGAGCTTAAAAATGTGTCCGATCTCGATGGTCTTATCAACCTCTAACGGCTCGCCGCAATTGACACAAGGCTCGCCCGCCACGACTTCGCGCAGGTCAAGCCAGTCGTCGACGCTGATGTCGCGTGTGATATCAACGTTCCGCAGATGGAAATCATCCTCGTTGGCACCGGTCGTCATTCCTCTGCGGCCTTCCACCGCCCGGTCGGCGACAATCCGATAACCGTCCACTCCTACCGCGCCAAGGCTGCCGGGATGGGCACCTACCGCGGCATAGATCTCTTCTGCTGTGGCAGGGCGGGCTTCGATGACTGACAGTCCGTCGAGCAGCTTCTGCTCGACGAGGCTGTGGTCCCCCCGCATGAGAACGATGACCAATTCTTCGCCAACGAGGTAAAACAGCGACTTGATCTGACGGTCGGCGGGAGCTCCACCTTCGAAGCCTTCGAGGGCTTTGATGGTCCGAACTCCCGGAGTTGGGAACTTTTCGAGCGGAGCCGACACCGGGTCCTCGATGGGAGCAAGTACTGAAGTGGCGGTCTCGACATTCGACGAGTAATCACCAGCCGAACACAGAACAACCCAATCTTCACCGGCATCGGACCGGACCATAAACTCGACGGACCCGGCTCCGCCCATCATGCCCGACGACGCTTCCACAGCAATCGAGTCGATACCAACGCGGGCGAATATCCGCTTGTAGGCCTCGTAGTGGTTACCAAAGGCACGATCGAGGCCCGCCTCATCAAGATCAAACGAATAGGAGTCTTTCATGGTGAACTCTCGAACCCGCAACACCCCCGACTTGGGACGGGGCTCGTCCCGAAGCTTGGTCTGGATCTGGTACCAGAGTTGGGGAAGTTGTTTGTACGAGTTCAGCTCCAACGCAAGGGTGGTGAATATCTCCTCGTGCGTCATGGCCAAACACAGATCGGCATCTTTGCGGTCGGTGAGCCGGAAAAGCTCCTCCCCGATCAAGTTCCAGCGGCCTGATTGTTGCCACGGTTCAGCCGGGTGGAGAACCGGCAGCAAGAACTCCTGCCCACCGATCCGGTCGATCTCGTCGCG
>JBBKXI010000186.1:0-8117 GCA_037969415.1 Acidimicrobiia bacterium | reverse complement strand
GCTTGGGAATGAGCCCCACGCTCGGTGCTTTGCCACAAATTCGAGCTGCGACCGACGTCGAGGCACAAGGTGGGGAGTTGTATTCCCCACGTTTCGGTTTTACCGGGCCACCAGTGCGCCGCCCAATCATGCGGAGAATCGGATTGCACAACGCAATCAGAGAACTTTGGGAAATCTCCGAGCGCGAAACCGGTTTGGCAATAAGCCTTAGCTGAACTTCGTCTTTGGCCGGTCCTGGAGGACTTCGTCGACATAGATGTCGACCTTTTCGTTGTAGAACGAAACCTGGCCGAGGATTTTTTGTGACTCCGGCAACGGAGCGTCGTATCCCCAGACCACATTCTCGTGGACAGCGTCATCGATCGTAACGTTCCAGTAGCGAGCTTCGCCTTTGTAGGGGCAATAGGACGCCAGATCGGTCGGAGTCATCAAATCCAAACGCACATCAGTTTTCGGGATGTAAAAACGCGTCGGTAGTTGGGTCTCGAAAAGGAATGAAGCGTTCGTTGTATCGGCAACGGTGACACCTTCGATCTCAACCCTCACCCGACGACTCGACTGAAGGATGTCCACGCGGGTGTAGGGGTCGCGGGGGTGTGTGAACACTTCTTCGTCTTCCTCGAACCAGTGGTCCATCGACGACCAGTTGAGGGCGACGTGACCGGCCAAGTCTTCAATTTTTGGCTCGAGATAAGCGTATGCCTGACCTTCTTTTCCACCAGCTTTTACCTGATACAAGGTGGCGATTCCGCGACTTGGACTCTTCTTCGTCTCTCCCGAATCAACGAGAGCGTCCATATTGACGTCGGCTTCGGGGAAGTAATAGGCCGGGAAGTAGGGAATCTCCCACACCATCAATGGTCTTGTCGAATCGACGATGACCTCACCACCGAGAATTGCTCTCACTCGCTTGCCACTCGTTTCGATTCGGATACGGCCTTGATCACTCATTTTGAAATCTGATTCCTATAGCTGGGGACATCTAATTCAACAATGAGAGCGACCCAATGATTCCGCCCACAGCACAGCCAAGTTCAACTGTCCCCCCGAAGGGCAACTCTCCCCCCAGAGCACAGCCACGTTTTACTGTCCCCCCGGAACGGGGGAAGGCTCCGCGGGAGGGGGACCCAAGACAACAACTCCGGCTTCACGCGCGGTATCTGGCTCCTGGAACCGCCTATAGATTGATCGAATTTAGGGCGGCTACTGCTTCCGGGTCGCGGGATTCCCAGTAGACCTCAAATCGCCCTGTTATGGCGTCGGGCCGCTCTGCAAATACTCGTCGTCCCAAGATCCGTGCCGCGGTTTGCAAGTCGGATCGTCGCTGGTTGGCGAGAGCGAGGATAAGAGATCGCAGGGCCGGATCGGGACACAAAGCTGAATCGGTGTCGAGCCGTAGGGCCAGCATGGCGAGATCGTGGTCCTGGCCAAGTAGCTCGCCCACCCGTTCCAGCGTGATAGCCATCCCGACGACAACTTCCGGCCAAAGCGGGGTCAAAATCTCCATCTGATGGCGGAGATACTTCACGCTCTTCCTCCACTCGTGGAATCTTTCCGAAGTGGGTCTGGTATAGGCGCGCACCATACGATTTCTTCCATGGCGATACGTTTGCTTCAATCCGGGGCCAACGGCAGCAAACTCGTTGCGGACTCCGCTGCGATACACCGATCGAGACGAGGGATCAACCGACCAATTGGAATAGCGACCATGGGCGCGCTCTAAGGTCTCCACGACCGAGAGGACCAGTTCCGGGTCTTCCATCGCCCGAAGCTCGACAACGTGCCGTTTCGAATCGAGATTCTCCCGGGTCTCGGCTAGCACCCCGTCGGCAAGCAGGTGGCCATAGATGCGATCAAGAGTGTCGATGGACTCCACAGTCGCCAACGAGTCTCGTACCGGGGCGATACGCCTGGCTACCTCTCGCATCGCGCCGTCTTCGTATGTGAAGACTTTCTTACCGATGTCGGACCTCACCATCCGCAGTACAGCTCGGACTCGCTTGGTCGACTTCCGGGCTTCGTGAACCGCCAGGGGAAACGCCGCCTCTCCGTCATAGAAACGTGAGGCGGCTTCGGCCAACTCATTCGTGGTGAGCCGTTTCAAGCCGACCGGTAGTGGTTCTGATACCCCAAGGCGGAAATCCGGAAGAGGAGTGATTACAACCTGGTTGGATGCAGGTGTGGTTGCAGTGATGACCGTCACAGGTGAAGCGTAATGTCGAAGGGTGTCAGATCAGCAGGTCTTCTACCGTTTCGTTTTCGTGATGCCATCGAGGTGTTGATCGGACACCCTGGCGGACCGTGGTTCGCACATCGAGATGAGGGCTCTTGGTCGATTCTCAAAGGGCTTGTCAAAGAGGGCGAAAACGACAGGGCGGCAGCCTCCCGCGAATTCTCCGAAGAAACTGGATGGGCGGTGCCCGAAGGTGCATGGACCCCCCTCGGCGAAACCCAGTTGCGATCTCGAAAGCTAGTGATCGCATGGGCCGTAGAGGCTGACCTCGATCCGACGCGACTTGAACCGGGCCATTTCAAGATGGGGAACGAGACCTACCCCGAGATCGATCGGGTCGACTGGTTTTCTCCCAAAGATGCCCGCCTGAAGCTGAACCCAGCACAAGCAGTATTTATCAACCGTTTAGAAGAACACATACATAATGCCCACCGTTAGGGTGCCCTAAGAGGAGAATCTCATGTCAGAAGTTTCCAAAACCGATATGCCCCAAACCGACGAGGAATGGCGAGTGCGCCTCGACCCCGAGCAATATCAGGTACTCCGCCAGGCCGGTACCGAGCGTGCCTTTACCGGGAAGTACTACAACACTAAGACGCCCGGAAGCTACAAATGCGCCGGGTGCGGCGCCGAGCTGTTCTCCAGCGATACCAAGTTCGAGTCCGGCTCCGGTTGGCCCAGCTTCTACGAAGCCCTCGACCCGGAAAAGATCACCGAGATCGAAGATCGGGAGTTCGGAATGGTCCGGACAGAAGTTCGTTGCGCCAACTGCGATGGGCACCTCGGACACCTCTTCAACGATGGCCCCCAGCCGACGGGGATGCGTTATTGCATCAATTCTGCCGCCCTTGACCTCGAAGAGGCCATTGAGGGCTGACGACTCCTATCGCGTCTGGCGGTAATTCTCCATCAATTCGACCAACAGTCGATCCAAATCGCTCTCTGGCAGGTAGAAAACACTGACCTCGCCCAAGGAGCTACCCGGTTCGGGGTAGCCGCCGGCAATGTCGCGGATTAACAAGTGAACGGGCTCGTTCGATGGGTCGACCTCGAACCGAAATTTCTTGAGACCGTCGTGGCGGGCGATGGCCACCAGTGCTTGGAACAATTGTCTCCCCAGACCGTGACGCTGAAAACGGTCGACAACCGTCACCGCGATCTCGGCACTATCGCCGTCTGGAAGAACGAGATAGCGGGAGACCCCAGCAGCCTCACCGGCGATGGTCGCACCCCAGGCTACGTGGGTGTGTTGGTCTACATCCGTCAGGTATCGCAACTCCTGGTCAGACAGATGGTCCAATCCCATCCCGAATCGAGCGAATCGCGATGACTCGGACAAGTTTTCAAACCCCTCCTCGAGCAAAGGTGCGTCACCGGGCAACAGGGGCCTGATATCGGCTGCCAGCCCGTCGCCGAGGGGGATCGACACAGTCATGAGCTGTGAATTGTTATCCGTCATTTTTCGAACCGTTCGGCGGTGCTTGCTATAGCAAGCGTAGCGCGAGCGCGGGAATGATCCCCGGCTCTAGGAGGTAGAGCCGGTAACTTCTTGGCAATGCCCCGCACCAGACTGGCCACAGTCACCTCGGATTTTGGATCAGGAAAACGTGAATCGCACGATTCAAAGCCGTTCTACGACCGCTTTACAACACCACAGATATCAGATGACGAGCAGGTCACAGCACCCGCTCTAGTCGATACCCTCTTCCACGGCGATGCCCGAGAAATGACTTCTGAGCAGGTTGCCGACAATTCGGTCGCCCTTGTCGTGACATCTCCTCCCTATTTTGCCGGCAAGGAATACGAGACCGACCTCGGCGCCGAGCGGGTACCAGCAACCTATGTCGAGTACCTGGCAATGCTCAACGAGGTCTTCGCCGTGTGTGTCGACAAATTGGAACCCGGTGGACGGATGGCGGTCAATGTGGCCAATCTGGGACGGAAGCCCTATCGGTCGCTGTCGGCCGACGTCATCTCCATCCTCCAAGATGACCTTGGGATGTTGCTGCGCGGCGAGATCATCTGGCAAAAGGCCAAAGGAGCGGGCGGCTCCTGTGCCTGGGGTTCATACATGTCACCTCAAAACCCCGTTCTCCGAGACATCACCGAGAGGGTGGTGGTCGCATCGAAAGGCCGATTCGACCGTGCGGTCACCCGCAGCGAACGTGAACGGCGAAATCTGCCTTCCGAACCGACCATCGAATCTGGAGAGTTCTTGGAAGCGACCCTTGACGTATGGAGCATCCCACCGGAGAGTGCACGGAAGATTGGTCACCCGGCTCCCTTCCCGGTCGCACTCCCGAGAAGGCTGATTGAGTTGTATACCTATCGATCCGACCTGGTCCTCGACCCCTTCATCGGATCGGGCACGACAGCGGTGGCCGCACTCGAAGCCGATCGCCACTTTGTCGGTTTCGACACCGATGCCGACTACCTGGCCGTCGCGCGGGAACGGGTTGGCGGCGTCCAATGAAGATTCTCTGTGTATGTCTGGGCAATATCTGTCGATCGCCTGCGGCAGAAGCGGCGATACGAGCTGCGGCCGATCGGGAGGGATTAGACATCGAGGTCGACTCCGCCGGAACCGGTTCGTGGCATATTGGCGACCCTCCACACCCGGAGTCGGTAGCCGCGGGAGATCGGGCCGGTCTTTCATTGACCGGCAGGGCAAGGAAATTCAATACCATCGACTTCGACCGGTTCGACATCATCCTGGCAATGGACGAGGCGAATAAAAGTGAGCTCGTGTCGATGGCCCCGAGTAAGGAAGCCCAAGCGAAGATACGACTGTTTCGCACTTTCGATCCAAACACCAACGAGACGGAGATACCCGATCCATGGGGCGGTCCGACCGAAGGCTACGAGGAGACGATACGGATCGTCATGGCAGCCGCGGACGGGCTTATCGAGCAGATCCGCCCGCAGCTGGGCTAGTGGAGTCTTTCGTAACCCGCCCTGAGAAAGCCGTACGCCTTTGATTCGGGGTCGTCGGCTCGGATCAATTCCCCATGAGTGAGGATTGAACCGCTGAAGCTGGACCCATTCCAGTATGGGTCGCTTTTGTCGAACTCACCCCATGGGGCAACATAGAGATAGGGCTCGGCTACACCGGGGTCACCGGGCGACGCCCCATAGCTCGCCCTACGACCGGCGTCAGCAGAGCCGAGTTCGGTTGCGGCGTCAAAATGCTCAGGCCAGATCTGGGCCTCGGAAACGTCGTCGTCGGGAGCACCCGATCCCCTTAGGTTGTTGAGGACCGAGAAGCCGAACGAAAACCATTCACCGATCAGAGTTGAGTCATCGGCATGTACCGACAACATTTCATCGGGGTCGATCGGGGTCAGAGGGTCATGGAAGTTTTCGAACCACACCTCCCGATAGTTGCCCAGGAAGAACTCCGCCGCCGAGCGGACAGTTGTAATCCCCTGGGTAGCGACGTTTCCATCCTTCTCCATAACCAATAAATCCCCTTCAACTCTGGCTACTTTTCCGCTGAATTCTGGTGTCCCAAACCCACTTATGGTTGGCGACAGGCCCATTCGCTCAACCCCGTCGTATCGGGCAGGGCTAATCGCGAAAAAGGCAATCTGATGAAGATGCTTTCTCGATGTTGCAAATGATTCGGGCAGGGGAGCCCACAGATCGGCGCTCACTCGTCGCCCTCCTTTTTAGGTCGTTTCCACAGCACGAGAGTTTGCAGATATCCGGCAACCAATCCTGCGGTGAAGATGATGCCACCAACCCAACCGTCAAGGTCGCCTGCAACACCCAGGGCGTTGTCGATCGACCAGGAGCCGGGTCCGACCAATGCAAGGGCGAGACCCACGACGGCAAGGGTGACCACGTACTCATAACCCTCATCGGGTCGGTGGAAGACAAAGAATCCTGCGAATCTGTGGATCGACCAGAAGGCAACAAACATGATCGCCCCCATTCCCGCCGCGCCCAACGATGTAAGGAATCCGGTGGCTATTGAGAGTCCAATCGCTATCTCTCCCGCTGCGGAAAATCTGGCATTTATTCCGGCATGCTTGAAACCCACCGAATCGAACCACCGGGTGGTGCCTTCGACGTTGCGTGCGTGGTTGATTCCATGGAGAACCATGACTGACCCGACCCAGAGCCGGATCAACAGCATCGCTAAATCGAATTGCTCCATTGGGCCTCCTTCTCCGCTATCAACCCAACGCCGGGACCATTTATGCCCGTGAGTTCCAGAGGTGGATCTGCTTCTAGCTGCCCATCCGGCGAAGCCGCCATGCCAGGAGACCCGAGACCAGCCCGGCCAAACCCAGCCCGCCCCAGATGAGAGGGGAGGTCGCCGGAGTGACTGTCTCCGTGGCCAGCGGAAGGATCGTGGTGGTCGACGAATTGGTTGTGCCCGGAGTGGAAGTCGTGGTCACCTTCGAGGTCGTTGCACCAAGAGTTGACGCAGTCGTAGGGATGGGGTCGGCGATGGTTGTGGTCAGGTCGATAGTCTGGGAAGAAGCGACCTCCGAAACCGAAGTTGAAGACTCCGGTGCGACGGGGACCGATGTGTTGGAGGTTGTGACCGTCGACGCAACACCACCGCGCGCCGCATTCACATCAGCCACCAGACTCCCGGTTACATACGCATAGAGATTGTTACCGGGACATGTGGTCTGACTCATTGTTCGATGGCCGGTCGTGGTCGGAGTAGTCACCGAAGACCCCGCTGGCCAAAGATTGGACCCCCGCGAAACAAAGGTGACCTTGGCACCCGGAGAAGTATCCACCCCATACCGATCAGCCAGCCAGGCGAGGAGAATGGCGAGAGAGTTCTTAGATGCGACGCTGGGACTCGCGCTGTTGTAGTCACCGATGACACAGACGAGTTGGCTAAAGCCCTGATTCCCCCCGGTGGCATCTCCGGCGACGGGACCGTTGAGACTCCCCGACCTTCCTTCCCAGATCCCCCCGTCGGCATCAATGAGGAAGTTGTACGCGATGTCGTTCCAACCTTTTTCCGGTCCGGTGTGAAAATCGTAAAACGAGCGAAGGATGTCCGGGGCATCAGCACCGGTATGGCCGTTTTGGGAAGCGGAGTGATGGACGAGCAGAAATTTGACGTCTTCTGCAGACAGCGGTCCCTTGGGAGGTCGGTTGGTCGCCCAACTGGAACGAGGATTGATCGTAACCGCACCAGCACTCGCCGAACGGGACAATAGAAACACACCGCCTAAGGCCAATGCGGCGCCCGTGCGGATGAATGTGCGTCGGCTGAGAGTGCTTTTGGCGCCCAGATAGGTTAATTCCACCTCCCAAAGCTTAGGTTTAGCCGGCTAATTGTTTACCGTTCTCCCAGAATGATGAGGTCGAATGAAACACACTGCTGAAGCTGGCCTCGCCTTATTCGTCGTTCTCTTGATCGGAGCCGGATTCTGGCTCTTCGCCGATGGTGAGATCGGCGGGGTCGTTACGAGCCCGACGTCACCGGTCGAAGAGGTGGATACAGAAGCTGTGGCGCGTGGAATGCAACTTGCGATCGACAAGGGCTGCGCGGCCTGTCATACCGTCGACGGAACACCGAGTACCGGACCCACCTGGAAGGGTCTAGCCGGATCTACCCGTCCCCTTGAGTCCGGCGAAACTGTCGTCGCAGACAATGCATACCTGTTCAACTCCATCGTCGACCCCGGGGCACAGATCGTTGAGGGCTTTCCAGCGATTATGCCCACCACTTACGCCGATAGCCTGACCGAGGCCGAAATCAACGATCTGGTGGCCTACATCCAATCCCTGGCGGGTTAGCAACTCTCCCTCCGCTTCGCTTCGGTGGAATACCCTTTCGAACTGAGTGGGTGTCTAGGCGCCCACCCTCCGCTTCGCGTTCCACCTCTAAAACTCGCTCCGCGTGCTGCTC